>JBOHLC010000378.1:0-6621 GCA_050729395.1 Caulobacteraceae bacterium
TCGAGCAGGCGGTCCAGACCCTGGCCCAACAGGCGCTGGCCGACGCCAAGATCATCGGCGACGACGTCTTCACCACCGTCGACGCCATGCGCGCCGCCCTCGACCGCAAGCTCAGCGAGCAGGTCAACCTGATCATCCACAATCCGGAATACCAGCAGCTGGAATCGGCCTGGCGAGGCCTGTGGTACCTGGTCGGCAACACCGCGACGGGCAAGGATCTGAAGATCCGGGTGATGAACATCTCCAAGGACGAGACCCGCAAGATGTTCCGCCAGTTCCGGGACACCGCGTGGGATCAGAGCCCTCTGTTCAAGAAGGTCTACGAATCCGAATTCGGCCAGCTCGGCGGTCAGCCCTACGGCGCCTTCGTGTGCGACTACTCGTTCGACCACAGTGGGCCCGACATCGAGGTGATGAAGGGTCTGGCCAAGATCGGCGCCGCCGCGCACGCGCCGTTCATCGCCTCGGCGGGCTCGCAGCTGCTGGGCATGGAAAGCTGGCAGGAGCTGTCCAACCCGCGCGACCTGGCCAAGCAGTTCGAGCCGGCGGAGTATACCGCCTGGCGCTCGTTCCGCGATTCCAACGACAGCCGCTACATGGCGCTGACCATGCCGCGCTTCCTCGGCCGGCCGCTCTACGGCGCCAATACCGATCCGGTGGAGGAGTTCGCCTTCGAGGAGGACACCGACGGCGGCAAGCACGACAACTATCTGTGGCTCAACGCCTCCTACGCGCTGGGCGTGCGCATCACCGAGGCCTTCAAGACCTGGGGCTGGTGCACCCGCATCCGCGGCGTGGAATCCGGCGGCACGGTCGAGGAGCTGCCGACGGCGATGTTCCCGACGGACGACGGCGGCATGGACGCCAAGTGCCCGACCGAGATCGCCATCTCCGACCGGCGCGAGGCGGAACTGTCCAAGGCCGGCATCATGGCCCTGGTGCACAGGAAGAACACCGATCAGGCCACTTTCATCGGCGCGCAGACCTTGCATTCGCCCAAGGCGTACGAAAACCCCGACGCCACGGCGAGCGCCAATCTCTCTGCGCGCCTGCCCTACATCTTCGCCAGCTGCCGCTTCGCCCATTACCTCAAGTGCATGGTGCGCGACTGGGTCGGCAGCACGCGCGAAGCTCCGCAGCTGGCGGCCGATCTGCAGTCGTGGGTGCTGCAATATGTCGACGCCCAGCCGGATGTCTCGCATGAGTTCGTCAAGGCTCGCAAACCGCTCAAGGCGGCCTCGGTCCAGGTCATTCCGGACGAGGAAAATCCCGGCTATTACAAAGGCATCTTCCACTTCATTCCGCACTACCAGCTCGAAGGCATGGATGTGTCGATGAGCATGGTTTCACGTCTGCCGAAGAGCGCCGGCTAGGCCGTCGCGCGCTCGGTATCGTTCAAGTCCAACTGCCTCAACAAGGAGGAGCGGCCATGGCGTTCGACATGTTCATCAAGATCGGCGCGCTCAAGGGCGAGTCGAAGGACAAGGTCCACAAGGAGGAGATCGACGTTCTGGCGTGGAGTTGGAGCCTGCACAACAGCGGCAGCGCGCACGTCGGCGGCGGGACCGGATCCGGCAAGGTCAGTGTGTCGGATCTGTCATTCACCAAATATGTCGACAAGTCGACGCCGGATCTCGCGCTCGCGTGCTGCAACGGCAAACACTACGACAAGGCGGTCCTGACCGTGCGCAAGGCGGGCGAACACCCCCTCGAATACCTCGTCATCACCATGCAGCATCTGATCATCTCCTCGATGAGCGAGGGTGGCAGCGGTGGCGAGGATCGGCTGACCGAGAACATCTCGCTCAACTTCGCCACGGTGAAGATCGACTACAAGGAACAGCTCGAGACGGGCGGGGCCGGAGCGGCGCCGACCATGGGCTGGGACATCGCCGCCAACGCGGCGATGAGCTAGCGTGGATGTCATGCCTCGCGGAGCGCTGATCGGGCGCCGAGCCGGGCGCGACATCTCCTGATCGACTGACGCGGGGCGGCGCGGCAATGGCCGTTGACATGTTCGTCAACTTCAAGTCGGCCATCATCGGCGGCTCGCTGGACCAGTCGCAGGGAAGGGAACTCCAGGTCTGGGGCTTCGGTTTCGGCGCCGATCAGCCGGGCATGACGCAAGCGGGCCAACACGCGACCGGCCGCACCCGCGTGAAGGACTTCACCTTCAACAAGTCGGTCGATACTTCATCGCCGAGCTTGTTTGGCGCATGCGTGTCCAATCAGGAGTTCAAGACGGTCATCCTGACCGTCAGGAAGGCCGGTGAAAATCCGCTCGTCTATATGACGGTCACGCTGAGCAAGGTGACGATCAAATCCTATGCGATCGAGGGCGGTAACGCGGTCGCCGACGCGGGCGACACCAAGCTCAATGAACTCGAGAAGATCGTCCTGAATTTCCAGAAGATATCGTTTGATTACACCGATCAACTTGCGTCGGGAAAGGCCGGGGCTACAACCAGCGCGGCGTGGGATATTTCATATTAGTCGAGGCCGCGTTCGGCCGGCGGGAGAATTCCGTGACTGACGCCGACGAACTCTATCGCGCGGGCGATCTGGAAGGGGCCAGGAGCGCCCTGACGGCGGCGGCGAAGAAGGCGCCGGCCGATCAGGCCGTGCGCATGTTCCTGTTCCAGCTCCTGTGCCTGCTCGGCGAATGGGACAAGGCCAAGATCCAGCTGCGCACCCTGGCCAGCCTCTCGCCCGAGGCGCAGATGCTGGCCGTCAACTACAACCTGGCCATCGACGCCGAGACCGCCCGCGTGCGCGCCTTCGTCGGCGAAGAGCCGCCGACATTGCTGGTGACCACTTCGCCGTGGGCCCGGGATCTTGCCGCCGCCCTCGGCGCCCAGGCCGCCGGCCGCATGAGCGAAGCCCAGGAACTGCGCGAGAAGGCGTTCGAGGCCGCGCCGGACACGCCCGGTGATCTCGACGGCGTGGCTTTCGACTGGATCGCCGATGGCGACGCGCGCTTTGGTCCCTCCTTCGAGGCCATCATCCATGGCCAGTGGGGCCTGGTTCCCTTCGACGCCGTCGAGCGGATCCAATCCGAGGGCCCGCGGGACCTGCGCGATCTGGTCTGGCTGCCGGCGCAGGTGGCGTTCCGGTCGGGCAGTTCGGCCAACGCCATGCTGCCGGCGCGCTATCCGGGCAGCGAGGCGGCCACGGACGCCGCCTTACGAACCGCCCGCCGGACCGACTGGCGCGACGAGGCGTGGGGACCTTGCGGGCTTGGTCAGCACGAATGGTCGCTGAGCGGCGGCGATGAGGCGGGCCTGCTCTCCCTTCGCCGCATGACCTTGCGCCCCGCCACATGACCAGCGCGCGCATCAACCCGACCCTGTTCGACAAACTGGCCGCCGATCTCGAAATCGAGGGCCTGCGCGAGACCGACCAGGCGCGCGGCGCGGTGGAAGCCAGCCGTTCCACCATGCGCTTCTACACCGTGCCGCGTCTCGAGCGCTTCAACGAGAGGGCGCTGCGCGCCACCGTGATGCGCGAACTCAACTGGATCTTGAACACCACCAGCCTGGATTCGCTGGACGACCTAGAACCCTATCCCGAGGTGCGTACCTCGGTGCTGAACTACGGCGTGCGCGACCTGGCCGGAAAGACCCTGACCCGCAGTGTGCTTCAGGCGCGCGCCAAGCAGATCCGCGACGCCATCCGCGCCTTCGAGCCCAGGATGGACGCGACCCAGCTCGACGTCGAGCCGCTCGAGGAGGCCGAACGGGAAAACGCGGTCACCTATGTGATCCGCGGCGACGTCACCAGCGCCGTCCAGGCCATGCCGGTGGAGTTCAAGACCGATGTCGAGCTCGACACCGCCTTCGTGACCCTCAGGGAATAGGGCCGTGGATCCCCGGCTGCTGCGCGCCTACAACGAGGAGCTCACCTATCTGCGCGAAACGGCGCGGGAGTTCGGCGAGGAGAACGAGATCGTCGCCGGTCGCCTGGGCCTGAAGACGCCGACCGACCCCGACCCCTACGTCGAACGCCTGCTCGAGGGCGTCGCCTTTCTGGGCGCGCGGGTGAAGCTCAAGCTCGAGGATCAGTTTCCCGACTTCACCCAGCATCTGCTGCACGCCATCCAGCCGCACTATCTCGCGCCCACGCCGTCGATGTGCGTGGCGGCCTTCGAACCCCAGGAAGGCGATCAGGCGCTCGTCGAGGGGTTCAAGATCGCGCGGGGCGCCGAACTGACCGCGACCGCCAAGGACCAGGGCGGCGCGGTGGTCACCTTCCGCACCGGTCAGGATGTCACCCTGTGGCCGTTGAAGATCGCCGAGACGGAGTATCTGCCCACGCGCGCGGCGGTGGCCGCCTTCGCCGAGGCGGCGGGCGTTCGGGCCGAGGCGGGCCTTCGCGTGCGCTTCACTGCCGTGGGCGGCGTGCCCCTGGCCAAGATCGCGCCCGCCTTGCTGCCGGTCTTCCTGGCCGGATCGGAGACCGTGCCCGGAGAGCTCTATCGCCAGATCGTCGGCGAGAGCCTGGCCGTCATCACCCGCTCGCCCTCATCGGCGGCCGGCAAGGAAGGCTGGATCCGCCTGGCCGCGCCCGAGCAATACGGTTTCGATGACGATTGCGCCCTGCTGCCGGCCGAGGGGCGGTCGTTTTCCGGCTATCGCCTGCTCAGCGAATACTTCGCCTGTCCCGAGCGGTTCCTGTTCTTCGCCCTGCGCGGCCTGGGCGAAGCCTTTTCGACCTGCGAGGAGGCGTGCGACGTCGTCTTCCTGTTCAGCCGCTCGGCGGAGTCCCTCGCCGGCGCGGTCAGGCCAGCCAATCTGCGCCTCTTCGCCACGCCGGCGGTCAATCTGTTCGAAAAACAGCTCGGCCGGGTTCAGATCAAGCCCTACGGGCATGAGTTCCAGCTTATCCCGGACCGCACCCGGCCGCTCGATTTCGAAGTCTGGGCGATCACCGAGGTCGTCGCCTACAGCCGGTCCAACACCGATCCCAGGCCCGTCGCCCCGCTCTACGCCTTCGGGGCGCTGCTCTATGATTGGCGCGAGGCGCTCTTCTATGTTCCCCGGCTGACAAGGCGGCGGCTGTCGACCAAGGAACAGCGCCTTCGCCGGCGGACGGATTATCTCGGCACCGAGACCTGGATCAGCCTCACCGCGCCGGGCGATCCCTCGCGCCTGGACGATGTGCATGAACTCGCCGTGCGCGCGCTGGTGACCAACCGCGAACTGCCCGAACTGCTGCGCTTCGGCGGGGCCAGCGATCTCAGCCAGAGCGGGGCGCCGGTGCGCGCGGTCAGCGTTCTGCGCGCTCCAACCCGGCCACAGCCCCCGCTCGGCCTGCATGACGGCGCTTGGCGGGTCATCGGCCACCTGACGCCCAACTACGCGACCCTGGCCAGCGAGGACAACGACGATCCGTCTCTGCTGCGCGATCACCTGGCGCTCTATGGGCGCGCGGACGACCCAGGTATGAGACGGCAGATCGACGGCATCATCTCGGTGCGCGCGCGGCCCGTCACCCGCCGCGTCCCCGGCCAGGATCGCCTGGCCTTCGCCCGCGGCCTGCGCGTGCGGATCAAGCTCGACGACGCCTCGTTCGAGAATGCCCGGATGTATCTCTTCGCCGCCCTGATCGAACATTTCCTGGCCGAGTTCGCCTCGGTCAATTCCTTCATCGAATGCGAGTTCGAGAGCCCGCGGGAGGGGGTTTTCGCCCAATGGCCGCCAAGAATGGGTCAGCGCCGGAACATCTGAGCTTCCTGGCCAAGGTCGCTCGCGCCGCGGATCGCTACGGAATCTTTCCCGTGCTCCGTGGAGCGGAGGCGCGCGCGCCGCATCTGCCGCGCATCGGCCTTGCCCGCACGCCAAACGAGAACATCGCCGATCTGCGCCAGACCCCGATCCTGGGCTTCCCCGCCTCGACGCTCGACAAAATTGAGGTCGGCGAGGATCGCGCCGTCGTCAGCGGCTACTGGTTGGGGCTGACCGGCCCGATGGGTCCCCTGCCGCTGCACCTGACCGAGTTCGCCGCCTACGAGCGTCGCTATTCGGCCAAGCGGCCGTTCGGCCGTTTCCTCGATTTGCTGGCCGGGCGGATGCTGCAGTTCTTCTATCGCGCCTGGGCCGAATCGCATCCGCCGGCTCAGGCCGACCGGCCTGACGACGACCGCTTCGCCCGCTATCTGGCGGCGCTTTCCGGAGCGGCGGAAGGCGTCGGCGACGCCTCGCCCCTGCCCGCCCGCGCGCGCCTGCGCTACGCCGGCGTGTTCGCCTCCAAGCGCAGCCCCGCCGCCATCCAGGACGCGCTGAGCGACCTGTTGCGCACGCCGGTCCGGCTGCTCGAGTTTCAGCCACGCTGGCGCCGGATCGAGACGGACGACCGCAGCCGCCTGGGCGCCGACTTCGCCACCCTGGGGGCCGACGCCATCCTCGGAGCCAAGGTCCACGGCGTGACGGACGCGTTCCGGGTCGTGGTGCGGGCCCGCTCGCTACGCGAATATGAGGACTTCCTGCCGACGGGCCTGCGCTTCAACATCGCGGCCGAGGCCCTGGATGCGCTCAGTCCCTCGCATCTGGAATGGGACATCGCCCTGGAACTGGACGAAGCGGAGGCCAGGGCGGTCCGGCTGGATGGACGCGGCCGCCTCGG
>JBOHLC010000379.1:0-1817 GCA_050729395.1 Caulobacteraceae bacterium
TGGTCGAGGCGGCGCCGCCTGGCCGTCGCGGGCTCTATCTGGCGCTGCAGTACGCCACCCAGGATTTCGCGGTGATGGTGGCCGGCGTCGTCGGCTTCACCCTCTCGGCCCTGCTGGCGCCCGCCGATCTCGACGCCTGGGGCTGGCGCGCGGCCTTCCTCATCGGCGCGGCAATCGTGCCGTTCGGACTCTTGATGCGCCGCGCCCTGCCGGAAACACATCGCGGGCGAGACCCGGCCGCGCCCACGGCGCGAGCCCGCGCGCCGGTCCGCATCGTCGCGCTCGGCCTCGCCATCTTCGCCGCGGGCATGATCGCCAACTACACGCTCGACTACGTCACCACCTACGCCCAGGACAGCTTGAAGCTCGCGGCCAGCGTGGCCTTCGGGGCCACCATCGTGCTGGGCATGGTGTCCGTCGCCTGCGACCTCATATGCGGCGCGCTGGCCGACAAGCTCGGGCGAAAGCCGGTGATGCTGACGGCGGGCGTCGCCCTCATCCTGCTGACCGTGCCCGGCTACATGCTGATGATCCGTTTCCCGGGCGTGGCGACGGTCTATGCGGTGACCGCTGTCCTGGGCGGCCTGCTCTCGCTGATGACCGGCCCAGGGCTGATCATCGTCACCGAGTCCCTGCCAAGGGCGGTGCGTTCGGGCGCTCTGGGGACGGTCTACGCCTTCGCGGTGGCGGGCTTCGGCGGCACGACGCAGTTCGTCATCAAATGGCTGAGCGGCGCCACCCACAGCGCGCTCGCCCCGGCCTGGTACATGACCGCCGCCCTGGTGGTCGGCGCCGGGGCCATGGCCCTCATGCGCGAGACGGCCCCGATCAAGACGGGGGTGACCGAGGACATCTGAGCCAGCGGGTCAATGCCATAGCTCCCACAGCACGGCCGCGATGGCGACGCACACCAGCAACGCCAGGAAGATGGCCAGGTTGCCGACCGTGAACAGCTGCTCCATGAAGCGGTCGCGCCGGCGAGGTTCGGGCGGCTCCTCGTTGTCGCTCATGGCCCCTCGCCCATTGGATCGACTGCCCCGACCATGGCCGGCCAAGCTCACCGGCGCATTTCAGTCCTGTCACGACCGGTCAATCCGGATCGATTCCCTCGGCCGCGGCGCGGACCTTCTGGGCCGAGGCGAGATCGGTGACCAGAACGCGGCCGTCTTCGACGACCACCGCGACGCCCTCCAGGCCAATGACCACCACCCGCGCGCCGGCGCCGGCCCGCACCAGGCAATCGCGGCTGTCCACGAGCTTCACTTCTCCACGCGTGGCGTTGCCGGCGTCATCCTTCTCGGCCGCGTCCAGCACCGCGTCCCAGGCGCCCAGATCGGACCAGGTGTAAGCGATCGGCAGCACCGCGGCCCGGTTGGTCCTTTCCATCACCGCCACGTCGATGGCGAGACTGGGCGCGGCGAGGAAGGCCTTCGAGAGTTCCAGGAGATCGCCGTCCCGCCTTCCTTCGGCGCGCGCGCGGCGGGCGGCGGCGAGGAGCGCCGGCTCGCGCGCCTCGAGTTCGGCCAGCATGGTTCGGGCCTGGAAGACGAAATTGCCGCTATTCCACAGGCAGCCTTCGGCGACGAGGGCGCGGGCGCTTTCCGCGTCGGGCTTCTCGACAAACGCGTCTACGGCGCGCGCGCCGCCGGCCAGCGGCGCCCCCGGGCGAATGTAGCCATAGGCGGTGGAAGGCGCCGCCGGACGCACGCCGAAGGTGACGATGGCGCCCTCGCGCGCCGCGGCCAGCGCGGCGGCCACACCCGCCGCGAAGGCCGCGCCGTCGGCGATGTGGTGGTCGCAGGCGGCGACCAGGACCA
>JBOHLC010000380.1:0-6414 GCA_050729395.1 Caulobacteraceae bacterium
GTGCTGGACGCGGCCATGAACGACCTGCTGCGGCCGGCCATGTACGAGGCCTGGCACGAACTGGCGCCGGTTCGCCGAAGACCCGGCCCGCTCGCCCCCTACGACATCGTCGGCCCGGTGTGCGAGAGCGCCGACACCTTCGCCCGCGACCGCCTCCTGCCGCCCCTCGAGTCCGGCGACCTGGCCGTGTTTCTCTCCGCCGGCGCCTATGGCGCGGCCATGGCCAGTGAATACAACAGCCGCCCCCTCATCCCCGAGGTGCTGGTCAAGGGCGGCGTCTTCGCTGTCGTCCGCGCCCGCCCGACCTATGACGAGATGCTGGCCCGCGAACCACTCGCGCCGTGGTTGTGATCCGCAAGATTATTGTCCACAGATGACGCAGATTTTCGCAGATAAGAGAAAGACCTAGCCCCTTCGGGGCGTTCGCCGGCATCGCCGAGCACGCTCAACTAAACCGCGAAGCGGCCTTCCCTTCTTCATCTGTGTCCATCTGCGTCATCTGCGGATCTCTTCTCTTCATCCGCGCCATACGTGGATCTCTGTCTACGTCGCCGGATCGCCCTGCAGCAGCCGGTTGACCGGTCGCACGAGCCGCCACACGAACGTGCGCAGGCGCACCTGCCAGGGACTCGCCACATGCATCGGCGCCGTTGGGGCCGGTCGGGCCCCGCAACCGCCGTCGAGCCGCTCGATCTCCACTTCGCCGTCGGTGAAATAGCGATCGCCGCCGCCGTTGCGGCCGACCACGGTCGGGCCTACGCCGGAGATCTGATAATCGCCCGTGACATGGCCGGTGGCCGCCAGGGCCGCCGCGAGGGCGTCGCGTTCGGCGTCGAGATCGGGATCGATGTGGTGGGTCACCCGAAGCGTGTAGTGCGAGAAGCCGACACCTCGGTCGAAGCTGTCGGAGGCAAGCCACAAGGGCCTTGCCGGATTGCGGCTCTCGCCCGCCAGACGCCACAGGCGCACATGATGTCGGCGGTCGGCGCTGCGGCCTTCGGCCCGTTCGAAGCAGAGATCCTCCTTGCGTCCCTCATAGTAGAGAGCGCTCACCGGGGCGGCGGGATAGGGCCGGCGCAGGGCGACGCTGCCGACGATCGCCATGCTCGATCTCAGCGTCACCGGATTGGCCGCCCGCCAGCCGGCGGCGTTGAACACGCAGGCCACATCCGTGGCTGAGCCCACCAGACCGAAGTTGATCGGGTCGCCCGGAATCCCCTGCTTGGTGCGCGTCACCATTGGCAGGCTGGCGAGGCCCTTGTGATGTTCGTAATGCCTCCAGCCGATCGGCAGGGCGGCGTAGGCCCCGATGGCCGCGGCGGCCAGCGCGAGGCCTCCGAGGACAAGGACATGGTGGCGGCGGATGGGATTCTTCATTGCGGTCCAATTTCATCCGCAGATGACGCAGATTTACGCAGATGAAGGAAGAAGGATTGCCCGCTTCGCGGGCGGCCGAAGTGGCCCGCGCCAGAGCGCCGGAAGGCGAAAGTCGCGAAGCGGCTAGATTTCCTCATCTGCGCAAATCTGCGTCATCTGTGGATCTCTTTTCCCTATCCGCGGATCTCTTTTACACCGGACGCCGGGCGCGCAGGGCCTGGGCGATGGTGCCGTCGTCCAGCCAATCGAGCTCGCCGCCCACGGGCACGCCGCGCGCCAGCATGGTGACCTCGACTTTCGCGCCGGCGAGGCGGTCGACGAGGTAATGGGCGGTGGTCTGGCCATCGACCGTGGCCGGCAGGGCGAGCACCACCTCGCGGACGGTCTCCTCGACGGCCCGCGTGACCAATCCCTCCACGCGCAGGGCGTCCGGGCCGACGCCGTCCAGGGCGGACAACAGCCCGCCCAGCACATGATAGCGGCCGCGGTAGGCCCCGGCGCGCTCCATGGCCCAAAGGGCGCCGACCTCCTCGACGACGCAGATCAGCGTCGCGTCACGTGTCGGATCATTGCAGATCGCGCACGGATCGGCCGTATCGAGCGCGCCGCACACCTGGCAGGCGCGCACTCGCGCGCCGGCATCGGCCAGGGCCTGGCCGAGGGGCGTGAGCAGCTGATCCCTCTTCTTCAGCAGGGTGAGGGCGGCGCGCCGGGCCGAGCGCGGGCCGAGGCCCGGCAGCTTGGCCAGGAGGGCGATGAGGCGCTCGATCTCCGGTCCGACCGAAGAGGCCATCAGAACTTGGGCATGCCCGGCAGGCCGGCGAGCGGTCCGGCCGCCTCGCGCACCATGGTCGCCTGCGCCTCGTCCAGCTTGCGCTTGGCGTCGCCGTGGGCGGCGATGATCAGGTCGGCGATGATCTCGCCCTCGCCCGGCTGGATCAAACTGTCGTCGATCGCCAGGCGGGCCATCTCGCCGGTGCCGCGCAGGGTCACGCGCACCAGCCCGCCGCCGGAGACTCCCTCGACCTCGCTCTCGGCCATGCGCGCCTGGGCCTCCTGCAGCTTCTGCTGCATGGCCTGGGCCTGCTTCATCAGCGATCCAAGATCCGGCATTCAGTCCTCCTGACTATCGTTTGCTTCGGCCGGGGTGGCCATCTGGCGCACCTCGAGCAGTTCCGCCCCCGGAAATGTGGCCAGCACGGCCTGGACGAACGGTTCGGCCAGCGCCTCCTCCTGCGCCTGCGCCAAAGTCCGCTCCTGTCGCTCGAGCAGGGTCTCGGCTCCGCCGCTCCCCTGCGCGGCGACAAGCCACGGCTGGCCGGTCCATTCCTTCAGCCGCGCCGACAGGCGCTGGGCCAGATTGCCCGGGGCGCCGGGGGCCGGGGCGAACTCGATCGCCCCCGGGCGGCAGCTGATCGGCCGGACATATTTCTCGACATCGAGCTTGAGGCCGATGTCGCGCCGCGCGTCGATGAGTTGCGCGACCTCCTCGAACGATTGCGGCGAGGGAAGCTTCGGCGCGGCTGCCACTGCGACCGCCAGACTGGCCCGCGCCCCGCCGCCACCGCCCGATGGGGCTCCGGCAGGGCCCACTGCCGCGCCGTCCTCGCCGCGCAGGGCTTTCAGCGCGTCCTCGGGTCCGGGCAGGTCGGCGGCGTAGGCGAGACGGATCAGGCTCATCTCCACCGCCGCGGCCGGATCGGGCGCGGCCCGCGTCTCGGCCAGGGCCTTCAGCAGCATTTGCCACAGCCGCGAGAGACTGCCGGCCGACAGCGCCGCGCCGATCGCGGTCAGCCTCGCGGCCTGGTCCTTGGGCAGTCCGAGCGCGTCGGGTCCGAGGGTCTTGGCCAGCGAAGCGCCATGGCAGTGCTCCAGCAGGTCCATGACCACGGTCACCGGGTCGGCGCCGAAGGCGAAGAGGGCGCGCCAGGCCTCGACGGCCGCGCCAGCCTCCCCGCGCACCGCCTTTTCGAACAGCTCGATGGTCTGGCCGCGGTCGGCCAGGCCCAGCATGTCGCGCACGGAGGCGGCGTCGACCGTCTCCCCAGCCTGCGCCTGGGCGAGGGCCTGGTCGAGCAGGGACTGGGCGTCGCGCACCGAGCCCTCGGCCGCCCGCGCGATCAGGGCCAAGGCGTCGCTCTCGATGCCGAAGCCCTCTGCCTCGGCGATCCTGTTGAGGCTGGCGGCGATCACCTCGGGCTCGACCCGGCGCAGGTCGAACCTCTGACAACGTGACAGGATGGTCACCGGCACCTTGCGGATCTCGGTGGTGGCGAAGATGAACTTCGCGTGCGGCGGCGGCTCTTCGAGGGTCTTCAACAGGGCGTTGAACGCCGCCGTCGAGAGCATGTGCACTTCGTCGATGATGTAGACTTTGTAGCGCGCCTGGGCCGGGGCGTAGCGCACCCCGTCGATCAACTCGCGCATCTCGTCGACCTTGCTGCGGGAAGCCGCATCCAGCTCCAGGACGTCGAGGTGGCGGCCCTCGAGAATCGCCCGGCAATGGCGGCCCTCGGTCCCCAGGTCCGTCAGGCTCGGCTGACGCACGGTTTCGCTCTCGTAATTGAGCGCGCGGGCCAGCAGGCGGGCGGTCGTCGTCTTGCCCACCCCGCGCACGCCGGTCAGCATGAAGGCGTGGGCGATGCGGCCCGAGGCGAAGGCGTTGGTCAGGGTCCTGACCATGGCCTCCTGGCCGATCAGGTCGGCGAAGGTGCGTGGCCGGTACTTGCGGGCGATGACCGTATAGGCCGCCGCCGGCTCGCTCTGCGGCGCGCCGAACATCTCGCCGGTGGTGCCGTCGCGCTCCTCGGTTTCGAGCACGGTTTCGGTCATGAGGGGTGGGGGCGGCTCGCGAATCGCTGGGTAAAAAGGGTGGAGACCGGCGGACGACCCGGAGTGAATCTCGTTACGGCTGCTTCCTTCCGGACCTGACCGGGTTGGCGAGGCCTCCGCTCATCGCCGATCTCCGCCGCCTATATCGCGTGCGGGGCCGCAGGGCGCAAGCGGCGGGCTGACGGGCGCGGATTGTCGGTCTAAGAAACGTGGCCATGCCGCTCACCTCCTTTCAGAACGTCTTCGCCGGCAACCCGCTCGACCGGGCGAGCGACCGGCGCTCCAACGCCGAATGGGTGGCCGAAAGGCTCGCCGACCCCGACAGCCTCGCCCTCGTGATGTGGAACGGCCGTCCGATGGTGGAGAACCGCAACGGCGGCGGCGCCCAGATCGCCTATGTGCGCGCAAGCCTGGCGGGCGAGCTTTCGGACGGGGCGGAGCGGCTTCTCTTCATGGGCCTGTGGAAGGAGACGGCCGTCTTCGCCCTCGACATGGAGGGCCAGACCGATCCCGCCGACGGGCCGATGCAGGGGCTGGGCCGCTTCGAGGACCTGCGCGCAGTCGCCCTGGAGTTGCCCGGCCCCGACGCGGCCATCCTCGCCACAGCCAAGGCCATGTTCGAATGGCGCCGCCGCCACCGCCACTGCCCCAACTGCGGCGAACCCAGCGAGCCCGTGGAGGGCGGCTGGAAGCGCATCTGCCGCGCCTGCCGCACCGAACATTTCCCACGCACCGACCCGGTGGTGATCATGCTGCCGGTCCACGGAGAGCGCTGCCTGCTTGGCCGCCAGGCCGCCTGGCCAAAGGGTATGTTCTCGGCCCTGGCCGGCTTTCTGGAGCCCGGCGAGAGCATCGAGGAGGCGTGCGCGCGCGAGGTATGGGAGGAGTCCGGGCTGAAGGCCGCCAGCGTGCGCTACCACTCGACCCAGCCCTGGCCCTATCCCTCGTCGCTGATGATTGGCCTCATCGCCGAGGTCGAGGACGGCGAGGCGCGCCCCGACCAGACCGAACTGGAGGAAGTGCGCTGGTTCACGCGGGCCGAGGCGCGCGAGTTGGTGAAAGGCGCTCTCGCCGGCGCCCGCGCGCCCGGCACGGTCGCCATCGCCCACCAGCTCATCAAGGCCTGGGCCGAAGAAGGCGGCTGAGGCGGCATCGGGGGCAGCAAGTGGGGCGACCGTCGGCGCTCTAAGTTGGAAGTGGGATCGGCCGGAATACACCCTTGATGCATGCCGGCTCGCGGACGGCGATTTGCGAATGCGCCTTCCGCGAAATCTTGCTACCCGGAAACAGTTCCTCTTGTTCGGTAAAGAGCCCCCGCACGCTGTCGAAACGTTGGTTGGCTTCCTTGGATCGCGCGCAGAGGTGATCAATAACTGCACAGTCGAGATACCGAAGCACGTTGTCTTCGCTCGGATCGTGCCTGGCTGGGCGGTTCTTCGGGATTTTTAGGCCCGACGTCCGGCGCGCCGCGACGAAGCTGTCATAGGCTGCGCGCACCAATTCCAAGTTCTCCCGAAACAGGAGATCAAGACAGGCGCCGAGATCGATGACGGCGCCCACGACGAACGGGTCTTTGCATTCGTTGCGGTCTCGCTTTTGGCGCGCCCATTCCAAAGCGCGCAGCGGGTCCGCTTCCCAGAAGTAGATTCCCTGACCGAGCCAATGCCAAGGGTCGGTGCTGCTAGCCAGCGCGGCCTTCCCAAGCAGCACTCGCTCGCCAAACGTCCTATCGCACCCGTGGTAGCCGAGTACGAATGAGGTGGTGAGCTTACTCAATCGTCGCGGTCAGCCTCGCCGCCGTAAGGCGCGGTCAGCCTCCCATCCGCCGTGTAGAAGCCATCACGAATTAGGTGCTCACGCGCAGCCGCGCGGCTGGCGGTGGCTTCCTCAGTCCAGCGGTCAAGGGCTTCCAGAATCGCATCGCGCTGGGTTTGCGTCATTTCCACCTCGCCCTCCATGGCGACCGCCAACCTGAGGTGCGCCGGCGCCTCGGTCAACATCATGGACTAAATCCATAAACGTGCGGCTAAGCTTCTCCGTCCGCACCAACGGGGAAGCCCCACCCGACGCCCTCACCCCTTCTTGCGGAACGGGTCGGCCGGATAGACGCCGAGCACCTCGAAGTGGTCGGAGAAGAAGCCGAGCTCCTCGAAGGCGAGGGTCAGCCCGGGATCTTCAGGGCGTCCGTCGACCTCGGCATAGAAG
>JBOHLC010000381.1:0-1375 GCA_050729395.1 Caulobacteraceae bacterium
AGCGCCGGCCCCCCTTCGGCCCTTCGGGCCACTTCCCCCCGATGCGGGGGGAAGAGAACGCCCGCGCCTCACTCATCGGCGGGGACGGCGTAGAGCTCGAGGCGGTGATCCACCAGACGATAGCCTAGGCGCTGGGCGATCTTCTTCTGCAGCGCCTCGATCTCCTCGTCGACGAACTCGACCACCGCGCCGGTCTTCATGTCGATCAGGTGGTCGTGGTGCGTCTCGCTGGCTTCCTCGTAGCGCGAGCGGTTCTGGCGGAAATCGTGACGGGTGAGGATGCCGGACTCCTCGAAGAGGCGCACCGTCCGATAGACCGTGGCGATGGAGATGTGCGGGTCGATGGCGTGCGCGCGGCGGTGCAGTTCCTCGACGTCCGGATGGTCGCTGGCGGCCGAGAGCACGCGCGCGATCACGCGCCGCTGCTCGGTCATGCGCAGGCCCCGCTCCATGCACAGTTTTTCCAGACGGTCCACCTGGCCGCTCCGTTTGCCCCGCTCAGCATAGTGGGGCGCGGGGTCGCTGTTAAGGTCGCCGCCGAAGGCGCGCCGCAGCACCAGGGCGTCGAACGGCGCCGCGCCGCGCTGGTAATAGTCCGGCCGCCGGCCAACCTCGGCGAAGCCAAGCCCGCCGTAGAGCCCCAACGCGCCGGCGTTGTCCGCCGCCACCTCGAGGAACATCGCGCGGGCGCCGGCGAGCGCGGCCGCTTCGAGCGCGCGCTCCACGAGCGTCGTTGCGACTGCGGCCCGGCGATGGGCCGGAACGGTCGCCAGGGTCAGGATCTCGGCCTCGTCGGCGGCGACGCGGCACAGGATGAAGCCGGCGGCCGCCTCGCCATCGCGCGCGGCCAGAGCGAAGACGCCCAGGCCGGCGAGCAGCGAGGCGAGGTCCGCCTCGCTCCAGGGAGGATCGAAGGCTTGCGCGTGGACAGCGGCGAGGGTCGCGACGTCGGCCTCGGGGGCGACGATCATGCCGCCTTCACCCGGGCGTCCGGCGCGCGCAGATAGAGTGGGCGGGGTGGCTCGTCCGGCATCCGCGTCGCCAGACGGGCAACCGTGGTTATGTCCGGCGCGACGAGATCGATGGCGGTCTGATGACTTGCCGCGAACCTCGACGCCGTCGGACCGATGAGCGTGCCCGCGTTCGCCAGATCGGCGTCCTCGAGCGGCAGGATCGCCGGAGGTCCGAGCGCCTCTTCGCCGTCGAAGCGCTGCAGGTAGATCGCCCCCCGCCCGGCGTCGATGACGGCGGCGCGCCGGCCCACGGCGCCGGCGGCGAGCGCGGAGAGTGTTCCCACACCGGTGCAGGGAATATCGAGCGCCAGAGCAAGGCCCTTGGCGAAGGCGAGGCCGACGCGCAGGCCGGTGAACGAGCC
>JBOHLC010000382.1:0-1693 GCA_050729395.1 Caulobacteraceae bacterium
CCAGGCCATCGTAGGCGAAGGTTGTCGCCTTGCCCGGTTGGCCCGGATAGGCGATGGCCACGAGCCGGTTCTCCGCGTCCCAGCTATAGGTCCGCGTCCCGTCGGAGGTGAGATTGCCGTCGGCGTCGTACGTCAACGCCTGGCCGCTGAGATTGGTGAGCTGGTTGAGGCCGTTGTAGCTGGCGGCCTGCGCCAGCGAGCCGGGCGGATAGGCGATGGCCACATCGCTCGTCTGGACCTGGCCGGTGATGAAGTTCTGGGCATTGGTGGTGAAGGAAAAGCTGGTCGACTGGCCGGACAACAGGCCGGCGGTGGAAACGCCGGAGAGGCGGCCCGCGTCCGCGCGGGCATGGACTGAAATCGCGAGCAGCAGAGCGAGGACGGCGAGGAGGACGGCCGAGAACAACGCCTTGTTGGTGAGCGGCCGTCTTGGCGAAGCAGCGCGCACTTTACTTTCCTTCAATTTCTCAGTTCCGACAAATGTCGCCGTCCAAGCGCTTGGTCGCACAGCTATTGGTCTGTCGGCATCCGTTCCAGACAGGATTCATGCCAAATCCCCGGGACCCCTTTCAAGCGATATAGTTCGTCGCCACCATGGTAAAATCCAACAGACTCGACCTCAGCCGTATTCCCAGCAAACTTAAGTTGAGTTGTTTGCAGTTTATTATGGTATTTCCATTTGTGTAGGAAATAAGTTAGAATATCTAATGGAGCGATCCTGATCGTCTCTCCCTCGGAGTATTCTGCGTTGTATGGACCTTTGGTTCTTCCCATTTGATTGCACCATCAGGGAGGTGTTGGGACGAACGGACCCACTGCGGCCGGATTTACCAGGTGATACTGGGTTGCGCCGCCGCTCGTCAGGGGCCCGTTGTACGGGGTTGTTAAATTGGAAGCGGGTGTCTGAAAGGTGGTCGAAAAATCACGACGGCCCAGCTCCAACAGTTCTTGACGCTCAAACAGAAACCGAGCTTTCCACAGCACTTTCTACTAATATTAAGAAGTATATAACTATAAGAGTTATCGACTTAAGTCAATGATCGGATCTTGGATTCGCGTAACCCCTGGGAAACCACACGCCTCTCCACACCGGAGCTTCCATATTTGGGATTACATGTTTTTGGTCGAGTGTCCTAATGTCGACATCCTCGACAATTGATTCTATCGGCGGCAAGTCTTTTTCGGAAAATATCGTCTTAGATAAGATTGTCATTGCGTCACCCACAGTGTATGCGGTGACACCGCAGCCAAGTCCGAGAATCTTATTCTCAGATGAGCGGCAAAATTTAATCCAGTAACGATGAAGTATCATGGACCACCGGGCTTAAAATAAGGTGTTGCGCCCGGCTCGAAGCGAATAGACGGTCCAATATCTGGATCGGCGTAACCCCTCAGAAGTCCATGCTCAGGATCAATTTCCGGAAGTTGATCCTGAAGATCCGAAAAATTGCCATAGCTGGCGTTTCCCGTTGTGTAGTCAATATCGCTTCCCAAACTCCTGCTCCCACGAGCCGCCGAACCCACCACATCTAAGGGACGTCCTGCTGAGTCAACCACGGCTTGGATCTGATTTACCTCACCGTTTGTCAGATCTCCCAGCCCCGACGCGCCCTCTGCGCTACCAATCCCCCCTGCCTCCGCGCCTGCTGCGTCCGCCGAGGTTCCAGCTCCGACATCGCCTGCGACTCCGGAT
>JBOHLC010000383.1:0-7514 GCA_050729395.1 Caulobacteraceae bacterium
CCTATCGCTATCGCTGCCTGGGCGCGGCGCGAGCCAAGGCCGCGCGGCTCGGCTGGAAAGGCGCGTTCTATGCGTGGGAGTCCGCAGCTACCGGAGATGAGGTCGCGCCCAGCCATGGCGCCAACGCTTCGGGCGAAGAGGTGGAGATTCTGTCCGGTTGCGAAGCGGCCCACATCAGCGCCGACGTCGCCCGGGCCGTGTGGCGATACTGGCGCGCGACCGAAGACGACGCATTCCTCATCGCCGCCGGAGCGGAAATCATCATGGAAACGGCCCGATTCTGGGCCAGCCGCGCCGTCCTCGAGCCAGACGGATGGCGCCATATCCGGGATGTCGAAGGCCCAGACGAGTATCACCCTCATGTCGACGACAACGCCTTCACCAACGGCATGGCCCGATGGAATCTCGCAAGAGCGCTCGAGGTGGCGGAGCTGTTTGGACGCCGCTGGCCTGAGCACTGGGCCGCGCTATCCGGACGAATCGCCCTGAACGACGAGGAGCTGGCCGACTGGCAAGGCGTCGCCGACAGCCTGGCGACGGGGCTTGATCCGGACAGCGGCCTTTACGAGCAGTTCAGCGGCTATTTCCAGCTGGAGACCATCGACCTTGGTCCCTACGCCGGCCGGGAGACGCCGATGGATGTGATCCTCGGTCCCGAGCGGACGCGGCGCTCCCAGGTGATCAAGCAAGCCGACGTGGTCCAGCTCCTAGCTGACCTGCCGGAGCACTTCGATCGGGCGCGCGCGCTGGCGAATTTTCGCTTCTACAGCGACCGTTGCGCGCACGGCAGTTCGCTCAGCCACGTCACGCACGCCCTGGCGGCCGCGCAGCTTGGCGAGAGCGAGGTGGCGATGGGCCATTTTCGCCAGGCCGTCGCGATCGACCTCGGCGAGGACGCGCGACGAAGCCAGGGCGGCCTGCACATGGCCGCCCTCGGCGGGCTGTGGCAGACCGCGGTGCTTGGCTTCGGCGGCCTCTCGGCCGTCAATGACGAACTGACGTTCGAGCCGCGTCTGCCGCGCGATTGGACAAGCCTGAGCTTCCCCATCATGTGGCGCGGCCGCCAACTTGGGATCAACATCACCCACGACAGCTTCACCGCGAGCCTGCTCGCCGGCCGGGCTCTGCGCATCAAGCTGCATGGCGCCACGCTGGATCTGGAAGGTGGCCGCGAGGCGCGAGTCGATCTCGCCGCGGGGGCGACGCGATCGTGAGCGCGCCCATTCTCCTCTCCCTCGGCAGCGTCAACGCCGACTTTCAGATGCGCATCCCCGAGGAGTTCGGCGAGATCGAAACCCAGCTCGCCGACGATGTCGCGCGGCTGAGCGGCGGCAAGGCGACCAACCGGGCGTTCCTGGCGCGGCGTTTCGGCCATCCGGCGCGCCTCTTCGGTCGTGTCGGCGACGACGATCTCGCGCGCCAGGCGCTTGACGGTCTCGAGAAGGAGGGGGTCGATCTGACGGGCGTGAGCGTCGCCCGTGGGATGTCCACGGCCGTGTCGATCATCCTCGTGCCGCCGTCGACGAAAAAGCGTATCTTCCTCGCCTCCGGCGCCAGCGCCCATTGGGACGAACAAGCCGTCCGATCGCTGGAGGCCGCGATCGCCGAGGCGCCGCCCGGCTCGATGCTGGCCGTGGACTATGAAATCTCGCCGGACGTCGTCGCACGGGCATTGGCGGCGGCCGTCCGCCAGCACATCGGCGTGGTGATCGATCCGTCGCCGCCCAGGCGCGTGCCATCAGGCGCCATCGGGAGCTGCGCGGCGATCGCCCCCAACGCCGAAGAGGCCGAAGGCCTGACCGGGATCAAGGTCGGCGGCGAGCTGGACGCCAGCCGCGCCGCGGAGGCCCTTTTGGGAAAGGGGGCGGCCTTCGTCTGCCTGAAGCTGGCCGACGGCGGCGCCTTCATCGCCGATAAGGCTCGCCAGCTTTTCATCGCCGCGCCCGAAGTCGAGGCGGTGGACACGACCGGCGCGGGGGACGCCTTCACCGGCGCGCTGGCGATCGGCCTGATGGAAGGACGCTCCAGCTTGGACGCGGCTTGCCTCGCCATCGCGGCGGCCACCATGGCGGTGACCGAATTTGGCTCCCACCACGGCAATCTCGCGCCGAAGCATATCGAGCCGCTGGTCGCCAAAATCCGCCGCTCGGTCGATGTCTAGCCTGGCGGCGGTTTCTGGTTGGCTTCGCCGACTCGCGGGGCGACAATTGGGTCAGGCGGTGCCAATCCGTTTCCGGCCTTCAGCCGATATTTTGCCGATCAAACGCCGATGACCAAGTTATTGGCTGGACAACCATCGGTCTCGAGCGCCACCGTCAGCTATTCCGCAGCTTGCAAGGGGCTGGGATATGCTTCGGATACGCGCCCTGGCGTTGAGCCTCATGGTGACCGGCTTGGCCTGGGCTGGCGGGGCGTTAGGTCAATGCACGCTTCCAAATGAATTGACCAATGGCCAAACCGCCGACGCCAGCCAGGTCATGGCCAATTTCAACGCGCTTGCCGCCTGCATCGAGGCTCAGCCCCCGGGCCCAGGCTCCCTCATCGACACGCTCTACCTCACGGGCAGTGGCGCCTACACGCCCACTGGCGGAACGAACTCGATCATCGTGGAATTGGTCGGCGGGGGCGCCGGCGGGGCTGGCGTTCCCGCGTCGGGAAGCGGCCAGAGTTCGCAGGGCCAGGGCGGCCAGGGCGGGGGCTGGCTCAAGAAGCGCCTGACGAGCGGCTTTTCTGGTGCGTCCTATTCCGTGGGCTCGGGCGGGGCTGGCGGCGCGGCCGGCGCCCACGGCGGTGCGGCGGGCGGCAACACGACATTTGGCGGTTTGACAGCCATGGGAGGCGCGGCGACGGGGCCTGGCATTGGGCCCTACTCCAGCGCTTGGCAGTACACGCCGTCTGTGACGCTCAACTCCACGACTGGGGGAGATATAGATCGAGACGGCGGCCAGCCCGGATTGGCGATCAACACCTCGGCCGGCAACGCCAACACCTCGCACGGCGGAGATAGCGTGTACTCGCCGGGCGCGCCGATGCAGTTCACTCCAACCGGCGGCGCGGCCAACGGCGCGAACGCGGGAGGTTATGGGGGCGGTGGGGCGAGCGGGTCCAGTCTGGATGGCGGCGGAGCCGCCGCCGGTGGAAACGGCTCCAGCGGGATAATCATCGTCTACGAGTACCGCTGACGATGGCCAATCTCGAGGCGGTCCGCACACGCGTCCACGCCCGGGCCGGCGCACGTGGGCGCGACAATGAATTAGCGGGTCGGCGGAACACCGGCAAAGGTTCTTCGCCGACGTTTGAACCGCGTTTTGCTCTGCTATCGGCGCTCATCCTGGCCTTGGCCACGGCTTCCTCGGCTCACGCCGCGACCGCGTCCGTCCAATACACCTACGACCCACTCGGACGGATCGCGACCGCGCTTTACGACAACGGCGTCTGCGTGGCTTACACCTATGATCCGAGCGGAAATCGTACCTCGCAGAGCAACACGACCTCAGCCATTCCGGAGTCTCCGGTCTGGGGAGCCGGCGTGTGGGGTTGCTTCCAATGGACGGGCGCGTCGGCCGAACTGTCCCGACCCCTGAATCCGGATCGTCACGCGTCGGTCACGCGCGGCCAGGTCGCAAAATGACGCGAAGATCTCGTCATTTGCCGATCACGCGCGCCGGCTGTTGAAATGGTGATCGCGAATGACCAGTGCGCCGTGAACGGAGGCAATCCTTTGGCCCTGGTCGCGCGCGTGATCGCCGTCATCGGGCTGATCCTTATTTTCGTGGGGGCGCTCGCGCCGTCGGCCAACGCGGCCAGCGCTTCTCAGGTTTCGTTTCATGCGATCCTCAATGGCGCACATCTGGCTGAACCGTTGGTGCGGACCGCGCCGACCACGGCGGATGAAGACGCCGCGCTGGCCCAGGCGCTGAACACCTACGAGCGCCGCGCGCGACCCGATGACACCAGCAGCCTGACCTCATTCGTCACCCACTATCCGCGCTCGGGCTGGACGACCGCCGTGCTGACGAACCTGGGGCTCTCCGACCTGCATGACGGCTATTTCTCGCGCGCGATCGAGGCCTGGCGGCAGGCGTGGTCACTGGGCAGGAACGCCACCGATCCACGCGCCAGGGCGTTGGTGGATCGCGCCGTCGGCGAACTGGCTCGCCTCTATGCCTCGTTCGGGCAATTCGACAACCTGGCGACGCTGTTCGAAGACATCGGCGCGCGGCCCATAACCGGGTCGGCGACGGAGGCGGTGCAGAACGCCCGTGAGGAACTCGGGCTGGTGACGCGCGACCCCCGTCATCTGTTCAATTGCGGGCCGATAGCTCTGGAACAGCTGATGCTGGCCGAGAACCCGCACGATGCGCGCGGACGCTTTCTGCAATGGTATCGCGCTGGTCCGAAAGGCACGAACCTCGCTGAGCTTGGGCGTTTGGCCGACAAGGCGGGACTTCCCTATCGCCTGGTCCTCAGAAGACCCGGTCAGCCGGTCCCCACCCTCGCGATCGTACATTGGAAGCTGGGCCACTTCGCCGCCGTCGTGGGCAAGGCCAACGGCCGGTACCACGTCGAGGATCCGGCATTTCCAGGCTCCGGTCTGTGGGTCACGCAGGCCGCGCTCGACGCCGAGGCGAGCGGCTATTTCCTCATTCCGGCAAACGCGACACCGGCGACCGCAGGCTGGCGCGCGGTCGGCGTCAAGGAAGCCGCGCGCGTCTGGGGCAAGGGGCCGACGTTCGGGACGGTGTTTGGCAACGCGTTCGACGCATTGGCCAACGCCCTGGGCGGTTGTCCGATGTGTGGCTACAACATCAAGGAATCGGTCGTCGGACTTACTCTGTCGGACCAACCCGTCGGCTACACCCCGCCCGTCGGCCCGTCGGCGAGGGTCCGGATTACCTACAATCAGCGCGAGGACAGCCAGCCGGCGATCTTCGGGTTTTTTAACGTCAGCCCGAAGTGGACGCTCAACTGGCTCACCTACGTCATCGACGATCCGACCAATCCGGGCGCGAACGTCTCTCGTTATCTTTCCGGCGGCGGCTCCTATGCTTACGGCGGCTATTCCAGCGCGACGAGTCGTTTCGCCGCCCAACCGGACGACGGGTCGATCTTGTTCCTGGCCTCGCAAAGCCCGGTCACCTATCGGCGGCAGCTCGCCGACGGCGGTGTCGAGATCTATGCGCGGTCGAACGGCGCGAGCTCCTACCCGAGGGACATTTTCCTTTCCCAGGTGATCGATCCGCGGGGAAACGCGGTCACGCTCAACTACGACTCCCAGATGCGGTTGGTCTCGCTCACCGACGCGGCCGGCCGGCAGACGACCTTTTCCTACGGCCTGGCGAACGACCCGCTGCTCGTCACGGCGATCACGGATCCTTTCGGGCGAAGGGCCGCGCTGACCTACGATTCCTCCGGGCGGCTCAGTTCGATAACCGACATACTGGGACTGAAGTCGAGCTTCGTTTACGACGCCAATTCTCTGGTCGATGCCATGACCACGCCTTATGGCCTGACGACCTTCGCCTACACCGCGCCAGGGACCAGCGGACCGCCGCGGTTCCTACAGATCACCGATCCGCTCGGACATAGCGAGCGCGAAGAATGGCTGGAGCCGGCCCCCATCCCGGATAGCGACCCGGCCGCGACGGTGCCGGTGGGCATGCCGCTGCCGCTCACCAACCAATATCTCAGCTACCGCGACAGCTTTCATTGGGACAAGAACGCCTATGTGGTCGCCGGCTGCACGCCCACGGGAGGGTGCGACTACACCAAGGCGCGCGACCTGCACTTCGACCACGTGCCCAACACCAGCATCAAGTCGACCACTATCGAGAGCGTAAAATACCCCCTCGAAAATCGCATCTGGTATATCTACCCAGGTCAGTCGAACTCGATTTTCGCGGGCGCCTACAATCAGCCGATCGCCACCGGCCGGGTGCTCGATGACGGCACGACCCAGCTTAGGCGGGTCTCCTACGACGCGGCCGGGTATTACAATCCAACTCAGACGATCGATCCGCTCGGCCGCGTCACCTCATACGCCTACGCCAACCAGATCGACCTGGCGCTTGTCAGCGAGATGGGCGCCAATGGCTTGCAAACGACCCTCGGGCAGTGGATCCACAACACTCAGCACCTGCCGGTCGTCCAGGCGAACGCGGCCTACGAGACGACCGCCTTCGCCTATAATCCGGCCGGGCAGCTCACCGCGGCGACGAACCCACTCGGCCAGACGACGACCAATCATTACAATTCGACCGGCGATCTGACGTCGATCGTCAACGCCGACGGCGCTACCCAGGCGAGCCTTACCTACGACGCGTTCGATCGTGTGGCGACCCGCACCGATTCCGAGGGCTGGACCGTCGCCTACGCCTATGATGCCGCGGACAGGTTGATCGCGACCACTTACCCGGATGGCACCTCGGAAACCTACGCCTACCAAAACCTCGACTTGGCCTCGTATCGCGATCGCCTCGGCCGGACGTGGAGCTACACGCATGACGCCGACCGGCGATTGACGACGATCACCGATCCAGGCGGCCACCGGACGCTGTTCGGATACAGCCCCGTCGGCGAGGTGACGAGCCGCACGGACCCCAATGCCAACGTCACCCGGTGGGCTTACGATGTCGAAGGCCGGCTCACCACCAAGACCTACGCCGACCTCAGGACCCTCACCTTCATCTATGAGACCGCCACCAGCCGCCTCAAGTCCGTCACCGACGCCCTCGGCCAGACCAAACAGTTCACCTATGCCGAGGACGATCAGGTTCTGGACGTCAGCTACCTCTCCGCAGTCAACCCGACCCCGAACGTCGCCTTCGCCTATGATCCGTATTTCCCGCGCCGGGTGTCGATGACGGACGGCACCGGGACGACGCAATATGCCTATGGTCCGGTCGGATTGCCCGGCGCGCTCGAAGTCCAGCAAGAGACGGCGCCGCTCGCCAGCATCCCCTACGCCTATGACGCGCTCGGCCGTTTGAGTTCGCGCACAGTCGCCGGCTCGGGACCGGAGACGTTTGGCTACGATTCCCTCGGACGCCTCACGAGCCACGCCAGCGATCTCGGCTCGTTCACCTTGGCCTACTTGGGCCAGACCGGTCAGGTGGCGTCGCGTCAGCTCTCTGGCGCCCTCCTCGCGACAAGCTGGACCCATCTGCCGAACTCCGGCGATCGCCGCCTCTCCGGCCTCTCCACTTCCGGCTTCTCGCCCGGTCAGTCGACGGGTTTTTCGTTCGCCACCAACGCCGAGAACTTCATCACCGGCCAGATCCAGACGAGCGATGTGGCCATCGCCTATCCGCCTGGATCGCTAGCGCAGACCGCCAGCTACAACGGCCTCAACCAGCTCACCAACCTGAGCGGCCAGGGGCTGATGTGGGACGCCGACGGCAATCTCACCTCCGACGGGACGCGGACCTATAGCTGGGACGCGGAGAACCGGCTCGTGGCCATCGCCTATCCGGGCCAACCGGGCAAGGCGACAACCTTCGCCTACGATGGCCTGG
>JBOHLC010000384.1:0-4738 GCA_050729395.1 Caulobacteraceae bacterium
TGACCGAGATGGGCGAGCTGGGGTTCCTCGGCGCCACCATCCCCGAGGAATACGGCGGCGCCGGCGCCTCGCACGTGGCCTATGGCCTGATCGCCCGGGAGATCGAGGCGGTGGACTCCGGCTATCGCTCGGCGATGAGCGTGCAGTCCTCGCTCGTCATGTACCCGATCCACGCCTTCGGCTCGAAGGCGCAGCGCAAGCGCTGGCTGCCCGTCATGGCGCGCGGCGAGGCGGTCGGCTGCTTTGGCCTGACCGAGGCCGACGGCGGCTCGGACCCGGCGTCCATGCGCACCACGGCCAAGGCGGCCGACGGCGGCTTTGTGCTCAATGGCGCGAAGATGTGGATCACCAATTCGCCGATCTGCGATGTGGCCCTGGTGTGGGCCAAGCTCGACGGCACGATCCGCGGCTTCCTCGTCGAGCGCGGCGCGCCGGGCTTCGAGACGCCGACGATCCGGAACAAGCTTTCTCTGCGCGCTTCGGTGACCGGGGAGATCGCGCTCGCCGACGTCTTCGTGCCCGAGGACGCGATCCTGCCGGGCGTTTCGGGCCTGCGCGGTCCGTTCTCCTGCCTCAACAAGGCGCGCTACGGCATCGCCTGGGGGTCGATGGGCGCGGCCGAGTTCTGCCTGCACGCTTCGCGCGAATACGCCCTGACCCGCAAGGTGTTCGGCAAGCCGCTGGCCGCGCGCCAGCTGGTGCAGAAGAAGCTGGCCGACATGGCGACCGAGATCGCGCTGGGCCTGGAAGGCGCCCTGGCGCTCGGCCGGCTGATCGACGAAGGCGCCTGGGTTCCCGAAGCCATCAGCTTGATGAAGCGCAACAATTGCGGCAAGGCGCTGGAGATCGCCCGGGCCGCGCGCGACATCCATGGCGGCAACGGCATCAGCGGCGAGTATCACGTCATGCGCCACGCCGCGAACCTCGAGACGGTCAACACCTATGAGGGCGCGCACGACGTCCACGCCCTGATCCTCGGCCGGGCCATAACCGGCGAGAACGCGTTCTAGGGATTGGGTGGGGGGCATGATGGCGGTATCCAAACTCCTCTCGCACGGGAAGAAGTGATGCGTCCCGCGCGCATGGGTCTGGTGATCACCGCCTCGTCCGCGGGGCTGGCGTTCGAATGGTACGACTTCTTCGTCTTCGGGGCGTTGGCTCCGATCATCGCCCGCAATTTCTTTTCCGAGCTGGGCTCGACCGCCGGCCTGCTGGCGGCGCTGGGCCTCTTCGGGGCCGGCTTCTTCTTCCGCCCGTTTGGGGCCCTGATCTTCGGCCGGCTGGGCGACGTCGTCGGCCGCAAGGCGACGTTCCTGATCACCATGACCCTGATGGGCGCCGCGACCATGGCCATCGGCTTTCTGCCGACCTGGCCGCAGGCGGGGATCGCCGCGCCGATCCTGCTCATCGCCATGCGCATCATCCAGGGGACGGCGCTCGGCGGGGTCTACGGCGGAGCGGTGATCTACGTCGCCGAGCACGCCCGCCCCGAGCGCCGGGCGACCGCCACCAGCGCGGTGCAGTCCTCAGCCGCGTTCGGCCTGATCGGCGCCCTGGCGGCCATCCTGATCACCCGCACCCTCATGGGCGACGCGCGCTTCGGCGCCGCGGGCTGGCTGGGCGGCTGGCGCGTTCCGTTCCTGCTGTCGGCGTGCCTGCTGGCCATTTCGCTGTGGATGCGGCTGTCTCTGGCCGAGACCCCGGTGTTCGCCGCCATGCAAGCCGAGGGCGCGCGCAGCCAGCGCCCCTACGCCGAAGCCTTCGGCCGCTGGCCCAATCTCCGGCAGGTCCTCATCGTCCTGGTGGCCATCATGTTCGCCCAGGGAGCGTCCTGGTACCTGACCTTCTTCTACGCCGAGCAGGTGTTCCTCGAGCGGTTCATGAAGGTGGCGGCGCAGACCGGCGAGCAGCTGCTGATCATCATGACCATTCTTAGCGCCCCGCTCTATGTCTTCTTCGGCTGGCTCGGCGACAAGGTGGGCCGCAAGTGGGTGATGTGGGGCGGCATGACCCTGGCGCTGGTCGCCTATTTCCCCGCCTTCCACGCCATGACCCATTTCGCCAATCCGACGCTGGAGGCGGCGCGGCGGGAGACGCCGGTGACCGTGGTGGCCGATCCGACGCGCTGCTCGCTGCAGTTCGACATCACCGGCAAGGCGAAATACGTCACCTCGTGCGACCTGGCCAAGGCCGCGTTGGCCAACGCCGGCGTCTCCTATCGCAACCAGGCCGCTCCGGCCGGGAGCCTGGCGGTGGTCAGGATCGGCGATCGTATCGTCGCCTCGCGCGAGGCAAGCGGCCTTTCCGCGGGCGCGGGGAAGGCGGCGGCCAAGGACGTGGCGGCGCGCCTGGCAGCCGCGCTCGAGGCCGCCGGCTATCCGGCCAAGGCCGATCCGGCGCGGCTCGACTTCTGGGGACTGCTGGGCGTCTTGATGGTCTTCGTTGTGGCCTGCACGGCGCTCTACGGGCCGATGGCCGCCGCCCTCGTCGAGCTGTTTCCGGCGCGCATCCGCTACACGGCGCTGTCGCTCCCATACCATGTGGGCATCGGCTGGGTGGGCGGATTCACCCCGGTGACCATCTTCGCCATCGTCACCGCGACCGGGAATATGTACGCCGGCCTGTGGTACCCGGTCGTGTTCACCGCGATCAGCGCGATCACCCTGCCGTTCCTCGTTCCCGAGACCAAAGGGCGGGATATTTCAGCGTAGTCTACCGCCCCTTGACCGCCCGTCGGCCGATGGCCTCGCCGGCCAGGATGGCGGTGAAGTGACTAAGCGAGGCTCGGGATGGCCGCATTTGATCTATGAAAAGTTCTTGACGTTCGGCCAGTACGTCTGGAGCGGCGTCTTCATTCCGCGCAGCACGTAGATCGGCATTCCGGTCTCATAAGGCATCGCATGGGGCGCATCGATGCGACCGGCGACTTCGAAACCGCGGAAGAGCTCGGCATAGTGTTGCGGGTCCCCGCCGACGATGATGATAACGCTGCCGTCGTGGCCGCGCGGACCCCAGATGAAGTAGTTATTATGACCGCTAACGGCGGGCGGCAGGCCCAGGCGGCGGCCGAACACGTCGATCGCGGCGGCTTCTCCATAGTTCTCGCCGTAGAACACGGCGCGCGCCCGATCCCGCGGCGATAGCGAACGGTAGACGGCCGCGACCTTGGCCGCCATCTCCGGCCAGCCGAACATGTCGGCGTAATATTGTGGGAGCGGGCCGGTCTTCTGACGCTCCCCTACCGACGGCGTGAAGCCGATGGCCTTCTGGTACCGGATGAAGGCGTCGATCGGCAGTATCGGCAGGGTGAGCGGCGCGGTCACCGCGCCGGCGACGACGACCGCCGACAGGGCGACGCCGCGGACAACCCTCACGCGGATCCGCTCTTCGATCGCCACCGCGCCGAACGCCAGCAGCGTCGGGTAGATGGCGGTGAGGTAGTATGGCTTGCCGTGCTCGGCATCGAACACGACGAACAAAATCAGCCAGGCGATAGGGAAAGCCCGGGCGACGGCAAATCTTGGCCGGACTGCGCAGACCAGGAGGCCGCACAGCCATACGACGCTGGCCAGCGGGCCGGTGAACAGGGCCTGTTGCACCAGGAACGCCAGCGGCGACATCGCCACGTTTTTGCCGCCGGCGGCCGCCTTGGCCAGCTCGATGAACGGCCAGCCATGCGCCTGCTGCCAGAGCACGTTCGGCGCCACCATGACGCCGGCGAGCAGTGCGCCCAGATAGACATAGGGGCGCAGCAGCGACTTGCGCCGCGGCGTGGCGAGCAAGCCGATGGCCAAGGCCACGAGGTAGAAGGCGATCATGTACTTGGTGTTGAGGCTGAATCCGGCGATGGCCGCGAACGCCAGCCACCAGCGCTCGTCTTCGGTCTGCTCCAGCCGCACCAGGACCCAACCGAGCCCTAGCCAGGTCAGCGGCTGGAACATGTCGGTGAAGAACAGCACGCCATCGAGAAGAAAGATCGACCCCAGCAGTACGGCCAGTCCGGCCAGCCACTGGGCGAAGCGGCCGCCGCCGATGAGGCGCGTGAACTCGGCTGTCAGGGCCACGGTCGCGGTCATGACCAGCGCCGGGAGCAGGCGAAATCCCCAAAGGAAATCGCCAAAGACGGCGTGCGACCATGACGCCAACAGCGGGACGATGGCCGGCTGATCGACATAGCCCAACGCGGGCCGGCCGCCGCAGACGATGAAATAGAGCTCGTCGCGGAAGAAGCCGTAACGGCCGTTCGCCAGCGCGTGGAGCACGAAACACGCCAGAGCCAAGAGCAGAGCAGGTCTGGTCCACAGGCTTGCGGCTTTTTCTTTCATGGCACACCCCTCGCCCGTCGGCCGACGGCCTCGCCGGCCAGGATGGCGGTGAAGGCGATGATGAGCGAGACGCCGCACAGGAGGAGCGCGCGGCTCTCCTCGCCCGGGGTCTGGGTGGCCAGGTAGATCGCGCTCGGCAAGGTGAGCGTCTCGCCCGGAATGGCGGCGACGAAAGTGATGGTGGCTCCGAACTCGCCCAGGGCCCGGGCGAAGCCCAGCACCGCGCCGGCGATGACGCCAGGCCCGGCCAGCGGCAGGGTGATGCGCCAGAACCTGGCCCACGGTGATGCGCCCAGTGTCACCGCGGCGTCTTCCACCTCTGCATCGATGGCCTCGATGGCCAGGCGGATCGGCCGCACCATCAGCGGGAAGGCCATGATCCCGGCGGCAAGAGCCGCCCCGGTCCAGTGAAA
>JBOHLC010000385.1:0-18920 GCA_050729395.1 Caulobacteraceae bacterium
GCTCCCAGGTGCAGTCGAACGTGGCGGCGAACTGGTCGGCGCTGCCGCAGGCCACCTGCCGCACGCGCGGCGCATGCCCGCCGCTGGCCAGGGCCTTGGCGAGCTGGCCGGCCGAGGGGCCGCGCGCGGTTGGCGGCGGCTTGTCCGGCGCCTGCCTGGTCGTGTCCGCGCCCGATGGCTTGCCCCAGATCACCATCGGCGTCCCGGTCACCTGGGCCCACGCGCCGCCGGCGGCCAGAACGAGCACCGCCAGGGCGGCGGCAAGGCGAAAGGCTTTCATCGGTTTCCCCTCATTCTCAGCGAAGCCCCGGCAGTACGTGGGTGATGTCCATCCAGATCATGAACCCCAGGAAGCCGGCCTGGATCAGCACCGTCCCCCAGTACATCAGGGGCTCCTCGGCCATGCGCACCAGGCGCATGTTGGAGCCGTGGCCTCCCAGGCTGAAGGCCGCGCCGGTGACAAGCGCGCCCAGCACCAGGACGAGAACGAAGGCGGTGACGGCGAGCAGGACAATCGCGGTCGTCGTCAGGTGAATCACGCCCATGCCCTCCCGGCAGCGAGTCCCGGCAGCTTAGCCGAAATCGGACCGGCACGAAGCGCTATCGGCCCGCCTGTTCCTTCACCGGCCGGGTGGTCCAGAACAGAACCGCCTCGATGATCAGGAAAAGGACGACCGGCGCGGCGGCGCCGGCGGGTCCGGCGAGTTCGCCGCCGAAGCGGGCGGCGACGTAGAGCAGTACGATCATGGCCAGCGCCATGCCGGGGGCGCCCAGGCCGCGCATGGCCGCGCTTCGGTGATAGCCGAGCCAGAAGGCGAAGCGAGCCAGGATCCACACCACCGTGGTGGCGACGACCGCGCGCATGCCCGCACCGTCCCTCATGCAGGCGGCGAGGCCCAGCAGGGCGATGACGAAGACCACGCTCTGCTCGAGGGTGTTGTGCAGATATTGCTGGTTGATGCGCAGGCGGCGGGTCTCGAAGCCGGCCAATGGATCGAACGCCGGGGAGTTGAGCCGCTCATGGGCGATGGCTTCGACGCCAGTCACCAGGCAGAAGAGGACGGCCAGGGCGCAGCATTTGAGGGCGAAGACCAAGCGCGCGCCGGTCCCGGCCATGTTGCTGAGCGGCGGCATGAGGCGGTCGATCGCTAACCAAACGGCGACAGCCACGACGGCGGCGATGGCGATGGCGCCCATGCCGGCGGCGCGCTGGCGGCGGAAGCCGGGCGGCGCGGCGTCGGTGTCGGTCATTGGGGACCTCCCTGAAAGACCCCGGACCTTAACAGGATTCCGCGCTGGCGGAGCTTACGCCGGCGGCTTGGGCAGCTGGGCCTGGAGCTGGGCCTTGCTCAGGTTTATCGTCGCCGAGCCGCCCTTCATGTAGAGGTTGCTGGCCGGCACCTGGAAGCTCTGCTCGCCCAGCTTGATCGTGGCCATGCCGCTGGCGCCGGTCGTCAAGGCGGTGATCGGACCGATGGCCGCGCCGGTGTTATCCTTGACCACGGCCCCCACCGCGATGCCCGAGGCGCTGGCGCTGGTGTTGGACGAGGTTCCAGTCGTGGCGGTGGCGCCCTTCGTGGCGCTTTGCGGGGTTGTGGCCGTCGTGTTGGTCCCCGTCGTGGCGCTTGGGGGAGTCGTGGCCGTGGTGCTCGGCTTAGTCGGGACCGGCGGGGTCGACTGCATGCTGCCCGGCAAAGGCTGGGCGGGCATGGGCGCGGCGGTCATGGGCGCGGCCCCGCGCATCTGGGCGGCGCCCGAACCGGCGGCGAGAACGGCGATCGCGGCTGCCCCGGCGGCAAGGTAGAGGGTGTTCATGGGATCACCTTGGTTGTCAGTTTCCCCCCGCCACCAGACGTAACAGGCTTGGCCCGCCACCCGTTCCAGGGCGGCGAAAAAGACTGGGCCATTTGCCCCCCCATCGCCCGAGGGACACGGAGGCGCGCGAGTTCAAGCCTTCGGCCGGGCGGCGCCCAGGAAGACCACCGGCGTCCCTTTCGCGACCGCGTCGCCGAGCAAATTCGCGTCCCAGTTGGTCAGGCGCACGCAGCCGTGTGAGGCGGTCTTGCCGATCAGCGACGGATCGGGCGCGCCATGGATGCCGTAGGTCGGGTAGGTCAGGTCGATCCAGATCGAGCCGACCGGATTGTTCGGCCCCGGCTTGATGGTGAACACGCCCTTGGACTTGGGGCCGAAGGTAAGGCGCCTGGGATCGTAGGTGTAGTCCGGATGGCGGACCACCGACTTCACGGCCCAGGTTCCGCTCGGCGCCGGGCGCTCCGTGCTGCCCACGGTGGCGGGAAAGAAGCCCACCAGGGCGCCGGCGGCGTCATAGGCGCGCACCTCGTCATTGGACTTGTCGACCTCGATCTTGGCCACCGGCGGAAGCGGAGTATCGCCCGGCTGGACGGCGACGAGCCTGGTTCCGGCCGCGGCGAAGTTGGCCCCGGGATTGAGCGCCTTCAGCAAGGCCTGGCTCATGTGGAACCTCTCGGCCAGTTCCTGCAGCGGGGTGGTGTAGCCGAGATGGGCGAGCCTCGCCTGGTCGGGCATCTTGGCCGGCAGACGACCGATGAACGGGCCCTTCTCGTCGTCGACGGTGATCACATAGTCGGCGGTGACGGGGCCGGGATCGACGGCCAGCAACGCCTTCCACGCCGCCGGACCGAGCGTGGTGTCGGCCGCCGGACCCGCCGGCGTCAGGCCATGGGCCGCCTCGAAGGCGGCCAGGGCGCGGGAGAGGTTCGAGCCCGCGCGGCCGTCGATCTGCCCCGGCGAGAAGTGGGCTCGGTCGAGGATGGTCTCGGCCCGTATGAGTACGGCCGGCGTGGGCGGCGCGCCCGGGACGAACCGGGCGTTGTCGATCGCCTGGGCCGCGGGTGAGGTCGAGGCCGGCGCGAGAGCCGCGGGCGGCGGTGTCGGGCTCGGCGGCGGGACCGCGGCGACGGCGGGCGGTGGCGCGGGCGCGGCGACGGGCGGCGCGTTGGCCGCAGGCTTGGTCCTGAAGTCGTCGCAACCGGCGAGGCCGATGAGGGCAATGGCGCCGCTCGCCAGCGCCAAGCGCAACCGCATGATTTGCCTCCACGTTGGCCTGGAATGGGCAAGTATTCGGGGTGGGTTTGGGTCCTTTTAGCGGCGGTCGCCGGTTGCGGCCTCGGCTACTGGCTGCTGGGCGGCGGCCCAGGACCCGTTCCGAGCGCGGTGTCTCCGCCGACGGCCCTCGCCCAGAACTGCGCCGGCGGTCCGGCGGGCGCCGCCGCCGCCAACCGAAGCGGCATGGCCAGCCTCGTCTTCGCCCCGTTCCACCGGCCGGAGATCGGCTGGGCGACCTATGCGCCCCTGGTGGCGCATGAGATCGGCACGCCGTGCGACGGCGCCTCGCCGGGCTTCGCCGCGCGGCTGGCGGCCTGGCAGGTCGCGCACCGCCTTCCGGCCACCGGGGTCATGGACGTGACGACCTTCGGCGCGATGAAGGCGATCTGGGATCGGCGGCGTCCGTTCGAGGCGGCGAGCCGGATCGCCTGCCCCGCCCCGCCCGACCCCGCGAGCCTCGCCGTCGTGCCGGCGGCGCAGTCGTACGGCGGCAAGCGACTACTGCTGCGGCCGGGCGCGCTGGCGGCCTATGAGCGACTGTGGACCGCGGCGCGCGCGAGCCTGCCGGCCATGCGGACCGATCCGAGGCTGATGAGCCTGTTCTCCGCCTTCCGCTCCCCGGCCGAGGACGACGCCCGCTGCGCGCGCGAGGGCAATTGCGAGGGCGTGGTGCGGGCAAGCTGCAGCGCCCACCGCACCGGTCTGGCCATGGACATTTTCCTCGGCGCCGCGCCCGGTTTCGATCCGGCGTCCTCGGCCGACGCCAACCGGCTCTATATCTCGCGGGGGCCGGCCTATCGCTGGCTTGTAGCCAACGCCGGCCGCTTCGGATTCGTCAACTACGCCTTCGAGCCCTGGCACTGGGAGTGGACGGGAGAGGCGATCTGACCGAAAGAGTCGCCTTCGCGCCCATCCAGGAGACCTTAGATGTCCGGCTCGATCGATCCGACCCGCCCACAGTTCGAGGCGTTCAAGGCCCTGCCGCGCGATACGCCGATCCACATGCTCAACCTGATCCGGCTGAAGGCGGTGGCCGACTATCCGGAAGGCCATCCCGACCATGGCAAGGGCCTGACGGGCCTGGAAGCGTATCGCGCCTATGGCCGGACGAGCGGGCCGATCTTCGCCCGCGTCGGCGGCCGCCAGGTGTGGGCGGGCCGGCCGGAAAACGTGCTGACCGGACCGGCGGAGGAGGCCTGGGACCTGGCCTTCATCGCCGAATATCCGAGCGCCGGCGCCTTCCTGGCCATGGTCACCAACCCGGAGTACCGCGAACACGTCAAGCACCGCGCGGCGGCCGTGGACGACAGCCGGCTCATCCGCCTGGCGCCGGTCGCGCCCGGCGCCGGTTTTGGCGAATAGCAGGAACTCTACACGCCTCGGGGCATTCAGCCCGCGGGGCGAGCGCTCAGGCGCGCCTTCAGCGGGAGATCAGCCATGGATACGCCGACTCACGAAAAGCCGTTCCTGTCGGACGTCAAAACCCTGCGCCAGAGGGCGCGCAAGCACCTCGAGCAGGGCGCGCTCGGCGCCACCTACAAGGGCGATCCGGGCAAGACCATCGACATACTGCAATCGGTGCTGGCCACCGAACTGGTCTGCGTTCTGCGCTACACGCAGCACTCGATCGTCGCCACCGGCCTTTCCAGCGAGGGCGTGAAGGCGGAGTTCGCCGAGCACGCCAAGGAGGAGCAGGAACACATGATGGCGGTGGCCGAGCGCATCACCCAGCTGGGCGGCGAGCCGAACTTCAGTCCCGACGGCCTGCTTTCCCGGTCGGCCTCGGAATACAAGGTGGGCGGCGACCTGGTGGACATGATCCGCGAGAACCTGGTCGCCGAGCGGATCGCCGTCGACCATTATCGCGAGCTCATCCGCTACTTCGGCGAGGACGATCCCTCGACCCGGCGAATGCTGGAATGGATCCTCTCGGTCGAGGAAGAGCACGCCGACGACATGCACGATCTGCTGGTCGCCCACCAGGGCCGGCCGATGCTGCCGAAATAGGACAGCGGGTTGCCATGGCCAGCGAACTGAGGTTTGAGAGGCGCTCGCCGAAATTCATCGCAAAGGACCCATGAGAGATCCCTATCAGACCGGCCACGCCGAGCGCCTGGCCACCGCCAGCGAGGCCAAGAAGGCCCTGCTGGCCAAGATGAAGCCCAAGCCGCACGTGACCGCCTCGGAGTTCGAAAGCCGCGAGGAGCGCCGCGCCCGCGAGCTGGAGGCCGTGCGCCAGGCGCGGGCGGAGGCCAAGGAGAAGGCCCGCCAGGACTCTGCCGTGCGCGAGGCCGAGGCGCTGGAAGCCAAGCGCGGCGAGCGGCGCGAGCGGAAGGCGCTGACCAAGGCCGAGCAAAAGGCCCGCCGCGACGCGAAGTACGCGGCCAGGAAGGCGCGGCAGCGGTAGTCGCGGTGAATCAGCCCACGGCGTCCAGGCGGCTGACGACCCGGCGCTCGGACCAGTGGCTCGAGACATTGTTGCGGAAATAGGCGGGGCGGTCGGCCAGGACGCCGGTCTCCAGCCACAGGCGCTTCAGATGACGCACCCTGCCGGAGGCGCGATCGTCCGTATACGGAAGGCGCCCGTGCAACACGTGGTAGTTATTGATGAACTGCATGTCGCCGGGGCGGAAGTCCATGATCACGCTGTAGGCGCCGCCCTGGGCGCGGGCCTGGATCCAGTCGAGCGCCTCGCGCGCCAGATCGGTCAGGCGCGGCGCGTCGGCGTGGCGCTGGGAGGCCAGGATGTAGGCGCGGATCAGGCGCACGAAGAGCCGGCCGGCATGGGCGGTGAATACCGGCAGCTGGTACCAGCCGCGCGCGCCCGCCCGTTGCTCGCCGCGCATGTCGTAGGGCTGGGGCTTGTACAGCTCCGCCGCCAGGTCCGGCCGCTCGCGGACCATGTCGTTGTGCAGGGCGACGGAGTTGCACACCGCCGAGGCGCCGCCGCTGACGCCGACAGCCAGGCACATCAGGCCCACCAGGTCCGAGCCGTCGCAGTGGAAGTCGAGGCCGATCCCGCCGAGCTCGTTGCCGCGCGCGGTGGGATCGTCGAGGGTCTTGCCCTGGTCGGTGACATCGCCCAGCACATGGCCATGGTGGTTCTGCGGCCAGGGCCGGCCGAGATGGGCGCCGATGCCCCAATAGGCCAGGCACATGTCGTCGTTGGTCCAGGCCTCGCGCGGCAGGCCGCGCAGGAGCACGAAGCCGCGGCCATCGATCAGCTCGCGCTCAATGGCCTTCAGCCGCGGACCGAGGTTCGGCAGGGGGAATTCGGCCGCGCCGATGGCGAGGAAGTCGTCCGATACGTCGCGTGCACGGGCGATGGCGCGCTCCAGCTCGGCGACCTCGGCCTCGCTCAGCAGCTCGGTCCAGGCGTGCGGATCGGCGACGTCGCCAGCCTTCCAGGCGCATTGGGTTTCGAGGGGTTCGATCATCGGTCCTACTCCGCGGCCATGGCCATGGGCGCCCCCCGCGCCCCACGCACCAGCCGGCCGGGCAAGGCGCCGGTTGCCTCGCCGTCGCGATAGGTGACTTCGCCGGCGACGAGGGTCGCGGCATAGCCGCTAGCCTTCTGAATGAGGCGCCGGCCGCCGGACGGCAGATCGTAGGCGACGCTTGGCGCATGCAGGGCGAGGCGATCGTAATCGATGACGTTGATATCGGCGCGGTAGCCGGGAGCGATCAGGCCGCGGTCGTCAAGGCCAAGCAAGCGGGCGGTGTCGCGCGTCTGCATGCGGATCACTTCGGCCAGAGGCAGCTTCGGTCCCCGCGTGCGATCGCGCGTCCAATGAGTGACCATGGTGGTCGGGAAGCTGCAATCGCAGATCATGCCCACATGGGCCCCGCCGTCGGAGAGGCCGGGCACGGTGAGCGGATGGACGATCATGGCGCGGGCGGCGTCCAGGGAGCCCTCGGCATAGTTGAGGAACGGCACATAGAGCATGCCCCGGCCGCCGTTCGTGAGCATATGGTTGAGCGCCACGGCCTCTGGCGCCACGCCCCGCGCGCGGGCGATGGCCTCGACCGTAGTCTCCGGCCCCGGCTCATAATCCGGCGGATCGCTCATAAGGTGCATGCGGCCCCAGTTCGTCGGCATGCGGCGCGCGCCCTCGCGCGGATGGTCGGCGATGAGGCGCGCTCGGAAGGCCGGATCGGAAAGGGCGGCGACGCGCTCCGCGAAGGGCTTGCCGGCGATCTCGCGCCAGACTGCGTACTGGCTGAATGGATTGACCGTCAGCTCCAGGCCGAGGAGCACGCCGACGGGCCGGGCGGCGACCTGGGCGGCCATGGGCAAGCCCGCGCAGACGGCGTCTTCGAGGCTCGCCAACAGCGTCCTGTAGGCGTCCGGATGGATCGGGCTCTGGACCAGGGTGAAGGAGAGCGGCCGGCCGGAGCGCTCGACGATGCGGCGCAGCATGGCGAACTCCACCTCCGGGTCGGTGAAGTCGGACACCACCTGCAGGGCGCCCGCGCCGGCCGCCTTTAGGCCCATGGCGATGCCGGAAAGCTCGTCCTCGCCGGCGGTCAGCGTCGGGGTCGGCGCGCCGTCGCTGGTGCGGTGATTGAGGGTGCGCGAGGTGGTGAAACCGAGCGCCCCGGCCTCGGCCGCGCGGCGGGCGATGGCGGCCATGGCGGCGATGTCGGCCGAGGTCGCCGGCTCGCGGGCAGAGCCGCGCTCGCCCATGACGAAGACACGCAGCGCCGCGTGCGGCAGCTGGCTGCCGATATCGACATCGAAGGCGCGCGCGCCCAAGGCGTCGAGATAGTCCTCGTAGCTCTCCCAGTTCCACGGCAGACCCTCGGAGAGCACGGGGAAGGGAATGTCCTCCACCCCCTCCATCAGGCGCACGAGGCGGTCGTGATCATCGGGCCGGCAGGGGGCAAAGCCGACGCCGCAATTGCCCATGACCACGGTGGTGACGCCGTGCCAGGACGAGGGCTGCATACGCCCGTCCCAGGTTGCCTGGCCGTCGTAGTGGGTGTGGACGTCGACGAAGCCGGGCGTGACGATATGGCCGCGCGCTTCGATCTCCTCGGCGCCGGCGCCGGCGATCTGGCCGATTGCGACGATGCGGCCGTCCTTGACCGCGACGTCGGCCTCAATCGGACTCGCGCCCGTGCCGTCGATGACCTCGCCGCCGCGAATGATCAGATCAAACGCCCGTTCCATGGCGCTTCTTACCTTTCCTTATCGCTGGTCACATTGCGCGCCGGCGAGGCGCCGCCGTCAAGGGGGACCCGAGCGATCCATTACACAAGCTGCGCGTTAGGGTTTAGATTAGTGGCGTTTTTCGGGGGGAGGGACATGAAGCCATGACGCGGCGCCAGCCGTCCTTCCCGATCGTGGGGGTCGGCGCTTCGGCGGGCGGCGTCGAGGCCCTGGAAGGTCTGTTCCGCAATGTGCCGGCGGACGTCGGCTGCGCCTTCGTCGTCATCACTCATCTGAACCCCGAGCGGCCCAGCCTGTTGCCGGAGGTGCTGGCCCGTTTCACCGGCATGCCGGTGCATGGGGCCGAGGACGCGGCCGCCCTCAAGCCAAACGAGATCCACGTCCTCCCGGCGGACGCCCTGCTGGAGATCGAGGACGGCCGGCTGCGCGTGCGCAAGGCCGCCTCGGGGCGAGGCGCGCGCAAGCCGATCGACGTGTTCTTCGGCGCCCTGGCCCTCGACCAGGGCGAATATGCGGTGGGAATCGTGCTTTCCGGCGGGGACGGCGACGGCACGCTGGGCGTCAAGGCGATCAAGGAGCGTGGCGGCCTGACCCTGGCCCAGGTCGCCGACGGCCACGGCCCACAGCACCCGCAGATGCCGGCCAGCGCCATCGCCAGCGGCATGGTCGACCTGGCCATCCCGGTTGACGAGATGGGCGCCAGGCTGGCGGAATTCGCCCGCGACTTCGACCTACTCGATCGTCCCACCCGCGAGGGGCGCGCGAGCGGCGAGCGCGCGCTCAACGCCGCCCGCCGTGAAATCTGCGCCATTCTGCGCGGCCAGGTCGGGCACGACTTCTCGGGCTACAAGGAGCGCACCTTCATGCGCCGCGTGCAGCGACGAATGCAGGTCAACCGGCTGGACACCTTGGAGGCTTATGTCGAGCGGCTGCGCGGCGATGCCAAGGAAGTCGGCGCTCTCTTCCGCGACCTCCTGATCAACGTCACCACCTTCTTCCGCGACCCGGAAGCGTTCGAGGTCCTGCAACGCCAGGTCATTCCCAAGCTGTTCGCCGACCGGGAGCCGGATGACGCGATCCGGGCGTGGGTGCCGGGCTGCGCCACCGGCGAGGAGGTCTATTCAGTCGCCATCCTGATGCGCGAACAGGCCGAGACGCTGGCGAGCGCGCCGCGGGTGCAGATCTTCGCCACCGACATCGACGAGGCGGCCCTGGGCGTGGCCCGAGCCGGCCGCTATCCGGCGGCCTTGCTCGAAAGCGTCTCGGCCGAGCGCAAGCAGCGCTTCTTCACTCATGACGACGGCAGCTATCTTCTCAACAAGGACGTGCGCGACCTGTGCGTGTTCTCGCCGCACAGCGTGATCCGCGATCCGCCGTTTTCCAGGCTCGACCTGATTTCGTGCCGCAACCTCCTCATCTACCTGGCGCCCGATGCCCAGGACCAGGTGATCCCGACCTTCCACTATGCGCTGAGGCCAGGCGGCTATCTGTTCCTCGGCGGCTCGGAGAACGTCACCCAGTTCAGCGACCTGTTCACCCCGGTGGACAAGAAGCACCGGGTGTTCCGCGGCCGCGAGGATGTCGCCGCGCGCGCCTCGCTGATCATGGGCGCGGCCAAGCCGGCGCCGTTCGCGCCGACGCCGGGCAAGCGGCCCCGGGGCCTGGGCGGCATGAGCCTACGCCAGGCGGTCGAACTGAATGTGCTGGAGCGCTATGCGCCGGCCCACCTCGTGGTCAATCGCGACGGTGACGTGGTCTATTACTCCGCCCGCACCGGGAAATATCTGGAGGCCACGGCGGGCGCGCCGTCGCGCCAGCTGCTGGCCATGGCGCGCAAGGGCCTGAGGCTTGATCTGCGTCAGGTGCTGCGCGAAGCGATCGAGGGCGGCCGGCGCGTGACCCGCGAGGGCGCCACGGTGGAGACCGACAATGGCCGCATACAGAAGGTGTCGGTTACCGCCGAACCGCTGGGCGGCCTGAGGGACGACGAGCGGCTGTTACTGGTGGTGTTCGCCGACGTCGGCGCGGCCTTGAGCGAGGAAGACGCGGCCAGCCGGGCCTCGTCGAGCGAGGACACGGCGATCGAACTCGACCGCGAGCTGCGCGAGACGCGCGAGCGGCTGCAGTCGCTGATCGAGGAATATGAGACGGCTCTCGAGGAGCTGAAGTCGTCCAACGAGGAGCTGGTCTCGGTCAACGAGGAGCTGCAGTCGAGTAACGAGGAGCTGGAAGCCTCCAAGGAGGAGCTGCAGTCGCTCAACGAGGAACTGCATACGGTCAACGCCGAACTGAACGACAAGGTCGAGCAGCTCGACCGGGCCAACAGCGACCTGACCAATCTGTTCGAAAGCACGCGCGTGGCCACGGTGTTCCTCGACCGCGACCTTGTGATCCGCAACTTCACCCCGGCGGCGTCGCAGGTGTTCAACATCCTGGCCAGCGACCGCGGCCGGCCGCTGACCGATCTGGTCAGCCGCGTGCCCCTGCCGACGCTGACCAAGGATGTGGACACGGTCTTCGCCAACGGCAGGACGGTCGAGCGCGCCATAGAGCACGACGCCGGCGCGACCCATTATCTGTTGCGGCTGGTGCCCTACCGGGGCGCCGACAACACCATCGAGGGGGTGGTGCTGACCTTCGTCGACGTGACCACCCTGACCCGGGCCGAGGCGCATCAGAAGGTGCTGATCGCCGAACTGAACCACCGGGTGAAGAACATGCTGACCGTGGTCATCAGCATCGCCGAGCAGACCTTCAAAGGCCCTGGCGATCCGGCCACGTTCAAGGACCGGTTCATCGCCCGCGTTCGCGGCATGGCCCGGTCCTACGAACTGCTGTCGCGGGAGAACTGGACCGAGGCCTCGGTCGCGGAGCTGGCCCGCCCGCAGGTCGAACCGTTCGGGCTGGAGCGCGTGGCGCTGCGCGGCCCGGACATCAGGCTGGCGCCCAAGCAGGCCCTGTCATTCGGCATGATCATGCATGAACTGGCGACCAACGCGGGCAAATATGGCGCGCTGAGCACGCCCGAGGGGCGGGTCGAACTGAGGTGGGGGCCGAGGCGCGGGGCCAACGGCGGCGAAGTCGAGGTGCTGTGGCGCGAGCGGGACGGGCCGAGCGCCGGCCAGCCCGGGCCGCGCGGCTTTGGCCTGAGGCTGATCGAACGGGAGGCGGTCAACGCCCTGGGCGGCGAGGCCGAGTTCAGCTTCGAGCCGGAGGGATTTTCGGTGCGCCTGATGCTGCCGACCGGCGGCCCCGCGCGGGATTCAAAGGCGTAGAATTTCACGTCGGACTCGGGATGGAGTGATCTCGAGTCATCCCGCTTTGAGGCGGAGAGCGCGCTTCCATGAGGCCGCGCGCGGGCCTATGTGGGTTTTGGGCCGCCACCAGGGACGATCAAAGAAACCATGGACGCCGCCAACGACACCCAGACCCGCCGCCTGCGCCGCGAAGGGCGGGGCAAAATCTACGATTCGATCATCGACACCGTGGGCGACACCCCGATCGTGCGACTCCCGCGCCTTTCAGCCCGGCTGAAACCAAAGGGCGAGGTCGTGGCGAAGCTGGAGTTCTTCAATCCGCTGGGCTCGGTCAAGGACCGCATCGGGGTGGCCATGATCGAGGCCATGGAGGCCCAGGGTCTGATCGGCGAGGACACGACTATCGTCGAGCCCACCAGCGGCAACACCGGCATCGCGCTAGCCTTCGTCGCCGCCGCGAAGGGCCTGAAGCTGATCCTCGTCATGCCGGACAGCATGTCGCTGGAGCGGCGTAAGATGCTGCTGATCCTCGGCGCGAAGCTCGAGCTTACCCCGGCCGAGCGCGGCATGACCGGGGCCGTGGCCAGGGCCAAGGAGTTGCTGGCGGAGATCCCCGGCTCGGTCATGCCCCAGCAGTTCGAGAACCCGGCCAATCCCGAGGTCCACCGCGTGTCCACCGCCCAGGAGATCTGGAACGACACCGGCGGGCGGGTGGACGTGGTCATCTCCGGCGTCGGCACGGCAGGCACGATCACCGGCGTCGGCCAGGTGCTCAAAGGCCTCAAGCCCTCGGTTCGCATGGTCGCGGTCGAGCCGACCGGATCGGCCGTGTTGTCCGGCGGCGCGCCGGGTCCGCACAAGATCCAGGGGCTGGGCGCCGGCTTCGTCCCGGCGATCCTGGACCGCGGGGTTATCGACGAGGTGGTGCGGGTGGACAACGACGACGCCTTTTCCATGGCCAGGCTCGCGGCGCGCGAGGACGGCATCCCAGTCGGCATCTCCTCGGGCGCGGCGCTGACGGCGGCCTTCGACGTGGCCGCCCGGACCGACATGGCCGGCAAGCTCATCGTCGCCATCATCCCGAGCTTCGCCGAGCGCTATCTGTCGACCCCACTGTTCGAGGGCTTGTGACCTGAGCGACGTCTATCCGGCCGCCAAACGCTCGGAGGTCATGCGGCGGGTCAAAGGGCGCGACACGCAGGCCGAGCTCAAGGCGCGTCGACTCCTGTGGGCGCTCGGCGGCCGCTATCGGCTCAATCGCGCCGATCTGCCGGGCAAGCCTGACATCGTCATGTCCGGGCGGCGGCTGGCGATCTTCGTCCACGGCTGCTTCTGGCACGGCCACGATTGCGCGCGTGGGGCGCGCGTGCCGAAGGCCAACCAAGCCTACTGGACAGGCAAGATCGCCCGCAACCGCGCGCGCGACGCGGTCACCCACGCGGCGCTGGAGGCCGCCGGCTGGCGGGTGGAGACCATCTGGGAATGCGAACTCCGGGATGAAGGCGCGGTGAGGTCACGCATGGCGTCCTGGCTCGCGCCGTCGCACGTCTCCGGCGGCTAATCGGTCAGGCCGGACGCCGCGTCTTTCCGGCCGCCGCCTTGGGCCAGAACGGCACGATCATCGCCACGCGAGCCCGATAGTCGCGATAGGTATCGCCAAAGGCGCCGACCAGATCACGTTCCTCGAAGAAGATGCCGATGAAGATGTAGCCCGTCGTGCCGAGGGCGAACAGGAGATGGCCCCAGGTCATGACCGGCGCGGCCCAGAAGGCAATGATGAAGCCCACATAGATCGGGTGACGCACCGCCTTATAGAACAGCGGAGTCTTGAAACTTGGCGCGATCGGTTCACGGCCCGTGAAGTAGGCGAAGACCTGCTGCAGGCCAAAGAGCTCGAAATGATTAATGAGGAAGGTGCTCACCAGGACCACGCCCCAGCCCACTAATGACAGCACGGTCAGGGTCGCGGCCAGGTTCGGATCGCCGACACGCCAGGCGACGCCTGGAATCGGCCGCCACTGCCAGAGGATCAGCGCCAGGGCCAGGGTGGACAGCAGCACATAGGTGCTGCGCTCGGCCGGGCCTGGCACGAGCCGGGTCCACCAGCGCTTGAACGCTGGACGGGCCATCACGCTGTGCTGGATGGCGAAAATACCCAGCACCACCAGATCGATGATCAGCGCCGCGGCGAGCGGCGTAGCAACGCCGCTGTCGATCGTCTTGGGGACGACAAGATCGGTGACGAAGCCGATCGCGTAAAGAAAGGTCAGGAAAAACGCGGCGTAGACGATAAGTCCGTAAAGCAGGATGGCGATGCGCGACATTTTCGGTCCCCTGTCCGCCAACGTCGCCGGTCTTCAGGATCCGGTCGCGCGCGGCTCCTCCGTGCGTAGGTATAGGGCGAAGCTTTTCCGCTGTCACGAGACTCCCGCCTGACGGTGGAGCCGTTCGCCTCAGCCGGTATCGGGAGGCCGCGGCGCCTCGACGACCACCTCGGTCGTCACCGAATTGGCGATGAAGCAGTCGGCGTGCGCGGCCTCATGCAGCCGCTCGATGTCCGCCGGCGTGGGCAGTTTCTCGCCTTCGAAGACGATGCGCGGGCGCAGGGCCACGCGGGTGACGGCGAACTTGCCTCCTTCCAGTCGTCCCAGTGTTCCTTCCGCCTCGTCCGCGTACGACGCGACGACGAAGCCGGCGCGGGCGGCGTGGTCGAGAAACCACAGCATGTGGCAGGCGCTGAGGGCGGCGGTGAAGGCCGATTCCGGATCGACTCCGTCCGGCGACGACCAGGGCGCCGGGACGACCGCCGTGGCCGGCGATCCGGCGACTCTGGCGCCGCCTTCGAAACCAAGTGTGTGGAGGCGGCTGTAGCGCCGCTTGAGGAACGCCTCCGGCCCTTCGGCCAAGGACCATTCGACCATCGCCATGTGCGCGCTCATGCGGCGAACGCCTCCGCCGGCAGGGCCATGACCACGGCCGCGCCGCTCTTGAGCTTGGCCAGGTGCGCGCCGGCCTCGGGCAGGACGCGGGCGATGAAATAGCGGCCGACGGCGAGCTTTTCCGCGTAGAACGGATCGGTCTCGCCGGCATCGATCCTGGCTTGCGCGGCCCTGGCCAGCAGCGCCCACATATAGGCGAGCCCCGTCAGGGCGAAGAGGCGAAGATAATCCATGGAGGAGGCGGCGGCGTTGTCAGGGTTGGCCAGGCCGTTCTGCATCAGCCACACGGTGGCGTCGTGCAGCTGCGCCTTCACCCCGGCCAGAGCGTCGACAAAGTCCTTCACTCCTAGCTCCGCGCCATGTTCGGCGACAAAGGCGTCGACCTCGGCGAAGAAGCTCGTCACCGCCCGACCGCCGTTTCCCGGCAGCTTGCGGCCGACGAGATCGAGCGCCTGGATGCCGTTCGTGCCTTCGTAGATCATTGTGATCCGGCAATCGCGCAGGCGCTGGCTGGCGCTGAAGAGCTCGGTGAAGCCGGCCCCGCCGTGCACCTGCATCGCGTCGGAGCAGATGAGGAAACCGCGCTCGGTCAGGAAGGCTTTGAGAACCGGGGTCATCAGGCCCATGTAGTCGGCGCTCTTCTGGCGCTGGGCATCATCCGTATGGGCGGCGGCGAGATCGCCGTGCAGACCGGTCCAGAACAGGAAGGCGCGGCCGGCCTCGAGCACCGCTCTGGCGTCCATCAGCATGCGGCGCACGTCCGGGTGGACGAGAATCGGGTCGGCCGGACCGTCTGAATTAACCGGCCCGGTGAGCGCGCGGCCCTGCAGCCGCTCGCGCGCGAAGTCGGCCGCCGCCTGATAGGCCGCCTCGGCTTGGGCGAGGCCCTGCAGACCGACGCCGAGGCGCGCCTCGTTCATCATCACGAACATCAGGGCCAGGCCGCGGTTTTCCTCGCCCACCAGCCAGCCGGTCGCTTCCTCATAGACCATGACGCAGGTGGCGTTGCCATGGATGCCCATCTTCTCTTCCAGGCCAGCGCAGGTGACGGCGTTGCGCGCGCCAAGCGCTCCGTCGGCGTCCGGAATGAACTTCGGCACGATGAACAGGCTGATGCCGCGCACGCCCGCCGGCGCGCCCTCAATACGGGCGAGGACCAGGTGGACGATGTTGTCGGCCAGATCGTGCTCGCCGCCGCTGATCCAGATCTTCTCGCCGCTGATGCGCCAGGAGCCGTCCCCCGCCGCCACCGCCTTCGTGCGCAGAAGGCCCAGATCGGTGCCGCACTGCGGCTCGGTGAGATTCATCGTGCCGCACCATTCGCCCGAGGCGAGCCTTGGCAGGTAGAGCGCCTTCTGCTCGTCTGAGCCGCCATTGGCGATGGCCGAATAGGCCCCGTGGGTCAGGCCCGGATACATGGAAAAGGCCATGTTGGCCGCCGAACTCATCTCGCTGAAGGCCAGGCCGACCACCGCCGGCAGACCCTGGCCGCCGAACTCAGGCGCCGCGCCCAACGCCGGCCAGCCGCCCGATGTCAGCGCCCGGTAAGCTTCCTTGAACCCCGGCGGGGTGGTCACCGAGCCGCCCTCGACCCAGCGGCAGCCGTGCTTGTCGCCGACAGCGTTCAGCGGATCGAGCACCTCGGAGGCGAACCGCCCCGCCTCGTCCAGGATCTGCTCGACGACGTCCATCGAGACCTCGGCGAAAGCCGGCAGGTCCTTGAATTGCTCGATCGCCAGGACGTCGCGAAGCAGGAATAGGTGTTCGCGGACGGGCGGACGGTAGGCCATCAGTGGGTAAGTGCCCCGCTGCGCTCGCGCGCTTCAGTGGGCGACGCCAGCGGCGGCGCGGCAAGCTGCTCCTCGAGCCGCGCACAGGCCCGCTTCAACTCGTCTATGGCGTGGTCAATATCCTCGCGCTGATGCTCGAGAGTGACGATGCGGGCGCGGAACTTGGTCAGCGCCAGGGCGTTCTGCGTCGCCCCGCCGTCGTGCTTGTCGTAGAGCTGGAGGATCTCGCGGATTTCGGCCAGGGCCAGGCCCACGCGCTTGCCGCGCAGAATGAGCTGCAGGCGGGCGCGATCGCGGTAGGAATAGACGCGGTTGAGGCCCTGGCGACCCGGGCTCAGAAGGCCCTTGTCCTCATAGAAGCGCAGAGCGCGCGGGGTGCAGGAAAACTCGACGCAAAGCTGGCGTATGGTGAACGTCCGTTCGGGACGGCGTAACTCGGTAGGCATGGTGGCGTTGAAGGCTCCATAAGCGCGCCCGCTGGTCGGCCCCCTTTGGGCGCTCGACGGAGGTAGCGCCGGCTTACGCGCGCGTCAACGTCGGCCAAGGCCTGTTCCATTGGCGAAAAGTGAGGCAAGACTTGCCTAGCGACAGTCAGGGAGGCTCTCTTGACGATAATCCGCTTCATTCTTCACGCCCTGGCGACGGCCGTCGGCTTCTGGATCGCGGCGAAGATCATCCCCGGCGTTCATGTTGATACGACCCGAGCGCTTCTCGAAGGCGGTCTGCTGCTGGGCATCGTCAACGCCTTCGTGCGACCGATCCTGACCATCCTCACCCTGCCGATCACGATCCTGACGCTTGGCCTTTTTCTGCTGGTCGTGAACGCGATCATGGTGTGGCTCGTCACGCAATTCATCCACGGCATTCACATCCACGGCTTCGTCAGCCTGATCATGACCGTGATCGTACTGGGTGTGGTCAGTTGGATCGCCAGCGGCCTGATCAACCAGGTGGCGGCCCGCGGTACGAGATAGGTCGCCACGCTTTGCGGCTTTGACGCGGGTGTGGTAATTCACACACCCCGCTGATCGAGGTTGTGAATGCCCAAACGATTTTACCCCGCTGTCTTGGAACGCGGCGAGGGTGACGTGTTCGCCATCTGGTTTCCCGACTTTCCCGGTTGCGTGGCGGCCGGACACAGCCAGGAAGAGGCGGCCGCCAAGGCCGAGGAAGCGCTGACCAACGCGTTGCGCGAAGCCGCCGAAAGTGGCGACGCTCCGCCCGAACCGACCCCCTTCGACGCCATCGCAATGCCGGCGGAGGCGGATATCGTGACCTTCATGATGCTAGGCGCAAGCCCGCCAGATCCGTCGGAGCGGGTGAATGTCTATCTGCCCAAGAGCTTGATTGAGCGCGCGGACGCGTTGTGCGCTGGATGGGGGATGAGCCGCTCGAGCCTCTTCGGTCTCGCCGTGACGCGCATGCTGGCCAGCCCGTTCGGCTCGCCGGCGGAGATCATCCGGCCAAAGAAATAGGGGCGGCGTCCGTGAAGACACCGCCCCTTGATCCGAGAGGGCCTTGGGAAGGCTTGGACCTAAAAGTCCATGTCGCCCATGCCGCCCATGCCGCCGGGCATGCCGCCGCCGCCCGCGCCGTTGGCCGGCTTCTTCGGCGCCTCGACGACCGCGGCCTCGGTGGTGATCATCAGACCGGCCACCGACGCGGCGTCCTGCAGGGCCGTGCGCACGACCTTGGCCGGATCGACGATGCCGGCGGCGAACATGTCCACATATTTATCGGACTGGGCGTCGAAGCCGTAGGTGCCCGACTTGTGCTCGAGGATCTTGCCGACCACGATCGAGCCCTCCACGCCGGCGTTCTCGGCGATCTGGCGGATAGGGGCCTGGAGCGCGCGACGGACGATGTTGATGCCGGCGTCCTGATCGGGGTTGTCGCCCTTGAGGCCGTCGAGCGCCTTGGCCGCCTTCAGCAGGGCGACGCCGCCGCCGGCGACCATGCCTTCCTCGACCGCCGCTCTCGTGGCGTTGAGGGCGTCGTCGACCCGGTCCTTCTTCTCCTTGACTTCCACTTCCGTGGAGCCGCCGACGCGGACGATGGCCACGCCCCCGGCCAGCTTGGCCAGGCGCTCCTGCAGCTTCTCCTTGTCGTAGTCCGAGGTGGTATCCTCGATCTGGCGCTTGATCTGACCGATCCGGCCTTCGATGTCGGACTTGGCGCCGGCCCCATCGACGAGGGTGGTGTCGTCCTTGGTGATCACCACCTTCTTGGCCTTGCCGAGCATCTCGAGGGTGACATTCTCGAGCTTGATGCCGAGGTCTTCGCTGATCAGCTGACCGCCGGTGAGCACGGCGATGTCTTCCAGCATGGCCTTGCGGCGATCACCGAAGCCAGGCGCCTTGACGGCCGCGACGCGCAGACCGCCGCGGAGTTTGTTGACCACCAGCGTGGCCAGGGCCTCGCCGTCGATGTCCTCGGCCACGATGACCAGCGGACGGGCGGACTGGACGACCGCTTCGAGCACCGGAAGCAGAGGCTGGAGGGAGGACAGTTTCTTCTCGTAGAGCAGCACGAGCGGCTCTTCGAGCACGGCCTCCATCTTCTCGGCGTTGGTGATGAAATAGGGCGACAGATAGCCGCGATCGAACTGCATGCCTTCGACGACATCCAGCTCGGTGTCGAGGCTCTTGGCTTCCTCGACCGTGATCACGCC
>JBOHLC010000386.1:0-8113 GCA_050729395.1 Caulobacteraceae bacterium
TCATGGCCACGCCGCGCACGTGCGGGCGGCGGCCCTTGTGACGTACCCGGCCGGCCTTGCCCAGAACCTCGTTCATGTGGTCGGGGTTGGATACGGCGCCCACCGTGGCCATGCAGGCGTCGGGCACCATGCGCAGCTCGCCGGAGTTGAGGCGGATCTGGGCGTAGCCGGCGTCGCGGCCGACGAGCTGGGCGTAGGTCCCGGCCGAGCGAGCGATCTGGCCGCCCTTCATGGGCTTCAGTTCGACATTGTGGATGATGGCGCCGATCGGCAGGCCGCGCAGAGGCGAGGCGTTGCCGGGCTTCACGTCGACCTTCTCGGCCGCGATCACCTCGTCGCCGACCGCCAGACGCTGGGGGGCCAGGATGTAGGCCAGTTCGCCATCGGCGTATTTGATCAGGGCGATGAAGCCGGTGCGGTTCGGATCGTACTCGAGCCGCTCGACCTTGCCGACCACGCCCCACTTGCGCCTTTTGAAATCGATCACCCGATAGAGCCGCTTGGCCCCTCCACCGCGAAAGCGCACCGCGATGCGGCCGCCCCCACCGCGCCCGCCGGACTTGGTCAGGCCTTCGACGAGGCTCTTCTCCGGTCGGCCCTTGTGCAGGTCCGAGCGGTCCACCAACACCAGGCCGCGCCTGGAAGGCGAAGTGGGATTGAACTGCTTGAGCGCCATGACCCTACAGCCCCGTCGTGATGTCGATGGATTGGCCTTCCTCGAGCGTGACGATGGCCTTCTTGATATCGGACCGCTGACCAACGCGGCCACGGAAGCGCTTGGTTTTGCCCTTCTGGATCAGGGTGTTGACCTTGACCACCTTGACCTTGAACAGCTCTTCGACGGCCGTGGCGATATCCTCCTTGGTGGAGTCGAGGGCCACGCGGAAGACGACCTTGTTATGCTCGGACAGCAGTGTCGCCTTCTCGGTGATCACCGGGGCGAGGATGGTGTCGTAGTGGCGGGCGGTGGCGGCCATCACGCGACCTTTCTGGCTTCGAAGCGGACCTGGATGGCCTCCACAGCGTCCTTGGTCAGCACCAGAATGTCACGGCGCAGCACGTCGTAGACGTTGAGGCCGGCGTCGGGCAGCACATCGACATTGGGAATGTTGCGCGCCGCCAGGGCGAGATTCGAATCCACCTTGGCCCCGGCGATGATCAGGGCGTTGGTCAGGCCGAGCGCGGTGAGATTCGCGCGCAGGGCCGCGGTCTTGGCTTGATCGAGCGCGGCCGCGTCGAGGATGATGAGGGCGCCGGATCCTGCCTTCGACGAGAGAGCGTGGCGCAGAGCCAGGGCGCGAACCTTCTTGGTCAGATCGAAGGCGTGGCTGCGCACCACCGGGCCGAAGGCCCTGGCGCCGCCGACGAACTGGGCCGCGCGGCGGGAGCCGTGGCGGGCGCCGCCGGTACCCTTCTGGCGATACATCTTCTTGCCGGTGCGCGAGACTTCGTTGCGCACCTGGACCTTGTGCGTGCCGGCCCGCCGCTTGGCCAGCTGCCAGGTGACACAGCGCTGCAGGAGGTCGGCGCGAATGTCGGCGATGCCGAAGATATCGTCGGGCAGATCGAGCACGCCGCCCTTGCCGCCGTCGAGGGTGATGACGTCGATCTTCATTCCTGACCCCCGCCGGTTTGTTCAGCCGCCCCTTCTGGGGCTGTGTCGGCGGGCGCCTCGGCGGGCGTTTCGGCGGCGCCGGTCGCCTTGAACGCGCCGGGCCTCGGCGCGTCCGTGGGCGGCGCTGATTTGACCGCGTCGCGGATCTTGACGAACCCGCCTTCCGCCCCCGGCACCGCGCCCTTGATCAGAATGAGGCCGCGCTCGACGTCGACCTTGAATACCGTGAGATTGAGGGTGGTGACGTTGTCCTGGCCCATGTGGCCGGCCATCTTCTTGCCCTTGAACACCTTGCCGGGGTCCTGCCGCTGGCCGGTGGATCCGTGGGCGCGGTGCGAGACCGAAACGCCGTGCGTGGCGCGCATGCCGCCGAAGTTCCAGCGCTTAATGGCCCCGGCGAAGCCCTTGCCGACGGTGACGCCGGCGACGTCGACCTTCTGGCCGGGCGCGAAATGGTCGGCGGTGAACTCGGCCCCGACCTCGATCAGATTGTCGTCGGAGACGCGGAACTCAGCCAGGCAGCGCTTGGGTTCGACCAGAGCTTTGGCGAAATGTCCGCGCTCGGCCTTGCTGGTGTTCTTGGCCTTCTTGGCGCCGGCCCCGAGCTGCAGCGCCACATAGCCATCGCGCTCCAGGGTGCGCTGGGCGGTCACCTGGCAACCTTCGAGACTCAGCACCGTGACGGGTATGTGGGTCCCCGCCTCGTCGAACAGGCGGGTCATTCCCAGCTTTTTGGCGATCACGCCGGTTCGCATAGGACCCGCCCCTCCTAGAGCTTGATCTCGACGTCCACGCCGGCCGAGAGGTCGAGCTTCATCAGCGCGTCCACGGTCTGCGGGGTCGGGTCGACAATGTCGAGCACGCGCTTGTGCGTGCGGATTTCGAACTGCTCGCGCGACTTCTTGTCGATGTGCGGCGAGCGATTGACAGTAAAGCGCTCGATGATGGTCGGCAGCGGGATGGGTCCGCGCACCGTGGCGCCCGTCCGTTTGGCCGTATTGACGATCTCGCGCGTGGAATGATCCAGCACGCGGTGGTCAAAGGCCTTGAGGCGGATGCGTATGTTTTGACGATCCATATCGCTCGTGTGTTCCCTTCGAGGCTCGTCGAGCCCGCGTGCGCCAGACCGTTTCAAAGACCGGCCCGAATGACCCTTGTGGGGTCGCCCGAACGCGTAAGCCCGCAAAAACGAACGGCCCGCGCGGAAACCCGCGAGGGCCTTAACTCCCAATGCGAAACAGCGAGATCGCCGCTAAGCCAAGGTTCGTCTCGCGAACCGCGTCTGCCGAAGGGCGAAAACCCCCTGGCACAGCCGGTCCAACAGAGAGAGCGGGCTTCTAGACGCGGCGCCCCTTGTCGTCAAGGGCCGCTCAAAGGATGCTAGGCTCTGCTTGCACGGCCCTCTCCCCTCGGTCATAGGCGGGACGGGGCGCTCTCGATCAGCGGGGACAGCGCTTGAGCGGCAAAAAGAATCGACGCCGCGACGCAATCGCCGTCACGCTTTCGGCGGCTCTGCACATCCTCTTCATCTCGTTCGTCATCAACGAGAGCGCGACACCCTATTCACTTCCCCAGGTCCAGCCGCCACCACTCGAACTGCAGATCTACCCGCCGCAGGAGGTTCCGCCGCCGCCGCCGCCGCCGGTGGTCATCCCACCGAAGATCAAGCAGGCGCTTGAGAAGCAGACGCCGCCGCCGCCACCTCCCCTGCCGCCGAAACCTACCCCGCCCAAGCCGCAGGCGACCCCGCCGACGCCGATCGCGCCGCCCAAGCCCACGCCACCGAAGCCTTCGCCACCAAGGCCGGCGCCACCGACGCAGGCGACCCCGACGCCCGCCAGACCCGCGCCGGCGAAGCCTATTTCCATCCCCGCGGCGCCGGCCCCGGCCAAGGCCCCTGCCCCGCCATCGGCCCTGCCTAGTCCTTCCCCGGGGCCCAAGCCCGCGCCCAGGCCCGCTCCGGTCGCCACCGTCATCGCGCCCAGTTCGGTCACGGCCCATACGCCCTCGCCTCAGGTCGTCCTGCGGCCGAGCCATCTCAACCTGCACAAAACCAACCACGAGGTTCCCGCGAACGTGCCGACACTGCCCATGGCGCCCTCGGGCGGCGGCGCACGAACGGCCGGAGGCGGGGCCCCTGGCGGCGGGGCGGCCGGCGCGCCCGGCGGATCGCGGCTCAGCGGTCTTAGTCCCTATCCGTACGGCGCCCTGCCGAGTGGAGGGCCTGGGCTCCGCGGCACGCTGGTCGGCTGCGCCAATGCCCGAGCGGTCAACCTCTCCAGCGTCGAGCGGGCAAGGTGCAACGAGCGTTTCGGAGAAGAGGCGGCGCGGGCGCCGGTGCTCGACGGCATCGATCCGGCCAAGCGAGCCCGGTTCGACAAGACCGCCGACAAGCAGGAACGCGATCGCGCCAGCACCATGCCGGTCGGAACCACCGCTGGCGCCCAGGGTTTCGGCGGTCTGGGCGGCGCGCCGAACTGACTAAGACGGGACACCGTATGCCTCTTCGGGTTAATCCGATTTCGGGATTGGTGGCCGGCGCGGCCGTGGCGTGCGCGGCGTGGAGCGTGGGCGCGGCCGGCACCGTTCGGCCGGGCCTTTGGTCGACGACCGATACGGTCACCTCGCCCATCCACACCAGCAAGACCGAGAATCGCTGCATCACCCCTAAGGCCATCGCCAGATTCACCGGCTGCTACATAAATCACCACTACAAATGCACCTGCCCCGAGCAGTCGAACACCGGCGGCAAGATCGTCTTCCACGGCGACTGCGTCGACGCCAAGGGCCGTCACGTGATCATTTCAGGCGCGGGGACCTACACGCCCACCACCCTGCAACTGAGCGCGGAAGGCCACTTCACCATGATGGGTCTGAACGTGCCTTTCGCCACCCATACCGATTCCCACTGGATCGCCGACACCTGCCCGGCCGGTTCGCCCGGCAGCGACGGCCGCTGAAACGTCCGATCGGGGGGTGGACGCGAGGGCGTGCGCGGTGGCAGCCGACGGGTCGGGTGTGAAGTTCCCCCGGGCGCAAGTGAAGGTGGCGCGACCCTCCCGCTTGGCGCGGGAGGGCAACGTCCTCAGGCCGGAGCGGTCTCGGCCTCGATTTCCGCCGGCAGAGGCTCAAGTTCGATGACCTCCGCGCGGCTCGCGGCCAGGACCTCGTCGCGCTTGGCGGCAATGCGTTGGAGTCCGCGCAAGTAGGAGCCCGTGCCGGCCGGGATGAGACGGCCGACGATCACGTTCTCTTTCAGCCCCTCGAGCGAGTCACGTTTGCCATGAACGGCGGCGTCGGTGAGCACGCGCGTCGTCTCCTGGAAGGAGGCGGCGGAGATGAAGCTGCGGGTCTGCAGCGAGGCCTTGGTGATCCCCAGGAGCACCGGCTGGGTGATCGCCGGACGGCCCTGGCGGGCGAGCGCCTTGACGTTCTCCTCGTCGACGTCGGGCTTGTCCAGATGATCACCCTTCAGCAGGCCCGTGTCGCCCGGCTCGATGATCTCGACCTTTTGCAGCATCTGGCGAACGATCGTCTCGATGTGCTTGTCGTTGATCGGCACGCCCTGCAGCCGGTAGACGTCCTGGATCTCATTGACCAGGAAGTCGGCCAGCGCCTCGATCCCCAGGATGCGCAGGATATAGTGCGGATCCGGGTTGCCGTCGATGATGTACTCGCCCTTGCGGATCTGGTCGCCGTCGTGGACCGCGATGTGCTTGGCCTTGGGGATCAGGAACTCGACCGGCTCGCCCTCTTCCGGGGTGATCTTGATCCGGCGCTTGTTCTTGTAGTCGCGGCCGAACTCGACCCGGCCGTCCATCTCGGCGATCACCGCGCAATCCTTAGGCCGGCGGGCCTCGAAGAGCTCGGCAACCCTGGGCAGACCGCCGGTGATGTCACGGGACTTGGCGCTCTCGGTGGGAAGGCGCGCCAACACATCGCCCGGCTTGACCTCATCGCCGTCGCCGACGGAGAGGATCGCGCCTACCGGCAGCAGATAGCGCGCGTCACCGCCGTTGGAGAGGCGCTTGTAGGCCCCCTCCGAGTCGAGCACGGCCACGCTCGGACGAAGATCGCTTCCCTTGGCAGAGGTGCGCCAGTCGATCACCACGCGGTTGGAGATGCCAGTAGCCTCGTCGGCTTCCTCGCGCATCGACACGCCGTCGACGAGGTCCTCGAAACGAACCGTTCCGGCGACCTCGGTGATGATCGGCGTGGTGTAGGGATCCCATTCGGCGAAGCGCGCGCCGCGCGAGATCTTGGCCCCGTCCTTGACCTTCAGCCGCGCGCCATAGGGCGGGCGGTAGGTCTCGCGGTCGACACCATCGACCTGAACGGAGATCTGCAGGTTGCGCGAAAGCACGACCGTATCGCCGTCCGGCGCCTGGACCGTGTGACCGGCTGACAGCTTGAGCACGCCGTCGTTGGCCGCTTCGAAGAACGATTGCTCGGCTACTTGAACCGCGCCGCCGATGTGGAAGGTGCGCATGGTGAGCTGGGTGCCCGGCTCGCCGATCGACTGCGCGGCGATCACCCCAACGGCCTCGCCAATGTTCACGGGCGTGCCGCGCGCCAGATCGCGGCCGTAGCAGGCGCCGCAGACGCCGACCTTGGACTCGCATGTCAGAACCGAACGCACCTTGGCTTGTTGCACGCCCGCCGCATCGATCGCGTCGATCATGTCTTCGTCGAGGTAGGTGTCCGCCGGAACCACGATTTCCTCGCTGCCCGGCGCCTTGATGGCCTCGGCCGAGAACCGGCCAAGAACGCGCTGGGCCAGGGAGACCTGCACCTCGCCCGCCTCCGCCACGGCCCGCAGAGTGATGCCGCGCGTCGTGCCGCAATCTTCCTCGGTGATGATGCAGTCCTGGGCCACGTCCACCAGTCGACGGGTCAGGTAGCCGGAATTGGCGGTCTTGAGGGCCGTGTCGGCCAACCCCTTGCGAGCGCCGTGGGTGGAGTTGAAGTACTCCTGGACGGTCAGACCCTCCTTGAAGTTGGAGATGATCGGCGTTTCGATGATCTCGCCGGAGGGCTTGGCCATCAGGCCGCGCATGCCGCCCAACTGCTTCATCTGAGCCTGCGACCCGCGTGCCCCGGAGTTGGCCATCATCCACACCGAGTTGAGTTCGATCTCACGCCCGGCGGCGTCCTTCCGCTGGGTGGAAATCTCGGTCATCATCTCGTCAGACACGCGGTCGGTGGCTTTGGACCAGGCGTCGACCACCTTGTTGTACTTCTCGCCCTTGGTGATCAGGCCGTCGGCGTACTGCTGCTCATATTCCTCGACCAGCTTGCGCGTCTTATCGACGATCGCCGCCTTTTCGGCGGGGATGATGATGTCGTCCTTGCCAAACGAGATGCCGGCCTTGGCCGCCTCGCGGAACCCCAACCCCATGATTTGGTCGGCGAAGATGACCGTCGCCTTCTGACCGCAGTGCCGATAGACCACATCGATCAGATTGCCGATTTCCTTCTTGGTCAGGCTGCGGTCGACCAAGTTGTAGCCGATCGAGGGATGTTGCGGCAGGAGGGCCGCGATCTTCATTCGACCAGGCGTGGTCTCTATCACCTTGGTGACGACCTTGCCGTCGGAGTCCATCTCGGAGAAACGCGCCTTGATCCTGGCGTGCAGGCTGATAACGCCCGCGGCCAAAGCCGCGTCGATCTCGCCGATATCGAAGAAAGCCTTGCCTTCGCCCGGCTCGCCGTCCTTGGCCTGGGAGATGTAATATAGGCCGAGCACGATATCCTGGGACGGCACGATGATCGGCTTGCCGTTGGCTGGCGAGAGGATGTTGTTGGTGCTCATCATCAGCACCCGCGCTTCCAGTTGCGCCTCGAGCGAAAGCGGCACGTGGACGGCCATTTGGTCGCCATCGAAGTCCGCGTTGAACGCGGTGCATACCAGCGGGTGAAGCTGGATGGCCTTGCCTTCAATCAATTTCGGCTCGAACGCCTGGATGCCCAGGCGGTGCAGTGTCGGCGCGCGGTTCAGCATCACCGGGTGCTCGCGGATCACCTCTTCCAGGATGTCCCACACCTGCGGCTGCTCGCGCTCGACCATGCGCTTGGACTGCTTGACCGTACCCGACAGGCCCTTGGCGTCGAGGCGCGCGTAGATGAACGGCTTGAACAACTCGAGCGCCATCTTCTTGGGCAGGCCGCATTCGTGCAGCTTCAGCTCCGGACCGACGACAATCACCGAGCGTCCCGAATAGTCGACGCGCTTGCCGAGCAGGTTCTGGCGGAAGCGGCCCTGCTTGCCCTTGAGCATGTCGGCAAGAGACTTGAGCGGCCGCTTATTGGCGCCGGTAATCACCCGGCCGCGCCGGCCGTTGTCGAACAAGGCGTCCACCGCTTCCTGCAGCATGCGCTTTTCGTTGCGGATGATGATGTCGGGCGCGCGCAGTTCGATGAGGCGCTTGAGGCGATTGTTGCGGTTGATCACCCGGCGGTAGAGATCGTTGAGATCGGAGGTGGCGAACCGTCCGCCGT
>JBOHLC010000387.1:0-24414 GCA_050729395.1 Caulobacteraceae bacterium
GCGGAGGCAAGGGCGCTCCTGCCCGCCGCGCGGCCGATCACCTTCGCCGAGAAGTGGTAGATCGCCATGACGGCGATCCAGTTACCCCACGGCCAGCAACGTCGGAACGACGTATAAGCGCGCCCTCACAAGAAAAGTCCTGTGAGGGACTGCGGCGTCTCAGGTTGTCCCGCCGACTCTACTGCCGCACGACGACCGCTCCACTATCATCGCCGCATCGTCATCAGAAGGAAAGACGTGCGATGCGCAAACCTCGCGACTTCGATGCCGAACTGAAGGCGCTTGCCGACAAGGCCAGGGCGCTGAAGGACCGCCGCGTGCGCCAGCTCGGCGAACTCATCCTGGCGACCGGCGCCGACGCCCTCGATGCGGACCTGCTGGCCGGCATCCTGCTGCAAGCGGCGGAGACGAAGGACAACGCCGTAAAGGAGGGCTGGCGCCGGCGCGGGGCGGGGTGGTTTCAGGGGAAAGGGCGAGGCGCGGCGAAAGGACCTCGAAGCCACGCGAAAGGCGCTCATCCGCTGTTCGACGGCGCGCCATCGGATCGAAGCGGCCAAGACCAGGACTGACCGGCGGGCCTGGGTCATGCAGCGGCGCGAACGGACCCGTCACCTCATCGAGCTCGGCGGGCTGGTGGTCAAGGCGCGTCTAGACGCGCTCACCGGCGACGATCGCGCCGCGCTGCTCGGCGCTTTGCTCGGAGTTGCGGATATTCTCTCCGGCGAGGACCAAGAAGAGGCGCTCACCCTCTGGCGGCGGCGCGGCAAAAGGGCGTTTGAGGGGGATGCGAGGTAGGCTCGCCCTACCACGGTCGAGTTCTTCGAATCCGCCCACCCGATGCGACAACGTGACCATTGACCGGTCTCGGGATCCGATCATTTCCTTCAATCTGTTTCGCGAGAGAACTGACCGCAGGCCCGGCGGGCATTGAGAGTTGTTTTGGATGCGTGGTGGACCGGCGTACGTTTCTCCGGCCTCGCTGCCCTCGCCGCCACTGGATACAACGGACTGGTTGCAAAACGCACACACGACGGGAAAGACAAAAGGCGTCCTGATCCACGAAGCTTGGGCGCTTTACCCCGCTTGTTAGACCTCTCGCTGCACGACAACGATTGATTCTCCATGTAGCGAGATTCGGTTGGTATAAGGGGAAATTTCGGGAATTTGGCAGGGGCATGATGGCGGAGTCAGGTGAAGATAAATTTGCTTCAATCAAGTCTAAAAAGGTCAAGGTTTACCGTCCTGGCTTTTTCAGTTACACTATAATTTCTCTGGTTGTTGTATTTTTATACACCCTATGGTCAATCGGCACATCGTACGGTACTTGGCCGTTTATGCCAGCGATCGTATTTGCAGAACCTAATCTCATCCCAAGGACGCTTGGCGCGGCATTAGTGCCGTGGTTGCCGGGGGTAATTGCGGGAATCTGGTCTTTTAGAAATCCCACGCCAAAGCTGCCAATTTTAACGATGAGCTTGCACGGACTAATCCCTGCGGTATTGGTGGGGATTTTATTATTGCTTACCACCGTTGGGGGATCCACTGATAATCCTGATACAACTGGCGTAAAAGGGGCGGAGATGCGATTAATCTCCACACTCTACAAATACTACCCATCTACTTTCAACGAAGTTGTTATGATGAGCAATGATTCAGCAAGGATCGGATCCAACACGGAACAGTCGATCCAGGCGCTTATGCGACCGAGCATCGGCGCGCTGATTCAAAGCCAGGCACCGTTCATGACCGATCAAACGGCCAAAGATGGGATTGCCGCAGCTGATGACGGATATCACTTTATGCAGTCAAACTCTGTGGATACTTGCGTAAACATGACCGGCGTGACTGGACAGACCATGGGAGTTACTGGAGGCGCATTGCCCGCTACCATTCAAGCGGAGGAACTAAATTGGTACGCAGAAATGCTCGCACAGACAGCCAAGAACCCCCGCGCCTTAAGACCAAGTCAGGGACAGCAGTTGATGGCGGCGGTCGGGCTAAGAGTGACTAATCTCGTGCCACCTGACGAGCATGAAATATATGTAGAACTTTACACTTCGGGTCGTATGCCCAGCACCGACGTCGAGATGAAAGCCTATTGCGATACCTACACGGCCATCTTTGACGTGATGCGCCAGATCCCGATTGAGCAGGGCGCAGAAATTTTCAGATCGATTTATGCGGCCGAAGGGAAACCGGCCGGATCCGCGTCGCGAGATGTCGGTCGACTCCAATAACATTCGCAAATTTGCAGCTGAGGACGGATTTCCGCGCGGCTCCGCTCCTGTCCGCTTCGGGTTAATTCTCCCCGCACAGTTGCCGCCTGAGAAGCACACGTTCAAGCGCCGGCGCGCAACGTCGAAATTGTGCTGTGGCTGAGGTTGTAGCTGCGGCCAATCTCTCGCATTGGCTCGCCGCTGTCGCGGCGCTTGATCGCTTCGCGCCGCTGGCGCGGCGTCAGCTTCGGTCTGCGCCCAAGCTTCACGCCGCCCGCCTTGGCGCGAGCGCGGCCTTCACCTGTCCGCGCGCGAAGCAGCTCGGGTTCGAACTCCGTCAACCCTCCTACGACGGTCAACATCAACCGCCCGTGCACCGTGATGGTGAGGGCCATGCGACGTCAAGGGAGCGAAACCCGGCCTTCCTGTCCGCAATGACGGCCAGCGTGTTCAACAGGTCGCGCGTCGATCGCGCAAACCGAGCGAGTCGCGTCACCAAGCGCGCTCAAAGCTACTGCGCCGCCTGCAGATACTTCTACTTGTGGCGCTCGTAGGAAGCCTCGATGTCTTGCCGGAGCGGGCCGTAGGAATCGGTCAGGTACGCGATCGGGATGTCAGAGTTCGGATTGTCCCATCCCGATATGGCGCTGATCATAAAACCGATGCTGCCGTGGGTATTTAGAGCGTCTTTCAGCAAGTCAGCGCTGGTGAAATCAATCACTAGCGCCTGCTCCACCCCCTTCATGGCCGCGTTTAGTTTTGCCGCCAAAGAGGATTTCTTCAAGTTGGCGTGGGGATGGGCGTCATTTTCCTCGAAGATATTGACCAAGTGTTCCAAAGCGTATTTCAGCGCGAACCCTGCCGCCCTCTGCCGGTCTTGATGTTCCTGTCGGCGAAGGCGATCATCTCGCCGTGCGCCCGTGACGGCGATCCACAGAGCTACGACGGCGGCGACAAACGTAGCAATTGCTCCGCCCCACGTCGCAAAGGCCGTTTGGACTGCGGCTTGATCGGGGGTCATGCGGCTAATCCCGCCATGGAGGCATATGCCGCAGCATATCTGTGAAGCCCCCGTATGAAGGATCCCAACTCCAACGGCAACGCTCTTGCGCAGGACTAGCTGGCCCCCCTTTTTCGTCTGAAAACGGTTGGAGGAGAATCCTCACAGGAAAAGGTGAGCAAGATTCTCGGAGCGGGTGCTGGTTGCGCCCGGATTGCAAAGAATCGCCACTGCCGCCAAGTGCTTTCCCGGCGGGCTTGAGTCGTTCGACCCAAGTACACCGCAGAGTCTCACCACCTTCCCGGAATTGCCGATCTCGGCGGCGTCTGCGGTGGCCTGCGACGTCAACTCGCTGTGGTGGAAATCACGCCAAGCCGCCTCGTTGGCGGCCACGGGGTCTGGAACGCCACCGGACCGGAACTCTTCGGCAGGCATGCCAGCGCGGACTCCTCATGGCGCCCTGGAGGCGCGTGATCTATCGGCTTCGGTGCCAAGCGCCAGTGGTTCCGCGTCGGACTGACCCGAGCCCATCGCTATCCGACGTCTGAAGAAGCAGCCAACGTATACCCGCCCCGTCGCTACCGCCGTCAGCTTGTATTTCTGCGCCGCGCTACTCTGCCGCCCCATCGAGTTAGGTTACGCCTTGCCGGCGGCGTGAGGCCGGCCAATTCTGATCCCAAGGGGCATCGCTGACTATCAGTTGATGGAAGCCCGTCCCGTGCCCGACCCCGACAGGATTATTCGCCTCAAGACCGTGCTGGCCCGTACCGGGCTGTCCCGCTCCACCGTCTATCGCAAGATCGCAGAGGGCACGTTTCCACGGCAGGTGAAGATCAGCATCCACGGCGCCGGCTGGCACGAATCAGCCATCGGTTGTTGGGTCGCCGATCCGGCCGGCTACCGGGCGGGCGGCGAGTAGCGCCCTTCAGACGCGGCGCCTGAAAGGCAGGATCTCCGCTCCATCCCTCATTGCGGCCAGATAGTCGCTCCACCACTGCGCCATGCGGACTCGCTCATCCCAATAGGCGCCGCGATGGTAGCTTCCTCGCACGGCGTCGCTATCGGCATGCGCCAGCGCGCGCTCGATGGCGTCGGGATTCCACCTGCCCGACTCGTTCAGGAGCGTCGACGCCATCGAACGGAAACCGTGCGACGTCATTTCGTCGGCGCCAAATCCCATCGCGCGCAGCGAGACGTTCAGGGTGTTCTCCGAGATCGGCTGGCCGGGACTGCGAAGCGAGGGAAACGCCAGCTTGGCCCCTTTGGCCTTCTCGCCCGTGAGGCTCTGAAGGTCCTTCAGTATCGCCACGACCTGCGTCGACAGGGGGATGGTGTGCTCGCGCCTCATCTTCGTCCGGTGCGCCGGGATGCGCCAGATCGCCTTCTCCAGGTCGAACTCATCCCACGTCGCCGCCCGCAGTTCGCCCGGACGCGGGAAAGTGTGCGCCATCAATTGAAGCGCGATCTTGATATGACGTTGGCCGGTATGTTCCTCGATCGCGCGCAGCAGCCGGCCGGCGCCCTTGGTGTCCAGGATGGCGGCGCGATGGGTGACCTTCGGAGTGGTCAATGCGCCTCTGAGGTCAGCGGCGACGTCCCGTTTGGCCCTACCCGTCGCCACGGCGAAGCGGAACGCGCGGCCAGCAAATGATAAAGTGTTGACCGCCGTTTCATAGCGGCCGGACGCCTCAATCTTCTTGAGCGGCGCCAGCAGCTCGAAAGCCTCGATCTCGCCGATGGGGCGATCCTCGATGGTCTCCAGCAGCGAAGCATACCATCGCAGCTTGTCGGCCGTGGTCGACGCCCTGCCCTCGCGCTCCAGCTTGACGATCAGTTCCTCGGCGACGGTCGAAAAGGTGTTCGAGGCGGCGATCTTGGCCGCAAGCACCGCGCGTTTCTTTTCGATGGCCGGGTTCTTGCCCTCGGCGAGTTGGCGCTTCGTCGCGTCCCGCCTCTCGCGCGCCATGGCCAGGGTGACGGCCGGATAGGCGCCGTAAGAGGCGGTTAACTGCTTGGCGGCGTGGCGGTAGTTGTGGCGCCAGAGCTTGCCGCCTGTCGGGCTCACCAACAGATACAACCCGCCGGCGTCACTCAGCTTATAGGGTTTCGGAGCCTGTCTCGCGTTGCGGACGGCGATGTCAGTGAGGGTCTTTTTCGCTGCTGACGCCTTCGAAATGTTGGTATCCGATGATGGCATCGTGGGTATTTCCAAGGGGCACTGAACCCAGCGCCTCAGAATCTACCAACATTTTTCGCGGCTGTCGTGGGTCGGAACGGGATACGGCGACACAATGCCGTGAAGCCTCAAACCGTCCTTCACTCTGTTTTTTAACGAAAAATGGGACGGCCTGAGACGTCATGGAGCGTCCACGGACCCGCCGTAAAACGCCGCCTGGTGCGGTCGAGAAGACTCGAACTTCCACGGGAGTTACCCCACAGCGACCTCAACGCTGCGCGTCTACCAATTCCGCCACGACCGCTCGTTGCGAGCCGCGGGGGGTAGCAAATGGGCGCCTCGTTGTGAAGGCCGGGGCTTTGCGCTCGCCCGCCGGCGCCCCACATTGGCCGCCGATGACCGAAAGCATACCCGCTTCCACCATCATCTTCGGTCGTTCCGATGGCGCGAGCGTGGAGTGGGTGACCTCGACCGGCCCGGTAGCCTATCCGACAGCGGTCGCCGCCATGGAGGCGCGCGCGGCGGCCATCGCCGACGGGCGCGCCGGCGAACTGGTCTGGCTGCTCGAGCACCCGCCGCTCTACACGGCCGGAGTGTCCGCCAAGCCGGACGATCTCATCGATCCGGATCGATTCCCGGTGTTCAGAAGTGGCCGGGGCGGCCAGTTCACCTATCACGGACCTGGTCAGAGAGTGGCCTATGTGATGCTCGACCTGCGCGCGCGGCGGCGCGACGCGCGAGCCTTCGTCCTGGCCCTGGAGGCCTGGCTGATCGACGCGCTCGCCAGGCTGGGCGTCGCCGGCGAGACCCGCGGCGGGCGCATCGGCGTCTGGGTTGCCGGCGGGGAGCGGGAAGAGAAGATCGCCGCCATCGGCGTGAAGCTGCGCCGCTGGGTCAGCTTTCACGGCGTCAGCCTCAACGTGGCCCCGGACCTCTCCCACTTCGAGGGCATCGTCCCGTGCGGCATTTCCGAATTTGGCGTCACCAGCCTGGCGCGGCTCGGCCGCGATGTGGGCATGGAGGCGGTGGACCGCGCCTTGATCGATGGATTCAAGTCAGTGTTCGGTCCAGTTTCGCCCGCCGCCTCCCCGCCGCCGACTTGATTTCGCCGGAGCTTTTCTGGCCATGTGCGCCCCGCCCGCGCGAACGCGTAGCCCCGCGCGCGATCTGACCTCAAGGATCCTCGCCGTCATTTCATGCAGCTGATCGACCGATATCTGTTTCGCGAGCTGCTCGGGCCAACGCTCGTGGCGACCGCCGCGCTATCCGGCGTGGCGCTGCTCAGCGAGAGCCTGTCGGCGCTCGATGTGATGGTCGATCAGCGGCAGAGCGTCCTGATCTTCCTCAAGATCATCTTCCTGGCCATGCCGCAGCTGATCGCCATGATCATCCCGGTGGCCGTGCTCGTCGGCGGGCTCGTGGGTCTCAATCGGCTGCACACCGAGCAGGAGATCGTCATCTGCTTCGCCGGCGGCATGAGCCGCTGGCGCGTCATCTCGCCGGCGTTGCGGCTCGCCTCCGCCGCGTGCCTCGTCACCCTGATCCTGAACCTGTGGATACAGCCGCTGTGCTACCGCGAGCTGCGACAGACGCTGCTGGGCGTGCGCGCCGACATCGCGGCAACCCTGATAAAACCCGGCAAGTTCTCCCATCCCGCGCCGGGCGTGACGGTCTTCGCTCAATCGATGGATGACGACGGGACCATCCACAACCTGTTCATCGACCGGAACAATGGCAACGGGCGCGACAGCACGGTCATGGCCCGCGAGGGGCGGCTGCAAAATCGCGGCGCCGCGCCGATGTTGCTCCTGCGAAACGGAGCCAATCAGGAGTTCTCCAAGGACGGCGTCCTCAACTTTCTGTCGTTCGATCAGTACGTCCTGGACCTTCGGCCGCTGATGCCTGCCGACCGGCCGGTGATCTACAAGCTGTCGGACCGCTATCCGCACGAGCTGTTCTTTCCCGATCCGCGCGGCGCTTGGGAGCGGGCCAACGCCACGAAAATGCTCGCCGAAGGCCACTCGCGCATCGCTGACCCGCTCTACAACCTCGCCTTCATGGCCCTGGCCCTTACCGCGGTGATCGGCGGCTCTTTCAGCCGAATGGGCTATGGCGAGCGAATCACCGCCGTCGCCTTCGTGGCGCTCGTGACCCGCGTGCTGGGCTTCACCGCCCAGGCGGCCGCCGGTTCGTCGCCGGCGTTGAATGCGCTGCAATACCTGGTCCCGCTCGGCGTGATGGCCGTCGCCCTGGCCATGCTTTTCACACACACGCCCCGCGGCCGCCTGGCGCTGGCGCCCGCGCCCGCATGAGCGCCGCGCCCATTCGCATGCAGGCCTATGTCCTCGGCCGCTTCCTGATCGGGATCGCCGCCGCCCTGGCCGTCATCGCTTCGGTGATCGTGTTGATCGACTTCGTCGAGCTGTCCAGGACATTGGGCGGCCGGCTAGATCTCACCTTCGTCGACCTGCTCTATCTTACGCTGCTCAAGTCGCCGGCGATCATTCTGCTGGTCCTGCCCTTCGTGTTCCTGTTCGGAACCATGGGCGCCTTCGTGGCCATGAACCGGCGCAGCGAACTGGTGGCCATGCGCGCGGCCGGGGTTTCGGCCTGGCGCTTCATCCTGCCGGCGGCGGCGATGGCGCTCCTGATCGGCGTCCTGACGACGACGGTGCTCAATCCGGCGGCCGCGGCCCTCAACCAGCGCTTCGAAGATCGCCAGACGGCGTTGACCGAAGACCCGCAGGCGGGTCCGGACGAGATCTGGCTGCGCCAGGGCGATGATCGCCAACAGGTGGTCATCCACGCCAAGTCACATGATACGGTGAACGATGTCGTTCGGCTGCGCGGGGTCTCGGTGTTTATCGAAGACGTCGATCCATCGGGCGAGCTGACGTTCACGCGGCGGCTCGAGGCGTCTGAGGCAAGCCTGATGCCGGGCTATTGGCGCCTGACCGACGTGCGCGAATCCTTGCCGGGCTCGAGTTCCGTGCACTCCGACCGCATTCTGATCCCCTCGATGCTCGACCATCGGACGGCGATGGAGAAGTTCATCTCGCCCGCCGCCGTGGCCTTCTGGCGCCTGCCGTCCACCATTCACTCGGCCGAGCTGGCTGGCTATTCCTCCACCGGTTACCGCATGCGTCTGCAGCAACTTCTCGCCGCGCCGGTGCTGTTCGCGGCCATGACCGTGCTGGGCGCGGCGTTTTCGCTGCGGCTCATGCGCCTGGGGGATCTGGCCGCCCTCGTCGGCGCCGGCGTGACCCTGGGCTTTGTCCTGTTCTTCCTCGACGAATTTTGCGGCGCCTTGGGAGCGGCGGAAGTCATCCCGCCCGATCTGGCCGCCTGGTCGCCGCCGATTCTCGCGCTTTTGGCGGGGATCACACTGCTTTGCTATACCGAAGACGGCTGACTCGTGGGGACGGGCGAGGCACGGTGCGTGAAAGGGCCGCGAGTGGCGAGAACGCGTGGGGTTGGGATGGCGGGCGTTTGCATGGGCGTCCTGCTCATGGCGTGCGGCGCCGCGGCGGCCGCGCCGCTCAGCAAGATGATGACTCCGCCGGCCAAGGCGGCCCCACCCGCGCAGCCCACGGACGGCCTCGGGGGCGGCGGCTTCTACCTCGAGGCCGACACCCTTATCCAGGACAACGCCAACGATAAGGTCATCGCCGAGGGGGCGGTCGAGGCGCGCTACAAGGGGCGCGTTCTGCACGCCGACGAACTCGACTATCAGCGCGATACCGGCGTGGTCAGCGCGCACGGTCACGTGGTCATCGTCAATCCCGACGGCACGACACAGTTCGCCCAGGCCCTGACGCTCGACAAGGACATGAGCGAAGGGGTGGCGATCGGCTTTTCCGCCCGCCTCCAGGACAATGTGAAGATCGCCGCCGCCCGCACCAGCCGGCGCAACGCCAACGTCACCGAACTCGACCGCGTGATCTTCACCCCATGCCAGGTGTGCTCGGAAAACGGCCAGAAGACGCCGACCTGGTCGATTCGCGCCCGAAAGGTGGTCGAGGACAAGGCGAAGAAGACACTATACTTCCAGGACGCGGTCATCCAGGTAAAGGGCGTCGCGATATTCTATCTGCCGGCCTTCTATACCGCCGACCCCTCGGCGGCGCGCAAGTCCGGTTTTCTGCTGCCGGTGGCGACCATTTCCGGCTCACGCGGTTTGTCCTATGAGCAGCCGTACTACCAGGTCATCTCGCAGTCGTCCGACATCACCATCTCTCCGCAATTCAACAGCAAGGTCAATCCGTTCCTCAATATCGACTATCGCAAGCGATTCTATTCGGGGATCATGGATATCCGGGCGGGCTTCACCGACGACCGGGACTTCACCTCCGGCGGCGACAAGTTCGGACCCAACACGCTCCGCAGCTACATCCTGGCTAGCGGACAGTTCGATCTCGGCTCCCACTGGACGTGGGGATTCACCGCCGAGCAGGCGTCCGACAAGCTGATCTTCGAAAAATATTCGATTCCAGAGGTGTTCACCGACCGCGGCCTGTATGCCGCCGATGGCGGACGCCTGATTTCGCAGCTGGACGTCGTGCGCCAGGATCAGAATTCCTTCTTGTCCGTCGCGGCCGTCGATGTCGAAGGCCTGCGTCCAACCGACGTTCAGAGCACCATCCCCACGGTCGCGCCGCTGATCGAGGCTCATTACGAGTTGCCGCAGGACATCCTGGGCGGGCGGCTGCGCTTCGACGGCAGCGCGGTGGTTCTCACGCGCAACCAGTCGCCGACCCTCGATGGACTGCCGGGCGTCGACAGCCGCCGCGCGACCCTCGGCTTCGACTGGCAGACGAACTTCACCTTCGCCAACGGGCTGCGCGTGTCGCCCTTCGTTCAGGGGCGGGGAGACCTTTACAATCTCAGCAACCTCGCCGCGCCGTACGCGTCCAACGCCACGATCGCCCGCGCCTTCGGCGACGTGGGCGCCGACATCAGTTATCCGCTGATCAAACAGACTCCCAGCGCCACCTGGATCCTGGAGCCCTTGGCCCAGATCGCCATCGGCCCGGACACCAAGCTGGATCCGCGCATCCCCAATGAGGACAGCCAGGTCTGGCAGTTCGACGAGACCAACCTGTTCGATGTCAATCGCTCGCCTGGCTACGATCTCTACGAGGGCGGGCAAAGCCTGACGCTGGCCGGGCGCGCGACCGTCATCCTGCCCGATGGCAATACCGGCAGCCTGATCATCGGCCGGGTGCTCCAGGCCGAACGGAACCCCTACGCGCCGCTGCGCACCGGCCTGCGGACCGCGCTGTCCGACTGGATCGTGGGCTTCGACGCTCAGCTGACGCCGAAGATCAGCCTGTTCTCGCGCTGGCGCCTCGATTCGTCGAACCTGTCGGTGAACAGCATGGAGACCGGCGTCGATTTCACCAGCAGCCGCGTGTCCGGTTACGTCAGCTACCTTCAGGAGGCGCAGTCGCCTAGCGGCGGACGGGTGAGCAGCCTGGATATCCACGGCGAGGTGTGGGCCACCAAGCACTGGGGCCTCGACGTCTACTCCATCGTCGACGGCGGCACCTGGCGGCAAAACGATATCGGCCTGGTCTACCGCGACGACTGCCTGCGCGTGGAAGTCCTTTACCGCCGCAACGAAACCTACAATGGCACCCTGGGACCCTCCAGTTCGGTGATCCTCCGCCTTTCACTCGCCACAATAGGGAATACACGCTAAAGCGCGCGTCGCCGTGCGCCCAGAGCCGGCGGGACTGATGAGGACAGTGCGGCTTTCATGAAGCGAATTGGTGGATTGACGCCCTTCGCCCGGGCGGCCGCGGCCGTGCTTTGCGTTCTGGGAATGGCCTTCGGACCGACCGTTCTGGCTCAGGAGGCGAGCCCGCCTTCTCCCGACTCGACGGCGCCCACGCCGGCCGCGCCGGCGGCCGACCCGAACGCCCTCAGCGAAGGCGTGGTGATCACCGTCAACGACGAGTTGATCTCCACCTATGACATCGTTCAGCGCATGCGCCTGCTGATCGTGACCTCCGGCATGCAGCCCACCGAGCAGAACATGCCGGCCCTGCAGCAGGAGGCCGCCCGCTCGCTCATCGACGAGGACCTGGAGATGCAGGACCTGAGGCAGGAGGGGAAGACGCAGAAGTTCAACCTCATCGCCTCCGATGCCGAGGTAAATGACGAACTCGCCGACATCGCCCGCAGCAACAACACCAGCGCCAGCCAGCTCCTGGCCCAGCTCGCGGCGCAAGGTGTCGGGGCCGACACGCTGAAGAGCCAGCTCCGGGCCGAGATCAGCTGGCGTGGCTGGATCCGCGGCCGCTACGGTTCGCGCATCAGCATCGGCAGCGACCAGATCAAGGCTTATCAGAAGCGGATGGAAGCCGAAGCCGGCAAGCCTCAATACCAGGTCACCGAGATCTTCGTCGACGCGGGGCGAGCCGGCGACATGGCCGCCGCCACGGCGGCGGCGCAACAGCTGATCGATCAGATTCACAAGGGCGCGCCCTTCGCCGCGGTGGCGCGCCAGTTCTCGAACTCACCGTCGGCCGCCAACGGCGGCGATGTCGGCTGGATTTCGCCCGGAGAGATGCCGCCCGAAGTCGACCAGGCCCTGGAGACTCTCAGGCCCGGCCAGATTTCCGCGCCCATTCCGGTGAAGGACGGCGTCTACATCATCTATCTGCGGGACCGCCGCGCCGGCGGGACGACGATCGTGGTCGACCTAAAGCAGGCCGCCATATCGCTCGCCAAGGACGCGACCGACGCCCAGGTGGCGGACGCCCAGTCGGAACTCCTGGCGTTGCGCGCCAAACTGAACGGCTGCGATAATCTGGCCGCCGAGGGCGCGAAGTTCAAAGGCGTCGTCACCGGCGATCTCGGCGAGACCGAAACCAAGGACCTCGCGCCGGCGTTTCGCGACGCCGCCGACAAGCTCGAGGTCGGCCAGGTGTCCGATCCGATCCGCACCGACGCTGGCCTGCACCTCATCGCTGTCTGCTCCCGGCACATGGGCGGCGTGCAGGCGCTTACCACAGATCAGATCGAGAACCGGCTCTATGGTCAGGAGCTGGCCATGATCGCCAAGCGCCAGCTTCGCGACCTGCGCAATTCGGCGACCATCGAGGTTCGGTGAGCGGCGAGGCCGCGCCCATCGCCCTCAGCCTGGGCGATCCGGCGGGGATCGGCCCCGAGATCGTCATCGGCGCTTGGCGCGCACTGAAAGCCACGGGGCCAAGGTTCGTGGTCGTGGGTGACCGGGAAAGCCTCGCCCGAGTCGCAGCCGAGGTTCCGGTGACCGCGGTGGAGCGCCTCGCGGACGGCCCGGCCGTCTTCGCGCAAGCTCTACCGGTCCTGGACATGGCCCTGCCAAGCGCCGTGAGCCCGGGACATCCCCGCCCCGACGCCGCGCCGAGCATCATTGCCTGGATCGAATCCGCCGCCAGGCTGGCGCTGTCGGGCGAAGCGGCGGCCATGGTCACCGCGCCGATCGCCAAGGCGCCGCTTTATGAGGCGGGCTTCGCCTTTCCCGGTCACACGGAATTCCTGGGCGCGATCACGGGCGCCGCGCCCGTGATGATGCTGACGGCGGCCGACCTGCGCGCCGCCCTGGTGACAATCCATGAGCCCTTGGCCAAGGTGGCTGGCCTACTTACGCGAGAGGCGATCGTGGCCGCCGGCCGCACGGTGGCCGGGGCCCTGCGACGCGATTTTGGGCTGCCGGCCCCGCGGCTGGCCGTGGCGGCGCTCAATCCCCACGCCGGTGAAGCGGGCGCGCTGGGCCGCGAGGAGGCCGAGATCATCGCCCCGGCCGTGAACGCGCTCGTCGAGGCCGGCATAGAGGCGAGCGGTCCGCATCCGGCCGACACGCTCTTTCACGCCGAGGCGCGAACGCGCTACGACGCGGCGATCTGCATGTATCACGATCAGGCTTTGATCCCGGTGAAGATGCTCGACTTCTGGGGCGGGGTGAACGTCACGCTGGGGCTGCCGCTGGTGCGCACTTCGCCCGACCACGGTGTCGCCTATGATCTGGCCGGCAAGGGTCTGGCGCGCGCGGACAGTCTCACCGCCGCCCTCCGCCTGGCCGCCGAAATCGCCGAGCGGCGCGCGCGGTCGTGACCATCGCTGGTCTCCCGCCGCTCAGGGAGGCGCTCGAGACGGCGGGGATAGGCGCCGACAAGCGATTCGGCCAGCATTTCCTGCTCGACCTCAACATATGTCGAAAAATAACTAAAATCGCTGAGATTTCTGGCGAAACCATCGTACTGGAAGTGGGTCCGGGGCCGGGTGGCCTGACCCGCGCCCTGCTCGAGACGGGCGCACAGGTCACGGCGGTGGAAAAGGACCGTCGGTTCCTGCCGCTGCTCGGCGATCTCGCCCGGGCGGCCGAGGGGCGCCTGCAAGTCATCCACGCCGACGCGCTGAGCTTCGACGATCTTGCCGCGGTCGGGCCGGGCCCGGCCGTTGTGGCCAACCTGCCCTACAACATCGCCAGTCCCCTCTTGATCAAGTGGCTCACCGGTCCGCTGCTTCCGGCGTCCTTTACCCTGATGTTCCAGGCCGAAGTTGCGCGCAGGATCGTCGCGCGGACGGGCGAGGAGGACTATGGCCGGCTGGCGGTTATTTCACAGGCCATCGCCGAAGCAAAGATGGTCATGAAGCTGCCCGCGCGCGCCTTCACCCCGCCGCCGAAAGTCGAGTCCGCGGTCGTCCGCCTCATCCCGCGCGTAAATCGACCGCCGGAGCCCGTGATCGATGCGCTGCAAAGGCTGACGGCGGCCGCGTTCGGACAGCGGCGCAAGATGCTGCGCTCGTCGGTCAAGGCGCTCGGAGGCGTCGAACTCTGCCGGCGCGCGGGTATCGATCCGGACGCGCGGGCCGAGACGGTCAGCGTCGCCGGTTTCCTTTCGATGGCCGCCCTGGTGGCTAATCCTTCCCGATGAGGCCGGTCACGAACCCGGCCAGCCACGGGTTGCGCGCCTTCCGTAGTCGCTCGGCCAGATAGATGTGCTCGATCTGGCCGTAGGCGTGATCGAAGTCGTCGTTGACGATCACATAGTCATACTCGCGCCAGTGGGCGATTTCCCCACGCGCGCGCGCCAGGCGCCGGTCGATGACGTCCGAGGCGTCCTGCGCCCGGCCACGCAGGCGAGCGGCCAGCACGTCCATGGCGGGCGGCAGGATGAAGAGCTTTACGGTGTCCTCCGGAAGGGCGTCGGCGATCGCGGCCGCGCCCTGCCAGTCGATGTCGAACAGCACATCGCGACCCGACGCGAGCGCATCCATGACCGGCGCGCGCGGCGTGCCATAGCGGTGCTCATGAACCTCCGCCCATTCAAGGAACTGGCCGGCGGCCGCCTGGCTCTCGAATGTTGCGCGGTCGACGAAATGGTATTCCCTTCCATCGGCCTCTCCGGGCCGAGCCGCGCGCGTGGTGGCCGAGATCGACAGCTCGATCTCGCCGTGGTTGGCCGCCAGGCGCCGGCTGAGCGAGGTCTTGCCCGCGCCGCTGGGACTGGAAATCACCAGCAGCAGACCGCGCCGTTCACTCGACATTCTGCACCTGCTCGCGCATCCGGTCGATCACGGCCTTGAGTTCGAGGCCAACGGCGGTGAGAGCCGGCGAGGCCGATTTCGACGTCAAGGTATTGGCTTCGCGCATGAACTCCTGAGCCAGGAAGTCGAGACGACGCCCCGCCGACGCGACTTCGGCGAGAAGGGCGCGGGCGGAGGCGATATGCGCCGTCAGCCGATCGAGTTCCTCGCGCACATCGGCGCGAGTGGCCATGGCCGCCGCCTCGATCAGGATGCGATCCGCGGGCGCGGCCTCGCCGAGAAGTTCCTCCAGCCGGCGCGCGAAGCGGTCGCGAATGAGCGCCGGCTGAGCATCGGCCGCCGAGATCGCGGCCTCCGTCAGTGAGGCGATCTGATCGAGGAACCCGGCGATCAGCGCCGTCAGCGCGCGCCCCTCCTCGGACCTGGCCGTGCTAAGCTCGTCGAGCGCGGCGACGATATCTCGCGCCATGGCCGCCTCGAGCGCCGCGCGGCGCTCTGGGTCGTCCTCCAGATCGGGCGCTTCGACTACGCCACGAAGGGCGAGCAGCCCATCGGCGGACGGCGGCGCGACCTTGCCCGACTGGATGAGCGGTTCGAGCGCGGCGAGATAGCCGGCGAGCAGCTCATGATTGATCCTGATCCGGCTGGGCGCATCGGCGCGCCGCGCCTGCAGACCGATCCCGAGTTGTCCGCGCGGGAAGCGGGCCTGCGCGGCCTCGCGCGCCACCCGTTCCAGGCCCTCGAAACCCGGCGGCCCGCGGAAGCGGACTTCGAGGTTGCGTCCGTTGACGCTGCGCGCTTCCACCGCCCAGGTCCACGCGTCCAAGGTCCCCTCACGGCGCGCGAAGCCGGTCATGCCGTTCATAGTCATCGGTTGACGGGCCCATGGGCCGGCAGGGCGGCGCGGGCCTGTTCGATGGAACGCCAGCGAGCGACATTGCGCAGGTGGTCTTCGAGGGTCGCGGAAAAGACGTGGCCGCCAGTTCCGTTGGCCACGAAATAGAGATCGGCGCTCGGCGTCGGATCAAGCGCGGCCTCCAGCGCCGCACGTCCCGGGTTGGCGATCGGTGTCGGCGGCAGGCCGGCGATAAAATAGGTGTTGTAGGGGGTCCGGTCGCGCAGTTCCGAGACCTTGAGACCATGACCCAGAGGCGTCCCACCGGTGAGCCCGTAAACGACGGTCGGGTCGCTCTCGAGACGCATGCCCTTGTCGAGCCGGTTAAGGAACACCCGGGCGATGTGGGGTCTCTCGTTCGCCAGGGCGGTCTCCTTCTCGACGATCGAGGCCAATATCACCGCCTGTTCCGGCGAGCGATAGGTCAGGCCGGGCGGCCGCCTTGCCCACAGCCGGGCCAGCAGGGCGTCACGTGCCGCGCGCATGCGCGCCAGGACGTGGGCGCGGCTTTCGCCAAGCGAAACCTCATAGGTCTCGGGAAGCAGTGAGCCTTCGGGCGGCATGGGCGCCGGACCGCTGAGTTCAGCGGCTCTGTCGAGGATAGCCACCGTCTGGGCCGAGGTAAGTCCCTCCGGGATGGTGACGAAATGGCGAACCACGCGCCCGGCGCGCACGGCGTTCATGACGGCGGCAAGTGAATCGCGTGACTGGAAACTGTATTCTCCGGCCTTCAGGCTGCGGGCCGAGCCGCTCGCTTCGGCCGCGATCATGAACAGCAAGGGGGAGCGCACCACGCCGGCCCGACCAAGCTGTCCGGCGATCGCCGGCAGTCGGGCTCCGGCGCTCAGGACCACGTCGGTCGCCTTGCCGCGCCTGGCCGGCGGACCCGGAGAGAACAGGGCCACGCCGGCGCCGCCCGCGATGAAAAGGACCAGGAGCGCCATGGCGAAAAGGCGCCGGCGGGAAAGCGGAACGGCGGGTCTTCCAGGTCTGGCGGCGCGCCGCGAGCCCTTGGGGGCGCCGCGCGCGCGGGGCCTGCGGGTCACGGAGCGGTCGTGAAGATGACGCTGGCGTTGGTGCCGCCGAAGCCGAAGCTGTTGGACAGGGCGACTTCGATCTTGCGTGGCCGCGCGGTATGCGGCGCCAGGTCGATGGCGGTCTCGATGGAGGGATTGTCGAGATTGAGCGTGGGCGGCGCGATCTGGTCCCGGATGGCCAGAATGGAAAAGGCGGCCTCGACGGCGCCGGCCGCGCCCAGAAGATGGCCGATCGCCGACTTTGTCGACGACATGGTGACCTTGGCGGCGGCGTTGCCCAGCAAGCGCTCGACGGCCGCCAGCTCGATCTCGTCGCCGAGCGGCGTCGAGGTGCCGTGAGCATTGATGTAGTCGATATCCGAGGGCTGGATGCCGGCGTGGGCGATGGCCGCGCGCATGGCCCGAAAGCCGCCGTCGCCGTCCTCGGCCGGCGCGGTGATGTGGAAGGCGTCGCCGGCGAGGCCATAGCCGATCACCTCGGCGTAGATATTGGCGCCGCGCGCCCTGGCGTGTTCGAGCTCCTCGAGCACCAGCGCGCCGGCCCCCTCGCCCATGACGAAGCCGTCGCGATCCTTGTCGTACGGCCGGGACGCGCGTTGCGGCTCATCGTTGAACTGCGTGGACATGGCCCGGCAGGCGATGAAGCCGGCGATGCCCAGCGGGCATATCGCCGCCTCGGCGCCGCCCGCCACCATCACGTCGGCGTCGCCGTTACGGATGAAGCGCATGGCGTCGCCCACCGCGTGAGCGCCGGTGGCGCAGGCCGTCACCACCGAGTGATTGGGCCCTTTGAACCCGTGGCGAATGGAGACCTGGCCGGACGCCAGATTGATCAGGGCCGAGGGGATGAAAAACGGGCTGACCCGGCGCGGGCCGCGCTCGTGCAGTTCCACGGCCGTGTCGGCGATTGTCGCCAGGCCGCCGATGCCCGAGCCGATGTTGACGCCGGTGCGCTCGCGGTCCGACTCCGCGGTCGGCGTCCAGCCGCTGTCGCGCACGGCCTCGTCGGCGGCGGCCATGGCGTAGAGGATGAAATCGTCGACCCGGCGCTGTTCCTTGGGGCTCATCACCTGATCGGGATCAAAGCTGCCAGGGACGTCGGGTCCGCCGCCGCCGCGGCCGTCCACCCGGGGAACTTCACAGGCCACCTGGCAGGCGTAGTTGGCCGGATCGAAAGTGGTGATGCGTCCGGCGCCGGATTTGCCCTCGAGCAGCGCGCGCCAACTCGCCTCCACCCCCCAGCCGAGGGGCGTGACCATTCCCAATCCCGTTACGACGACGCGACGCATGGCGCGGTCTTCAGGCGCCCAGGCGCTCTCCGATGAACTTCACCGCATCGCCCACGGTCTGGATATGCTCAGCCGCGTCGTCCGGGATCTCGATGTCGAACTCCTCCTCGAAGGCCATGACGAGTTCGACATTGTCCAGGCTGTCGGCCCCCAGATCGTCGATGAAGCTCGCCTTCTCCGTGACCTTCTCGGGGTCAGCGTCCAGGTGCTCGATGACGATCTTGCGCACGCGCTCGAGGATATCGGACATCTTAAGGTTTCAAGTCCCTGATTGGCAGGACCGGAGAGAGCTTGCCGCCCGCCCCGTTCCTGGTCGGTTGTCATCGAAGGCCGCGCGCGGCGGCCTGGCGCTTCTTTAGGTCCTGCGACTTCGTCGGAATCCCGCCTAGCATGTTCCTTAGGGTCCGCCTAGCGGCGCCGCTGCGCCGCTCAGATCATCGCCATGCCGCCGTTCACGTGCAGGGTCTGGCCGGTGACGTAAGCCGCCTCCTCGCTGGCCAGGAAGACGCAGGCGGCGGCCACGTCCCTCCCCGCGCCAAGGCGTCCGGCCGGAATGGTCGACAGGATCTGACTCTTCTGAGCCTCGGTGAGCGCGTCGGTCATGGGGCTCTCGATGAAGCCGGGCGCGACGCAATTGACGGTGATCGACCGGCTGGCGACTTCCTGGGCGAGCGCCTTGGAGAAACCGATCATGCCGGCCTTGGAGGCCGCGTAATTCGTCTGGCCCGGGTTGCCGGTGACGCCGACCACCGAGGTGATGCCGACGATCCGACCCCAACGCCGGCGCATCATGCCGCGCAGCGCCGCGCGCGCGAGGCGAAAATAGCTTTCCAGATTTATTTTCAGGACGGCGTCCCAGTCCTCGTCCTTCATGCGCAGCAAAAGGCCGTCGCGCGTCACCCCTGCGTTGGCGATCAGGATATCCAGCGGCGCGCCGGCGCCCGCTTCGGCCCGCTCCACGAGGCCGTCGACGGCCGCCGCGTCGGCCAGATCGCACACGACCTCGCTGGTTCTTTCGCCCAGCTCGCCAGCGAGGCTCGCCAGAGCCGCCTCGCGTGTGCCCGAAAGCACGACATGCGCGCCGGCGCCATGCAGCGACCTGGCGATCGCGCCGCCGATGCCGCCACTGGCCCCGGTGACGAGGGCCGTCTTGCCCGAAAGATCGAACATGGTTCGCCTCCCCTCAGAGTGACTTTGCGAAGGCTTCCAGGTCGGCCGGCGTATTCAGCGCGAACCCCGCCGCGTCGGGCGCGATCCGTCGGGCGATCCCGGTCAGCACCTTGCCCGAGCCGGCCTCGGCGAACGCCTCAACCTCACCCTCGTTCGCCAGCCACTCCATGCTTTCCCGCCAGCGTACGCGGCCGGTCACCTGCTCGACGAGCAGCGCGCGAATGCGCTCCGGATCGTCGACTGGGCGGGCAGTGATATTGGCCAGCAGAGGCGGTCGCGGCCCGGCGAACTCGACCTCGGCCAGCGCCCGGCCCATTTCTTCGGCCGCCGGCGCCATCAGCGGGCAATGGAACGGCGCGGAGACATTGAGGGGGATGGCGCGCGCGCCGAGCGCCTTGGCCTTCTCGATCGCCAGATCAACCGCCGCCTTGGACCCGGAAATGACCACGTTACCGGCGTTGTTGTCGTTGGCGACGACACACACGCCGGCGGCCCGGCCGACCTGCGCGGCCTCCTCGGCCAGGGCGACATCGGCTTTGGGTCCGATCAGAGAGGCCATGGCCCCCTCGCCCACCGGGACGGCGCGCTGCATCGCCTGGCCGCGCAGCTTCAACAATCTGGCGGCGTCGGCGACGGTGAGGGCGCCTGACGCGGCGAGCGCGGAATATTCGCCCAGCGAGTGGCCGGCCACAAACGCCGCGCGCTCGACGTCGACATCGAAGTCCGCCCTGAGCGCGCTCATCACCGCCAAGCTTACCGCCATCAGCGCCGGCTGGGCGTTCTCGGTCAGGGTCAGTTCCTCGATCGGGCCTTCGCGCATCAGGCGGGAGAGATGCTGGCCCAAAGCGTCGTCGATCTCCTCGAGCCGCGCGCGCGCCGCGGCGAACGCCTCGGCCAGTTCCGTCCCCATGCCAACCGCCTGACTGCCCTGACCGGGGTAGAGAAAGGCGAGGCGCATGGGATTTCCGTATCCGGCTGGAGGGGCGTGGCGAGGGTTAGGTTAAAGCCAGCTCCACGACAAGCGCATGCCCCTGGCGCCTGAAGCGGCTCTGGCCGCATAATGCGCGCAAGCCCAACAAGGAGCACCGTCATGAAACGCCTCGTCGCCGCCAGCGCGGCCGCCCTCGCTCTCGCCGCCTCCTCGGCGTTCGCGGCCCTCGCCGTGGGCGACAAAGCCCCCGACTTCAGCGCCCCGGCATCGATGGCCGGCAAACAGTTCCCGTTCTCGCTCGACAAGGCGCTACGCAAGGGACCGGTGGTGCTCTACTTCTTCCCGGCCGCCTTCACGCCGGGCTGCACGATCGAGGCGCACGACTTCGCCGCGGCGCAACCTCAATACAAGGCGCTGGGCGCCACGCTGATTGGCGTCACCGCCGGCAACATTGACCGCCTCACCCAGTTCTCGGTCAGCGAATGCCGCTCCAAGTTCCCGGTGGCCGCCGACCCGGACGCCAAGATCGCCGCTGAGTACAAGTCGACCCTGGCGGTTCACCCGGGGTATTCCGACCGGACAAGCTATGTCATCGCCCCAGACGGTCGTATCCTCCTGGCCTATTCGAACCTCAACCCTGACGATCACGTGGCCAAGACGCTCGCCGTGCTGAAGGCCTGGCGGGATAAGCATCCGATGTGAGTGACCCGCGCGGGCCGCCTTGCTTTCATGCGTGATTGCGGCTAACAGCGCCCCTCCTTGAACAGGGCTCGGTCTTGCCGCGGAGCGTCAAAGGGCACGGGAAACTCCCGGCCGCCGCGAAAAGAGCCATCGTTGCGTTGCGCCACTTCCCCGCGCTTCTCGACGCCGCGCCCAAGTGAGCGGAAGCAAGCAACGCCATGGCGTTTTACGAGCACGTGCTCATCGCCCGTCAGGACATCTCGCCAACCCAGGCCGAGGCCCTGAACGAGGAACTGAAGGCCCTGATCGAAGGCCAGGGTGGCCATGTGGCCAAGATCGAGTATTGGGGACTGCGCAACCTCACCTACCGCATCCGCAAGAACCGCAAGGGCCACTACTCCCTGCTGGCGATCGATGCGCCGCCGGCGGCGGTCAAGGAAATGGAGCGGCAGCTTTCCCTCAATGAGGACGTGCTGCGCCATCTGACCCTGCGCGTGGATGAACTCGACCTCGAGCTATCACCCGTCCTCGCCCGCCGCGACCGCGACCGTGAGCGGCGCTTCGACGACACCCCGGCCTGACTGTAGGGATCCCATGAGCGACGAAACCGTCATCTCCGAACCTGCCTCGTCCAGCAGCGCCCCGAGGCGTAACTTCATGCGCCGGCGCAAGGTGTGTCCGTTCTCTGGCGCGGGGGCGCCCAAGATCGACTACAAGGACGTCAAGCTCCTGCAGCGCTATGTCTCCGAGCGCGGCAAGATCGTGCCATCGCGCATCACCGCCGTCTCGGCCAAGAAGCAGCGCGAACTGGCCCAGGCGATAAAGCGCGCCCGCTACCTCGCGCTCCTGCCGTACGTGACGAAGTAAGGGGCGAGCCATGAAGGTCATTCTGCTCGAACGCGTGGAGCGCCTGGGATCGCTGGGCGATGTCGTCTCGGTGAAGGACGGCTTCGCGCGCAACTTCCTCCTGCCGCGTTCCAAGGCCCTGAGGGCCAATTCGGCGAACATGAAGGTGTTCGACGACATGCGCGTCGATATCGAGGAGCGCAACGCCAAGGCGCGCGCGGCGTCATCGAAAGCCGGCGAGAAGCTCGACGGCGCCTCCTATGTGATGATCCGCCAAGCCGGCGAGACCGGCCAGCTGTACGGCTCGGTGTCGGGCAGGGACGTGGCCGACGCGGTCAACGCCGAGGGCGGCAAGGTCGACCGCGCCATGGTCGTCCTCGACCGGCCGATCAAGACCTTGGGCGTCCATCAGGTGAAAGTGCGGCTGCACCCCGAGGTCGCCATCACGGTCAAGATCAACATCGCCCGCAGCGCCGACGAGGCCGAACGCCAGGCCAAGGGCGAGAACGTCATCGCCACCCAGTTCGACGCCGATCGCGCGTTGGACGCCAGCTCGGCGGCCGACTTGCTGGAGGGCGGCGCTGGCCAGCAGGCGTTCGCCGAAGAGGCCTAGCGGCGTCGAGCCGCCCGGTGGGGCGGTCATCCACAGCCGGCGTTTTTCTGTGTGCAATTCCTAAGCTTCATCCCCGCTCCGGGGCCGGTCCGGGTTATGTTGGGGGGTCATGGCCCTCGTTCCGCTTCTCGATCTTCGCCCCGCCTCGCCCTCGCCCGAGATCCCCCACGCCCCGGCCAACATCGAGGCCGAGCAGGCGCTCCTCGGGATCCTGCTCTATGACAACGCGGCCTATGAGCGGCTGAGCGATCATCTGCAGGGCGGCGACTTCTTCGAGCCGTTCCACGGGCGATTGTACGAAGCGATCCAGAGCCATATCCGCCGCGGCCAGCTGGCCGAGCCGATCCTGCTGGCGGAGCAGTTTCAGCGCGACCCGTCCTTCGAGGAGCTGGGCGGGGTGCGCTATTTCGCCGATCTGGTCGAGCATGCTCCGCCGGCGGCCAACGCGCCCGACTATGGCCGGGTCATCCACGATCTCGCCCTGCGCCGCGCCCTCATCCGGATCGGCGGCGAAATATCCACCGACGCCCAGGTCGGCGATCCGGATCAGTCCGGCCGCGAACAGATCGAAGCCGCCGAGCAGAAGCTGTTCGCCCTGGCCGAGACGGGGGCCGCGAGCCAGGGACTGGTCGACCTCGAACAGGCGCTCGCGGGCGCGGTCGAGAACGCGGCGGCCGCTTATGGCCGCGACGGCGGACTGGCGGGACTGTCCACCGGCCTGGCCGACCTCGACCAGAAACTGGGCGGCCTGCATCCGTCCGACCTCGTCGTCCTGGCCGCGCGTCCTTCGATGGGCAAGTCAGCGCTGGGCATCAACATCGCCTTCGATATCGCCCGCAACTATCAATTCGAGGTGCTGCCGGACGGGACCCGGCGGACCGCGCGCGGCGGGGTCGTGGCCTTCTTCTCCCTGGAGATGAGCGCCGAGCAGCTGGCCATGCGCATCCTGGCCGAGGTCACCGGGGTGCCGTCGGACAAGATCCGCAAGGGGGAGATCAACGCCTCCGAATTCGGCCTGATCCGCGACGCGGCCAAGGAACTGGCCAATGCGCCCCTGCACATCGACGACACTGGCGGCCTGTCGATCGCGAAGCTGGCGGCCAGGGCGCGGCGCCTGAAGCGCACCGCCGGCCTCGATCTCATCGTGGTCGACTACCTACAGCTGGTCACCGGCGTCGATGCCGGGCGGATGGATAATCGGGTGCAGGAAGTCACCCAAATCACCCAAGGCCTCAAGACTTTGGCCAAGGAACTCAGCGTGCCTATCCTGGCCTTGGCGCAGCTCTCCCGCCAGGTCGAGAACCGCGAGGACAAGAAGCCTCAGTTGGCCGATCTGCGCGAGTCAGGGTCCATCGAACAGGACGCGGACGTGGTCATGTTCATCTACCGCGAGGCCTATTACCTCAGCCGCGCCGAACCCAAGGACAACACCGCCGACCACATCGAGTGGGAAGAGAAGCTCGACTCCATCCGCCATCTGGCGGACGTCATCATCGCCAAGCAGCGTCACGGACCGATCGGCGTGGTCAGGCTCAACTTCAACGACGATCTGACCAAGTTCTCGAATCAGGCCCGCGAAGGCCGATACGAGCCGAGGTAGCCGGTCGCCTCGGCGACCGGCGGCCCGTAAATCTAATGCATGAAGGCAGTCGCGCCGGCCAACACGGCTCCGGCGGCAAGCGACAGGGTCACCGCGCCGATGATGGCGGCGATGATGAAATTCACCACGAACGCCACCACGATGATGACCACGAAATACCCGACGTTCTTTTCTGCCGGTGACTTCATCAGCTTGGGCAGACCAAGCCAGAAGATATAGAGCCCATAAAAGGCGGCAATAATCGCGAGGATGCCAAGGATTGGAAGAATATTCAGTATCCCGGCCACCCAAGCCGCGGTGTACGAGTACACCGCAAGTTTCATCGCCTGGATCTGGCTTTTCTGTCCGTCAAAGCTTGGGGCGAGCGCGTCGATGATGAAGCCGAGGATGAAAACGCCGACGAGAGACGCCACATAGCTC
>JBOHLC010000388.1:0-2354 GCA_050729395.1 Caulobacteraceae bacterium
TATGCCGCCGCCTGCGCCGCGGCGATGTTGGTTGCTGTCACGCTCACCGGCCTCCGAGCCGGCCACGCACCGGCATTGACCGGCGTCGTCCTGCAATTCCTGGTGAACACGGCGCTCTTCCCCTTCGCCTGGAAGCTCGTCGAGCGCTATGAAGCGGCGGACGCGCGTTATTAGATGTTCGAACCCGCATTTCACTTCGACCCGGTCAACGAGCGGCAGGCGATCTTCCATCGCCGCGCCTTCCTGTTCGGCGGCCTGACCGGCGCCGGCCTGCTGGCTCTGGCCGCGCGCCTCGCCGACCTGCAGATCCTCGAGGCCGGCCGCTACAAGTTGCTTTCCGAGCACAACGAGTTCGAATTCCGCCTGACCCCGCCGCCGCGCGGCCTGATCCTAGACCGCAACGGCGTGGTGCTGGCCTCCAACCGGCCGGCGTTCCGACTGCTTGTGGCCACCGACGAGAACGTCGACGTCGACAAGACCCTGGCCGAACTCGCCGAGCTGGTGCCGATGGACGAGGCCCGCCGCGCTCGCCTGGCGGTGGACATCGCCAACGCCCCGCGCCGCGCGCCGGTGGCCGTCGTAGAGGACATGACCTGGGAGGAGTTCTCGCGCGTCAATGTGCGCGCGCCGGAGTTGCCCGGCGTCACGGCCGACATGGGCGAGGTGCGCGTCTATCCGTTCGGCGGCGCCTTCACCCACGTGGTCGGCTATGTGGCCAAGGTCAGCGCCTCGGACATCACCAAGACCGGACCCAATTCCGATCCGATTTTGCTCAACCCCGGCTTTCGCATCGGACGGCAGGGCGTGGAGAAGGCCTACGATCTCGACCTGCGCGGCAAGCCGGGAGCGAAGAAGGTCGAGGTCGACGTCAAGGGCCGCGTGGTGCGCGACGATCCGGCCGGCGACGTTCCCTCGATTCCCGGCTCTCCCATCCGCCTGACCCTGGACGCCGACATCCAGAACCGGGCGATCGAGGTGTTCGGTGACGACAGCGGCGCGGCGGTGATGATGGATTGCCGCACGGGCGATATCCTGTGCCTGGCTTCGACCCCTAGCTTCGACGCCAACCGCTTCGTCAAGGGATTGACCGCGCCGGAATACAAGGCGCTGTCGGAGTACGACCATAAGCCGCTGTTCAACAAGGCGCTCACGGCCACCTATCCGCCGGGCTCGACTTTCAAGACCATGGTGGCGCTGGCGGCGCTCGAGGCCGGCATCAGTCCGGACCGTACCTATGTGTGCAATAAGGTGTGGTTCTGGGGCGGGCGCGCGTGGCACTGCGACGCCGCCCATGGCGTGCAGGACATGCACAACGCCATCAAGTCCTCGTGCGACATCTTCTTCTACCAGACGGCGCTTTCCGTCGGGCCTGATCGCATCGCCGCGACGGCGCGGAAGTTCGGGTTGGGCCAGATCTTCGATCTCGGCATTCCCGGGCAGAAGGCCGGCATCATCCCCGACAGGGCCTACAAGCGCCGCAACTTTCCCCACGATCCGGTGTGGCACCCCGGCGAGACGCCCAGCATGGGCATCGGCCAGGGCTATGTGGCCGTCAACGCTCTGCAGCTGGCGGTGATGGTCTCGCGCCTGGCCAATGGCCAGCGGGCAATCAAACCTCGCCTCGTCCATTCCATCGGCGACAAGGTCCAGCCGCCGGGGACGACGGGCGGCGATTTGCCCTTCGCCAGGGAGCATCTCGACTTCGTGCGTGCGGCCATGGCCAGCGTGGCCAACGACGCCGGCGGGACGGCCTTCAAATATGTCCAGCTGGACCTTGGGCCGATCAAGCTCGCGGGCAAGACCGGCACGGCGCAGACCCACGGCTACACCGGCGGCCACGGTGAACATGGCGCGCAGGGCGCCTGGGCCCTGCGCGACGACGCCTGGTTCATCGCCTTCGCGCCCTATGACGATCCGCGCTACGCCATCAGCGTGCTGGTCGAGCATGGCGGCTGGGGCGCGGAGGCCGCGGCGCCCAAGGCCGCGGAGCTGATGCGCGTGGCGTTGCTGAAGGACCCGGAGGTGCGGGCGCGCATCGTCGAACCTCTGCCGAACGCCGCGGCGGCGCCGCCTCCGAGCGCGTCGGCCACATGACCGACAGCGCGATCACCAGGCCGGGCGAGCGCGAGCGCCTGCCGGTCAAGCTCGGTGAGATCGATTGGCTGCTGGCCGCGCTGCTGGCGGCGATCGCCGCCGTGGGCACGCTGATCCTCTATTCCATAGCCGGAGGGAGGTGGGGCCCGTGGGCCGATCGCCACGGCCTGCTGTTTATCGCCTGTTTCGCAGCTATGATCGCGCTGGCCCTGGCCGATCTTCGCTTATGGTTCGCGCTTGCGTATCCGGTCTACGCCTTG
>JBOHLC010000389.1:0-1913 GCA_050729395.1 Caulobacteraceae bacterium
TGGCCTCCGCTTCCTTGGCCCGCCGCGCCGCCGCCTCCTCCATCGCGCGCCGGGCCGCCGGCGTCAGCGTCTTGCCGGGGGCGGCGTCCGGAACTTTCTGGCTCATGGCCTTCAGCCTAGGACTCATTGACACGCGCTCCAACAGGCCCCTCCGGTGCGACGCGATGAAACCGGACCTCGCCCCGCGCGCGGCGGCCCTGAAGCTGCTGGCGACGTCCCTTTCCGACCGGGGCGGCCTGGAAGCCGGGCTCGCCGGTCTTGCCCCTCTGTCGGCGCAGGATCGCGCCTTCGCCCGCGCCCTCGTCATGGCCGCTCTGCGCCACCTGGGACCGATAGACCGGGCGCTCGACGCCCGCCTCAAGCGCGAACCGCCGCCACCGGTGCGCGACCTCCTGCGCCTCGGCCTCGCCCAGGCTTTCTGGCTCGACACGCCCGATTTCGCCGCCGTCGACACCACCGTGGCCCTGGCGCCGAAGCCCCTGCGCGGCCTGGTCAACGCCGTCCTGCGCGGCCAGCTGCGCGACGGGGCGCCGGCGCAGGACGCGGAGACCCTCGCGCCCGCCTGGCTCTTTGCCCGCTGGTGCGCGACCTACGGCGAGCAGACCGCCAAGACCATCGCCGGCATGATCGCCGAGGAGCCGGCGACCGACCTCACCCCCAAGGGCCGGCCGGAGGCCGAACTCGTCGAGGCGCTGGCAGCCGAGGTTCTGCCTGGCGGCGCTCTGCGCACCCGCCGACGCGGCGATGTCTCCGCATGGCCCGGTTACGCCGAGGGCGCCTGGTGGGTGCAGGACGCCGCCGCCGCCCTCCCCGCGCGCCTGCTGGACGCCCGTCCAGGCGAGACCGTGCTCGATCTCTGCGCCGCGCCGGGCGGCAAGACTTTTCAGCTCGCCGCGGCCGGCGCCAGCGTCACCGCCCTCGACCGCTCGGCCGCGCGCCTTGGCCTGTTGACCCAGTCCCTGAAGCGCCTCGACCTCGCGGCCGAAGTCGTCGCCGCCGACGCCGCGAAGTGGAGCGATCCCCGCGCCTTCGACGCGGTTCTGCTCGATGCGCCCTGCTCGGCCACCGGCACGTTCCGCCGCCATCCGGACGTCCTGTGGAACGCCCGGCCTTCGGACATCGCCTCCCTGGCCGCGACCCAGGCGCGCCTCCTGACCGCCGCCGCGGCGCGCGTGAAGCCCGGCGGCCGGCTGGTCTATAGCGTCTGTTCCCTGGAGCGCGAGGAAGGCGAGGACCAGGCGCGCGCCTTCCTCGCGGCGCACGCCGATTTCGCGCTGGGCCCGATCGCCCCCGGCGAAGCCGACTCGCCGATCGCCAGCCACTCGCCCGAAGGCTGGCTGCGCATCCTGCCGCACCACATGGCGGGTGGCCTCGACGGCTTCTTCATCGCCAGATTTCGCCGCGGCAGGTGACGGGCGGCGCGCGCGGCCCTAAATGCGGGGTCATGCCGATCATCGCCCCCTCCATCCTTTCGGCCGACTTCGCCCGCCTGGGCGAGGAGGCGCGGGCGGTCGAGGCCGCTGGCGCCGACTGGCTGCATGTCGATGTCATGGACGGCCATTTCGTGCCCAACCTGACCATTGGCCCGGTGGTGGTGAAGGCCATCCGCCCGCATGTGAAGATTCCGCTCGACGTGCACCTGATGATCGCTCCCGCCGATCCCTATCTCGAGGCGTTCCGCGAGGCCGGCGCCGACCACATCCTGGTCCACCCCGAGGCCGGGCCGCACCTCGACCGCACCCTGCGCCGCATCCGCGAACTGGGGGCCAAGGCCGGGGTGGTGTTCAACCCGTCCACGGACCCCTCGGTGATCCAGTGGATGATGGGCGACGTCGACCTCATCCTGGTGATGTCGATCAACCCGGGCTTCGGCGGACAGAGCTTCATGACCTCGCAGTTGCGCAAGATCGAGG
>JBOHLC010000390.1:0-4046 GCA_050729395.1 Caulobacteraceae bacterium
TTTCGTGCCCAATATCAGTTTCGGCCCAGGCCTGATCAAGGCGCTGCGCCCGCACACGAAGCTGCCCTTCGACGTGCATCTGATGATCGCCCCGGCCGATCCCTATCTGGAGGCGTTCCGCGACGCCGGCGCCGACCACATCCTGGTCCATCCGGAAGCCGGGCCGCACCTGGACCGCACCTTGCGCCGCATCCGCGAGCTGGGCGCCCGCGCCGGGGTGGTGCTCAATCCATCGACGCCGCCGGAGGCCATCGAATGGGTGCTGGACGAGATCGACCAGATCCTGGTGATGACCGTCAACCCGGGCTTCGGCGGACAGAAGTTCATCACCTCCCAGCTGGCCAAGATCGAGCGTTTGCGGGCGATGATCGACGCGAGCGGTCGCGACATCGTGCTCGAGGTCGACGGCGGGGTCGATCCGGAGACCGCGCCCCTGTGCGTGGCCGCGGGCGCCACGGCGCTTGTCGCCGGCAGCGCGGTGTTCAACGAAGGCCCAACCCGCTACGCGGAAAATATCGCTGCGTTGAGGGGCTGAACGGGTCGACCGAGGCGATGACGGCTCGGGCCGAAAGGGGCGAAACTGATGCGCAAGCTGACGCTCTACGTGAGCGGCGCCGAGGTCGAGCAACATTCGCCGGCTATCTACGAGCGACAGATCACGTCAACCGGCGCCGAGCGGTTGCTAATCGCGGTTCCTACGGAGCTGCCCGACCTCTTCCTGCAGCTGGCCAGGATCTTACCCGCCCCGTCCCTTGTTCTCTACATTCTCCACACCCCGCGAGGCGAGGGAGAACCAGGCCGCTATCAGAGCCCAGAGCTATCCTGGGACCAGATCCAAGCCTTCATCGTTCGCTATGGCGCGTATCTTGCTGGAGATGCGCGGCACGATGTCTGGATTTACTCTCCAGACTCTGGGCTGCAACTCATTTGGGACCGACACAACTATATGTTTGTGGAAGGACAACCGCTCGATAACGCCGTCGCGGTGCTCGCCTCCCTCGGTTTCTCGGAGGCCCACATAGATCGAATGGGCGACCATGTTCACCACTATCGGCATGAGTTCGACCGGGACGCGGCTGAATTGCTTGCTGAATTTGATTGGCTCCGAACGCCCCTTCGGCCCGAGGATGAACAATAGGCGCGCTATCCCGGCGTTTTGATCCGGGGGTGCGGGGGAAATGGGGCCGCCAACGGATCGTCAACCTTCGCGCTCGGCATCTCGCCGCCGCTCAGCGAGAAAATCGTCGACGGTAAAACCCTCCCGCCCCGCGATGATCTTCCGGCTCGTGGCGCGAGCGCGCTTCACCGCCCGCGCCCGTCCTTCGGCGATCCATTCGGCGACGGTATCCGCGACCACGCCTTTGACCCGCTCGAAGTTCCACATGGCGTCCACCGCCGATCGGGGCTCGGGGGCGCCGACTTCACGACTCATGACGGCCTCCGACCAGTTCATTGACCGGCCGAATATGGGCGGTTGCCCGTGCGCAGTCCATCGCCGCCGCATTGACACCATCCCGTCCGCGCCTATTTTCCGGCCTCGCCCGCGCGTGACTGGCGACAAAGGTGGGTCACCACCGGGGAGCGCGCGGGGCCAGCTTAGCCGCACGCCTGGGCGCCTCACCTTGTCAGGAGACCCGGCATGACCGCGCCCGCATTCCCGCCCGCCCCGGACCTCGCCCCGGTTCGCCGGGCGCTCATCTCGCTCTCCGACAAGACCGGCCTCGCCGATCTCGCCCGCGACCTCGCCGGCCTGGGCGTCGAGCTCATTTCCACCGGCGGCACGCGCGCGGCCATCGCCGCCGCCGGCATCCCCGTGAAGGATGTGGCCGAGGTCACCGGCTTCCCCGAAATGATGGACGGCCGGGTCAAAACCCTGCATCCGGCCGTGCACGGCGCACTTCTGGGCGTGCGCGACGCGCCCGAGCACGCCGCCGCCATGGACGCCCACGGCATCGTCGGCATCGACCTCCTGTGGGTCAATCTCTATCCGTTCGAGGCCACCGCGGCCTCTGGCGCGGACTTCGCCCAGTGCGTCGAGAACATCGACATCGGCGGCCCGGCCATGATCCGCTCGGCGGCCAAGAACCATCCCTACGTCGCCGTGTGCGCCGAGGCGGCCGATGTGATCGAGGTGGTCGAGGCATTGAAAAGCGAGGGCGGCACGCGGCTCGACCTGCGCCGGCGCCTGGCGGCCCAGGCCTACGCCCGCACGACCGCCTACGACGCGGCCATCGCCGGCTGGTTCGCCAAGCAGACCGGCGAGGCGTGGCCGGCGCGCAAGACCGTCTCCGGCGCGCTCAAACAGGCCATGCGCTATGGCGAGAACCCGCACCAGGCCGCCGCCCTTTATGTCTTCCCCCACCCCCGGCCCGGCGTCGCCACCGCCCGCCAGGTGCAGGGCAAGGCCCTCGGCTACAACAATATCGCCGACACCGACGCCGCCTTCTAGCTGGTCGCCGAGTTCGATCCCGCCGCCGGCCCGGCCGTGGCCATCATCAAGCACGCCAATCCGTGCGGCGTGGCCCTCGGCGCGACGCAGGAGGAGGCCTATCGCCGCGCGCTGCAATGCGATCCGGTGTCGGCCTTCGGCGGCATCGTCGCGGTCAACCGCCGCCTGGACGAGGCCGCGGCCAAGGCCATCGTCGAGATCTTCACCGAGGTAGTGATCGCGCCCGAGGCCGACGAGGCGGCCATCGCCGTCTTCGCCAGAAGGAAGAATTTGCGCCTGCTCCTCGCCGGCGCCCTGCCCGACCCGGCGGCGAGCGGCGAGACGGCGAAGTCGGTCGCCGGCGGCTTCCTCGTCCAGGCGCGCGACACGGCGTCGCTGGCGGCCGCCGACCTGACCATCGTCACGCGCAAGCAGCCCACCGCCGATCAGGTGCGCGACATGCTGTTCGCCTTCACCATCGCCAAGCACGTCAAGTCCAACGCCATCGTCTTCGCCAGGGACGGCCAGACCGCCGGCATCGGCGCGGGCCAGATGAACCGGCGCGACTCGGCGCGCATCGCCGCCCTGCGCGCGGCCGAGGTGGCCGAGGCCGCCGGCCTGCCCCGCTCGCTCGCCGCGGGCTCGGCCTGCGCGTCCGACGCCTTCTTCCCGTTCGCCGATGGCCTGCTTCAGGCGGTCGAGGCGGGCGCGACCTCGATCATCCAGCCCGGCGGCTCGATCCGCGACGCCGAAGTCATCGCCGCCGCCGACGAAGCTGGCGTCGTCATGGCCTTCACCGGCGTGCGCGTCTTCCGGCACTGAGCGGGCGCCTTAGTTACGGATGTCGCCCGCTTCGTTAACCAAAATCCGTTTACACTCCTGATTCGCTCTGGGGCATTCAGAGGGCGGATGAAATGTCGGTGCTGGAGACCAATCTCGTCGACTACATATATCTGGAAGAGGGCGCGGCCCAGGTTCCGGTTCTGGTGGTCAGCGATCCGCTGAGCTGGAAACCGCCGGAGGATCGCAAACATCTGTGGGCCTTGCGTGAGAAGCTCAAGACCCAGATCGCCTTCGTCGAGACCGGCCAGCTGAACGGCGTGTGGCCGCGCTACAGCGGCGGCGTGGTGCGCGTCGAGGTCTACGCCTCCTGCTCGCTGACCGAGACGGCGCGCGACTTCTACGACCACATCAGCCGGGCGATGAACGAGTCCAACATGGAGCTGCGCGTCCGTCTTCTGGACGCCTGATAGTTCAGGGCCGCGGTACCTCGTCGCAGATCGCCTCGGCCTTGGCGAACAGGTCTGGATCGACCTTGAGGTCCGACGCGGCGGCGTTCTCCTCGACCTGCGAGGGCCGGCTGGCGCCGACAATGGCCGAGGCCACGTTGGCCTCGCGTAGCACCCAGGCCAGGGCGAACTGGGCCAGGGTGCAGCCCGCCTCCTGGGCCAGCGGCTTGAGTTTCTCCACCGCTTCCAGCACGTCGGGCCGCATCCATCCCGAGATCGCCCCGCTCATCTCCTCGCTGGCTGCGCGGGTATCGGCCGCCGGCTGGGCGCCTGGCGCGTATTTGCCGGTCAGGACGCCCTGGGCCAGTGGCGACCAGACGATCTGCGAG
>JBOHLC010000391.1:0-9804 GCA_050729395.1 Caulobacteraceae bacterium
ACAGTGCCTCGATCACCGCGCCGGTCACGAATGGCCGAGCAGCGTCATGGATGAGCACGGCCGAAGGCTGGCGCTGTACGAGCGCGGCCAGCCCGGCGCGCACCGAGTCGAAACGCTCCGCTCCCCCTTCGACGGCGCTCCAGCCAGGGAGGCCCGAGAAGGCGGTTTCGGCGGCTTGCTGGTCGCCGGCCGGAATGACCACGACCACATGGCGCGCGCCAGCGGCGAGCAGCGCCTCGAGCGACCAGCGGACCAATGGCCTGCCGCCGAGATCGCGCCACTGCTTGGCCCCTCCAGCCCGCGTTCCGCGCCCGGCTGCGACGATGATCGCGGCAAAGTCCATGAGCCACCTTTAGCGGGCGGCGAGCGCGAGCGGGAGGGCGACGGAGACTTTACCTCAGAGCCCGACCTGCCTAAAAAGGCGGCGTGGAACGTGAGCAAAAATTAGGCGCCCAGATCTCGGTGGGGTCTGTCAAGGTCCCCGGACGGGTTTGGATCTCGCCCATGACCGGCATTTCCGACCTGCCGTTTAGGGAGGTCGCCTCGGCCTTTGGCGCCCCGTACGTCGCCACCGAAATGGTCGCCTGCGAGCAGTTCGCCAACGGCCGGCAGGACGTCATCCGCCGGGCCGCGGTCGGCGCTGGCTTGCCGCTGATGGTCATTCAACTGGTCGGCGCCGACCCGGCGTGGATCGCCAAGGGCGCGCGCCTCGCGCGGGCCTCGGGGGCGCACATCATCGACCTCAACTTCGGGTGCCCGGCAAAGGACGTCACCGGCGTGGCTTGCGGTTCGGCTCTGATGCGCGATCTGGATCTGGCCGAGCGGCTTGTCCGCGCGGCGGTCGAAGCCCAGGACGCGCCGGTGACGGTGAAGACGCGGCTGGGCTGGGACGACTCCTCGCACAACGCGCGCGAACTTGCCCTCCGCGCCGAGGCGGCCGGAGCAAAGGCGGTAACCGTGCACGGCCGCACGCGGGCGCAGTTCTATTCCGGCATGGCCGACTGGGCTGCCGTCAGGAGTGTCAAGGAGGCGGTGGCGATCCCGGTGGTCGTCAACGGCGATATCGCCGACGGCGCCTCGGCCGCCCTGGCCCTGAAGCTCTCCGGGGCCGACGCCATGATGGTTGGCCGCGGCGCGGTCGGCCAACCGTGGATCGCGCTCGAGATCGAAGCCGCGCTTGCCGGCCGCGACTTCCGCGCGCCAAAAGGCGAAGCGCTGGTCGACCTCGTCATCGACCACTTCGAGCGCAGTCTCACCTTCCACGGCGAGCGCGTGGGATTGCGCATGTTCCGCAAGCACCTCGCGGCTTATGTCGAGAATGCGCCATCGCTGGCTACGGCCGAAGCGCCGCGCGCCGCCCGCGCCCGTCTCTGCCGATTAGAGGAGCCGGACGCTGTCCGGGATGCCGTCGCGGACCTCTGGGCGCCTCGCAGGCTGGCCGCATGATTCAGCCGAGCCCTTCGGTCGAGGCCTTGAAGCTCGCGGCCTTCGAGCTGGGCCCCGATCCGTGCCTGTTGATCGACAACGACGGCGGCCTGATCGCCACCAATGAGGCTGCCGAAACGCTGCTCGGCCAGAGCCTGGCGCTGATCGCGCGAGCCGGTCTCGAAGGGGCCCTCGCCAAGGGTTCGCCGCTCCTTTCGCTCATCAGGCGTTGCCGGAACCAAGCCGGTCTGATGCGCGAACGCGGCTTGGCGGTGGACGTGTTCGGACGCCCGCCCTTCGTCGCCGACGGCTCGGCCGGGCGCCTCGGCGAGAATGTCGTCCTTGTCACCCTGGTCGAGGTCCACGCGACGCCGGCGGCGGAGCGCGCCGCGGAAGGCCTGCAGTCCGTCGTCGGTCTAGGACGCATCCTCGCGCACGAGATCAAGAACCCCCTGGCCGGCATTCGCGGGGCGGCGCAGCTTCTGAAGTCCGGCCTGGCCGCCGCCGACATGCCGCTGGCCCAGCTCATCGTCGAAGAGACGGAGCGCATCCGCCGCCTGGTCGACCGCATGGAGGCCTTCGCCGACGACATGGCGCCAACGCGCGCGCCCGTGAACATCCACCGCGTTCTCGACCGCGTACGCGCCCTGGCGGCTAATGGCGTCGCCGACGGACTGACCATTCGCGAGGCCTACGATCCCTCTCTGCCGCCGGCGTTCGCCGAGGAGGATCAACTCATCCAGGTGTTTCTCAATCTGATGAAAAACGCAGCCGAGGCTGCCCATGCCCGCGGCGACGGACGCGGCGAGATCACCATCGCCACCGCTTTCCGTCACGGTGCTAGGGCGCGTGGCGACGCCGGCATCCCCGTCCAGGCAGCCCCGCTCGAGATCAAGGTGATCGACAACGGACCTGGCGTTCCGGCCGCGGTCCGAGACCATCTATTCGAACCGTTCATCACCACCAAGGACCATGGCACGGGCCTTGGCCTTGCCTTGGTGGCCAAGCTGGTCGCCGGCCATGACGGCCTGGTCGATTTCGATTCCGCGCCCGGGCGGACCGAGTTCCGAGTCCTGCTGCCCATGGCGCCGCAACGCGCCCTTGAAGGAGTGACATGAACGCCAAGATCCTGATCGCCGATGATGATTCCTCGATCCGTCTCGTCCTGTCGCAGGCCTTCTCGCGCCTCGGCTACGAGGTGCGCGCCACCGGCAACGCGGCGACGCTCCTGAAGTGGGTTTCGGAAGGGGACGGCGATCTCGTCGTCACCGACGTGGTCATGCCGGATGAGAATGTGTTCAACGTCATGCCGCGCATCCGCAAGCAGCGCCCCAAGCTGCCGGTCATCGTCATGAGCGCCCAGAATACCCTGTTGACGGCCGTCAACGCCGCCGAACTCGGCGTCTACGACTATGTGCCCAAGCCATTCGATCTCGACGATATCATCGCCGTGGCCAGGCGCGCCTTGGCCAGGCCCGCCAACGGCGAGGCCGCGAAGGCGCAGGCGCGAGCCGTGCGCGACGAGCGCCTGCCACTCATCGGCCGCTCGGCCCCGATGCAGGAAGTTTATCGAACGCTCGCGCGCCTGGTCGGCGCCGATCTGACCGTGCTTATCCAGGGCGAATCGGGCGTCGGCAAGTCGCTCGCCGCGCGCGCCCTGCACGACCTCGGTCGCCGGCGCGAGGGCCGCTTCGTGGCCGTCAATCTCGGCGCGGCGCCGCGCGAAAGGATCGATGCCGAGCTGTTCGGCGCGGGGGATGGCGCGCCGGGAAAACTGGCCGAGGCCGACGGCGGCACGCTGCTGCTCGATGAAATCAGCGACATGCCGCTCGACTCGCAGATCCGCCTTCTGCGCGTGTTCGACGGGGCCGAGCCGGCGCTCAATCCGCGCACCGGGCGCAAGTGCGACGTCAGAGTGATCGCCGCCACCAATCGCGATCTGCGCGGGCTGGTCAGTCAGGGATTGTTTCGCGAGGATCTCTACTTTCGCCTGAACGTGGCCCAGATCCGCATGCCGGCGCTGCGCGAGCACGTCGAGGACATTCCTGAACTGGCGCGGGCCTTCCTGCTGCGCGCGACCCGCGAGGGCCTGCCGGCGAAGACCATCGACAACGACGCCCTCGAACGGCTCAAGCTGCACAACTGGCCCGGCAATGTGCGCGAATTGGAGAACCTCGTTCGGCGCATCTGCGCCCTATATGCCGACGAGACAATCGGCGCGCGCATAGTCGAGCGCGAACTGTCCTGCCAGGCCTCGCCGGGCGCGAGCGAGGGACCCGTCAGCCTCTCCTCGCTGGTCGAACGGTATCTTGTCTCCTTGTTCGCCAGCGAGGCGGACGGCGCGCCGCCGCCCGGCCTCTATGAGCGTGTGCTGGCCGAGGTGGAGCGGCCGCTGTTCAAGCTTACCCTGGCGGCGACGCGCGGGAATCAGGTCCGGGCGGCCGAAATCCTGGGCCTCAACCGCAACACCCTGCGCAAGCGGCTCACCGATCTCGGCGTCTCGCCGGGCAAGGCTTGATTGCGCCGCGACAACTGACGCAGCCTTGCAACTGCCCTGTTGAGTTTGAGGCACACTCCGCCCTAGACTTGATCGGCGACATGTCGAGCGAAACGATTTCAGGCGAGGCGCCTTCTTCGGGCGCGCTGGCGTCCCGCACGCTGATGGGCGGCTGTTACGCCGCCGCCGTGGCCCTGACGGGTCTGGCGGTCTTCCTGGGCACATCGCCGACGCTCACCGGCCCGCTCGGGCCGGCCAGCCCGCTGGTGCTCGCCCTGTTGGGTCTTGGACTGATCGTTCTGATACCGCCGGCGGCAGGCCTTGTCGGACGCCTGGTCAACCTGCTCAGAGCCCGCTCGCGCGACGCCGGCGCGCGCCTGCACTTGCGATTCGTATTTCTGTTCGCCCTGGCCGCCGTGGCGCCCGCAGTGATCGTGGCCCTGTTCTTCGGGGTGCTGGTGACGCGCGGCATCGACAACTGGTTCAACGCCCGCGTGGAAAGCGTGGTCGAGAACTCGGCCACCGTGGCTCGCAGCTATCTCGCCGAGCAGCAGCATTACATCGGCGCCCACGTCGGCGGCATGGCGCAGGCGCTCGACGCCGCCGCGCCGGCGCTGGCGGACTCTCCGGTGGCCTTCTCCCGCTTTTTCGGCGATCTGGCCGACGACAACGGCTTCGCCGCCGCCTACGTCATCGATCGCGACGGCCGTGTGCTGGCCAGAGCCGAGTCGGAGGATGGGCCTGCATTCCTCGACCCACCGGCTCCTGCGTTCCATGTGGCCGATGGCGACGAAGTCGAGATGGTAGGATTCGAGCAGGCGGACCTGTTCCGCGCCCTCTATCGCCTGCGCGCCTACCCCGACGCCTATCTCTATGTGGTCCGGCCGGTGGATCCTGGCATCTTCCGTCATCTGCGTCTGACCGAGGCCTCGCTCGGCGCCTATCGCCAGGCGGCCGCCAGCCGCTCCCGCATCCGCGGCGCCTTCGCCTTCTCCTATCTGGAGACCGTGCTTCTGGTGCTGGTCGGCGCGGTGTGGCTGGGCATGGAAGCGGCCGGCGGCATTGCCGCGCCCGTGGCCAGGCTGGTCCAGGCCGCCGGCAAGGTGTCGGCTGGCGATCTCAGCGCGCGCGTCGCCATCGGCCGCGACCCCGAGGAGATTGCCGCCCTGTCCCGCGCCTTCAACCGCATGACCCGCGATCTCGAACAACAGAGGCGGGAGTTACGCGCCGCGCACGAGGACGCCGAGACGAAACGGCAGTTCACCGAAGCCGTCCTACTGGGCGTGAGCGCCGGCGTCATCGGTCTGGACGCCAAGGGCCGTATCTCGGCCGTGAACCGGCAAGCCGATCATCTCCTGGGTCTCGAACCGGGTCGGGGCGACGGACGCCTGCTCAAGGATGTAGCGCCGGAGCTGGAGGGCGTCGCCCAGCTGGCGCTGGCAGGCGACGGCGAGGTCGAGGAGGACGTCGACGTGACCCGGCATGGCGAGTCGCGCCGCCTGCGCGTGCGCGCCAGCCAGAGCGCGCAGGGCCTGGTCCTGACGTTCGACGACATCACCCGCCTGGTGGCCGCTCAGCGAAACGCGGCTTGGCGCGACGTCGCCCGCCGCATCGCCCATGAGATCAAGAACCCGCTGACCCCGATCCAGCTCTCGGCCGAACGCCTGCGGCGGAAATATCGCACGGAGATTACGACCGATCTGGAAACCTTCGACCGCTGCACCGACACCATCGTGCGCCAAGTCGGCGACATCGGCCGGATGGTCGATGAGTTCTCGGCCTTTGCCCGCATGCCGGCGCCGGTTTTCGCCCCCCATGACCCGGCCGAGCTCCTGCGCGAGGCCGCTTTCGCCCAGCGCGTTGCCGATCCGGACATCGCCGTCGATATCGGCGAACTGCCCCACGGCGTCACCTTGATGTGCGACGGCCGGATCGTCGGCCAGGCGTTGACCAATGTGCTGAAGAACGCCAGCGAGGCGATAGCCGCGCGGCGCACCGCCGAGCCGGGCGTGGATGGCAGGATTCGTGCCTCACTCGCTGCGAACGAGAGCAAGATCGACTTCGTGATCGAAGACAACGGCGTTGGGCTGCCGCTCAAGGAGCGCGACCGTCTCACCGAACCCTATGTCACGACGAGGGCCAAGGGCACCGGATTGGGACTGGCGATCGTCAAGCGAATTCTCGAAGACCACGGTGGCGAGCTGCAGCTGGGCGATGCCGCGCAAAAGCCTGGCGCCCGCATCCTGCTGTCCTTTCCCGCGCGGCGCGCCGCGGATCGCGCGCGCTCACTTCAAGATCAGAAGGTGCAAGCATGACCGGCGATGTGCTTGTCGTCGATGACGAGGCCGACATCCGAGAACTGGTGGCGGCGATCATGCAGGACGACGGCTACCAGGTGCGCACGGCCAAGGATTCGGAGAGCGCCCTGGCGGCGCTCCGCGCGCGCAAGCCGTCGCTGATGATCCTCGACATCTGGATGAGCGGGGGCGGCATGGACGGGCTCGAGCTCCTCGACGTGGTCAAGGGCCTCGATGAGGAACTTCCAGTGATCATGATCTCCGGCCATGGCAACATCGAAATGGCCGTCAGCGCGATCAAGCGCGGCGCTTATGATTTCCTGGAAAAGCCGTTCAAGTCGGACCGCTTGCTGTTGCTCGCGCAGCGCGCGGTGGAGGCCGCCAATCTCAAGCGTGAGAACCGGCGGCTGCGCAACCAGGCGATCGTGCCCGACGGCATGCTGGGCTCGTCTCAGCCGGCGCAACAGCTCCGTCAGATGATCGCCAAGGTGGCCCCAGCCAACAGCCGCGTCCTCATCTCCGGCCCCCCTGGCTCCGGCAAGGAGACGGCCGCGCGCCTGATCCACGCGGCGAGCCCCAGGGCGCGGGGCGAATTCGTCGCCATCAGCGCCGCCGGCATGACGCCGGGCAGCATGGATGTCGAGTTCTTCGGGGAGGAAGGTGAGGGCGGTCGACCGCGCAAGATCGGCGTCTTCGAGCGCGCGCACGGCGGCACGCTCTATATCGATGACGTGGCCGACATGCCCCGCGAGACGCAGAGCCGGATTCTGCGCGTGCTGGTCGAGCAGCGTTTCCGCAGGGTGGGCGGCGACACCGACGTGCAGGTGGACGTGCGCGTGGTTTCCTCGACCACGCGGGATCTCAGGGAGGAAATCGCCGCCGGGCGCCTGCGAGAGGATCTGTTCCACCGCCTGAACGTCGTGCCGCTGCGAGTGCCGGGCCTCGCCGAACGGCGCGAGGATATTCCCGACCTGATCGACTACTACCTCGACCGTCTGAGCGCGGCGACCGGCCTTCCGCGCCGGCGCCTGGCCGAGGACGCCTACGCCACGCTCCAGGTCCAGTCATGGCCGGGCAATGTCCGCCAGCTGCGCAATGTCGTCGAACGCATCCTGATCCTCGCCGCCGGCGATCCCAGCGAGGCGATCACGGCCGAGATGCTGCCGCCCGACGCCAGCGCCGCCCCCGCCGCCGCGGGTCTCGCCGCGGAGCGGATCATCGCCCTGCCGCTGCGCGAGGCGCGCGAACTGTTCGAGAAGGAGTATCTCAACGCCCAGATCGTGCGTTTCGGGGGCAATATCTCGCGCACCGCCGGCTTTATTGGCATGGAGCGTTCGGCCCTGCACCGCAAGTTGAAGTCTCTAGGCTTCGGCCGCGCCGGGGACGAGGAGGCCTGATGTCGCGCGTGGCCTACGTCAACGGCCGCTTCACACGCCATGGAGAGGCGGCGGTTCACATCGAGGATCGCGGCTACCAGTTCGGCGACGCGATCTATGAGGTCTGGGCGGTGGCCGACGGGCGCCTGTGCGACGCCGAGGGCCATTTCGCCCGCTTGAAGCGGAGCCTGGCGGAGCTGCGCATCGCCGAGCCGATGAGCCGAAAGGCCCTGCAACTTGTGCTGGGCGAGACGGTTCGGCGAAACCGGCTGGCGGACGGCTTACTCTATCTGCAGGTCTCCCGCGGCGTCGCCCGCCGCGACCATCCGTTTCCCGATCCCGCCCCGCCGCCCAGTGTGGTGGTCACCGCGAGGCGCATCGATCCAGCGGCCGTCGCCGCCAAGGCGGCCGGGGGCGTCGCCGTAATCACCGTGCCGGAGAACCGTTGGGGCCGGTGCGACATCAAGACGGTCAATCTGCTGCCTAATGTGCTGGCCAAGCAGGCGGCCAAGGAAGCCGGCGCCTACGAGGCCTGGTTCGTCGACGACCTCGGCTTCGTCACCGAAGGCTCGTCGACCAATGCCTGGATTGTCGATCGCGACGGCGTGCTGCGAACGCGCGACATTCAGGCCAACATCCTGCGCGGGGTGACCCGCGCGAGCGTGCTGAAGGTCGCGGCGGAGGAAGGTCTCAAGTTGGCCGAGGGTCCCTTCTCGGTGGCCGACGCCAGTGAGGCGCGGGAAGCCTTCATCACCGGCGCCAGCACGCAAGTAACGCCCGTCGTCAGGCTGGATGGTCGACTGGTCAATGGCGGCGAGGCTGGACCGGTGGCGAAACGGCTGCGCGAACTCTATATCGCCCAAGCGCGTTGCGGCTAAGCAGCCGGCGTCGCCGGTTCAATGCGGCCCGAACGCGGGCCCAAAACAACGGAAGGGACTTCAACCCATGCCGAACGACAAGAAGCAAAACCTGCAGGACACCTTTCTCAACGCGGTCAGGCGCGCCAAGACCCCGCTCACCATCTTCCTGGTCAACGGCGTCAAGCTGCAGGGCGTGGTGAGCTGGTTCGACAGCTTCTGCGTGCTGCTGCGCCGCGACGGCCAGGCGCAGCTCGTCTACAAGCACGCCATTTCCACCATCATGCCCGCGCAGCCGGTCCAGCTTTATGAGCCGCCGGCCGATGAAGACGAAGACGAGGATTGAAAGGCGCCGACGCACCCGAGATCGGACGGATCGCCCTTGTCGTCCATCCCGACCGGCGCGGTAGCGGGGTCGGACGTGATCCTCGCGCCCGCTTGGACGAAGCGGTCGGTCTCGCCGCCGCGCTCGACCTGGAGGTCGTCGAAGCCCTGATCGCGCCTGTGCGCGCGGCCCGCCCAGCGACGCTCTTCGGTCAGGGAAAAGTTGCCGAAATCGCCGAAACCTGCGCTCGCACGGGCGCGGCGGTCGTCGTGGTCGACGACGCCCTGACCCCGATCCAGCAGCGCAATCTCGAGCGCGCGTGGCAGGCCAAGGTCGTCGACCGCACGGGCCTCATCCTGGAGATCTTCGCCCGCCGCGCGCGGACGGCGGAGGGGCGGCTACAGGTCGAGCTGGCAAGGCTGGACTATGAGCGTTCGCGCCTGGTGCGCACCTGGACCCACCTTGAGCGCCAGCGCGGCGGCTTCGGCTTCCTGGGCGGTCCCGGCGAGACCCAGATCGAGGCCGACCGGCGCCTGATCGTGGAACGTATCATTCGCCTGAAGGCCGAGCTTGCCGACGTGCGCCGCACGCGCGGCCTCGCCAGGCGGGCGCGCGGCCGCGTGCCCTATCCAGCGGTCGCCCTGGTCGGCTACACCAACGCCGGCAAGTCGACCCTGTTCAACCGCCTGACCGGCGCGCGCGTGCTGGCCAGGTCGGCTCTGTTCGCCACCCTCGATCCAACACTGCGGCGGGTGAAGCTGCCGCGCGGCCGCCCGGCGATCCTGTCGGACACGGTCGGTTTCATTTCCGACCTGCCGCACGAGCTGGTGGAGGCGTTCCGCGCCACCCTGGAGGGGTCCGCGAGGCCGACGTGATCCTCCACGTGCGCGACATCGCCAGCGCCGAGAGCGCCGCCCAGGCCGCCGACGGGCGCGAAGTGCTGGAGCGGCTGGGGATCGACCTGGCCGAGCGCCGGATCCTGGCGGTCTGGAACAAGGTCGATCTGCTTGATCCGGACGTCCGCGAG
>JBOHLC010000392.1:0-3259 GCA_050729395.1 Caulobacteraceae bacterium
CGCCAAGGGCATCGCCACGCGGGAGGCTTCGGGCAAGACGCTCAACGCCATCGCCAAGCGCATTCCTTGGCTGTTCGGCGGCTCGGCCGACCTCTCGCCCTCGACCAAGACCAGGCTGGAGTTCGAGGGCGCCGGGGAGCTGGAGACCGCCACGCCCGGCGGGCGCAACATGCACTTCGGCGTGCGCGAACACGCCATGGGCGCGATCGCCAACGGCATCGCGCTGACCGGTCCCCGGCCCTACACCGGCACCTTCCTGATCTTCAGCGACTATATGCGCCCGCCCACGCGCCTGGCCGCGCTGATGGGCCTGCCGGTGGCGTTCGTCTTCAGCCACGACTCCATTGGCCTTGGCCAGGACGGGCCGACGCACCAGCCGATCGAACAGCTCGCCGCCCTTCGCGCCATCCCGGGTATGCATGTCATCCGCCCCGGCGACGCCAACGAGACCGTCTGGGCTTGGCGGGCGGTCCTGGAGCGGTCGGACGGACCTTCGTGCCTGGTGCTGTCTCGCCAGGCCATGCCGACCTACGATCGGACGAAATACGCGCCGGCGGCCGGCGTGGCCCGCGGCGGCTATGTGCTGGCCGGCGATCCGGACGGGGTTCCCGATGTGATCCTGATTGGCACGGGCGGCGAGCTCCATCTCTGCGTCGAGGCGTTCGAGACGCTCGCCGCCGACGGTGTTTCGGCGCGCGTGGTCTCACTGCCAAGTTTCGAACTGTTCGAGGCCGAGGACTTGGCCTATCGGGACAAGGTCCTGCCGCCGGCGGTCACCGCGCGGGTCGCCGTCGAGGCGGCCGCGCCGCTCGGATGGGACCGCTATGCCGGCCCGACGGGAGAGATCATCGCCATGCGCAGCTTCGGGGCCTCCGCGCCCGCCAAGGACCTGATGAAGAAGTTCGGCTTCACCGCCGAGGCGGTGGTCGAAGCCGCGCGGCGGCAACTGGCCAAGTCTGGCCCGAAGGCGGCGCAATGACAAATCCGGTTCGCGATCTGGGCGTCGCCGGTCAGGCCGTCTGGCTGGACTACCTGCACCGCCGCATCCTCGAGGACGGCGAACTCAAGCGTCTGATCGTCGAGGACGACGTCAAGGGCCTGACGTCCAATCCGTCGATCTTCGAGAAGGCCATCGGCGGCGGCGACGACTACGACGCCACCCTCACGGGCCTGCTCGATCAGGGCGACGACGAGATCATGGGCCTCTACGAGCGCCTGGCCATCGCCGACATCCAGGGCGCGGCCGATACGTTCAGGCCGGTCTATGACGCGCTGGGCCGCCGCGACGGCTACGTCAGCCTGGAGGTCTCGCCCTATCTGGCGATGGACACCGAGGCCACGATCCGCGAGGCCCGCCGCCTGTGGAAGGCGGTCGACCGGCCCAATCTGATGATCAAGGTGCCGGGCACTGCGCCCGGCGTGCCGGCCATCCGGACGCTCATCGGCGAGGGTATCAACGTCAACGTCACTCTGCTGTTCGCGATCGACGCCTATCTGGCCGTGGCCGAGGCGCACATTGCCGGCCTCGAGGCCTTCAAGGCGGCTGGCGGCGATATTTCCAGGGTCCACGGGGTCGCCAGCTTCTTCGTCAGCCGGATCGATGGACTGATCGACAAGAAGATCGACGACCGATCCGGCGACGGCGCCGCGCGCGCCCTGCGCGGCAAGGTGGCCATCGCCAGCGCCAAGATCGCCTACCAGCGCTATCTCGAGCTGATCGAGACGCCGCGCTGGCGGGCCCTGGCCGAGGCCGGCGCGGCGCCCCAGCGCCTTCTGTGGGCGTCCACCGGGACCAAGGACCCGACCTTTTCCGACGTGCTCTATGTCGAGAACCTGATCGGTCCGGACACGGTCGACACCATGCCGCCCAAGACGCTGGACGCCTTCCACGATCACGGGCACGTGCGCGCCAGCCTGCTGGACGACGTGAACGGCGCGCGCGAAGCACTTGAGCAGACCGAGGCGCTGGGCCTCGATCTCGCCGGCGTCACCGCCGAGCTGGTCACCGATGGCGTCGCGAAATTCGCCCAGGCCTTCGACGGCCTGCTGTCCGCGGTGGCGGACAAGAGGGCCAAGATCCTGGGCGCCGCGCTCAACGGTCAGGACATTCGCCTGCCGAAGGGATTGCAGGCCGAGGTCGACCAAGCGGTGAAGCTGGCGACCAGCGATGGCTGGGCCCGGCGGCTGTGGGCCAAGGACGCCAGTCTGTGGACGGGCCAGGACGAGGGCAAGTGGCTCGGTTGGCTCGCCGCCGCGTCGGGCGGCGCGGTCAGCATCTCCGAACTGGAGGCGCTCGAGGCGCGGGTGAGCGCCAATGACTACGGGCACGCGGTGCTGCTCGGCATGGGCGGGTCTAGCCTCGGCCCCGAGGTGCTGTCGACCGTATTCGGCCCCAAACCGGGACATCCAGCCCTTCTGGTTCTGGATTCCACCGATCCGGCTCAGATCGCCCACGTCGACGCGCAAATCGATCCGGCCAACACCCTGTTCATCGTCTCCAGCAAGTCGGGCTCGACGCTCGAGCCCGACATCCTGCACCGCTATTTCTACCAGCGCGTCGAGGCCGCCCTTGGCCAGGGCGCGGCCGGCGAGCGGTTCATCGCCGTGACCGATCCGGGCTCCAACCTCGAGAAATCGGCCCGCGCCGACGGCTTCGCTCAGGTGCTCTACGGCGATCCGGCGATCGGCGGGCGCTATTCGGTGATGTCCAACTTCGGCATGGCCGCCGCCGCCGTGCTCGGCCTCGATGTCCGCGCCCTGTTCGAAACGGCCAAGGTCATGGCCCGCGCCTGCGGCGCCAGCGTGCCGCCGGCGACCAATCCTGGAGTCGATCTCGGACTGGTGCTGGGCGTCGCGGCCAAGGCCGGCCGCGACAAGGTGACCTTCATCGCCTCGCCGACGTGCGCCCCGCTCGGCGCGTGGCTGGAACAGCTCCTCGCCGAATCCACCGGCAAGCATGGCAAGGGCCTGATCCCGGTCGACGCCGAGCCGCCCGGGAGCGCGAGCGTCTATGGTCCGGACCGGGTGTTCGCCTTCCTCAATCTGGCTGGCGAGGCCTGGGATACCTCGCTCGCCGACGCCCTGGCGCGGGCCGGCCAGCCGACGATCGTCATCACCCTCGCCGACCGGGAAAAGCTGGTTCAGGAATTCGTCCGCTGGGAGGTGGCCGTGGCCATCGCCGGGGCGGTGATCAGCATCGATCCCTTCGACCAGCCCGATGTGGAGGCGAGCAAGGTCAAGGCGCGCGAGCTGACCGACG
>JBOHLC010000393.1:0-32470 GCA_050729395.1 Caulobacteraceae bacterium
CGGCTCCGCCGGCGTGCTGGTGCCGCCGCGCGGCTATCTCGAGCGGCTGCGCGAGATCTGCACCCGCCACGGCATCCTGCTCATCTTCGACGAGGTGATCACCGGCTTCGGCCGCCTGGGCGCGGCCACGGCGGCGGAGTATTTCGGCGTGACGCCGGACCTGATGTGCCTGGCCAAGGGCATCACCAACGCGGCCGTGCCCATGGGCGCGGTGGCCGCCCACGCGAGGGTCTACGAGGCGGTGGTCGAGGGCGCGCCGGCCGGGATCGAGCTCTTCCACGGCTACACCTATTCAGGCCATCCCCTGGCCGCCGCCGCCGGACTGGCGACGCAGAAGATCTACGCCGAGGAGGGCCTCTTCGCCCGCGCGGCATCCCTCGCGACGTACTGGGAGGACGCGGTCCATTCGCTGAAGGACGGCAAGAACGTCATCGACGTGCGCAACCTCGGCCTGGTGGGCGCGGTGGAGCTGGCCCCGCGCGAGGACGCGCCGGGAGCGAGGGCCGGGGACGTGTTCCGCCGCTGCTTCGATGCCGGCCTGCTCACCCGCTACACCGGCGACACCCTCGCCCTCTCGCCGCCGCTGATCATCGAGAAGGCCCAGATCGACGAGGCCGTCGGCAAGCTCGGCGAGGCGATCGGCGCGGTGGATTAGGGGCGCGTCGCCCGCCCCCGGGGTTTGCGCCGGTTCCAGTCGCACGGCGAGGTGCTCGGCTACCCGAGATTTCACCGGTCGATCACCCGGAGAGGACTTGGTGTCGACCAGCCAGGTCAGAGATCGACCCCGCGATCCGGCCCGCGCTGGCGATTGTTGATGGCGTCGACCAGGTCGTCGGGCCAGGGTTCGCCGGCCAGGATGTGATCGACGATGGTCGGCCGCTTGGAGGTCAGCCGCCGGTAGTCCTGTTCGGACAGGACGACGGCCGCGGGCTCCCCGCGCACGCTGACATGCTGCGGTCCTTCGTCGGCCGCCCGGCGCACGAGCTCGCTGAGACGCGCCTTGGCCTCCTGAAGTTGCCAGGTCGATTGAGTGGCGCGCTGCTTCAGCTTCGTGGTCATGGGGTCGATCGCCAACTTGTCTGACTAGTATGTTTCCTACGTGCCGATCGGCCAAGGCGTCCGCATGAACCGGGCTCTCCCCAAGCGAAAGGTGGGGCGCTAGAACGCCTCCATGCGCACTCTCATCGTCGCGGCCTTCGCCGCGCTTAGCTTCTCCGCCATGGCCCAGACCGTACAGCTGCCCTCCGCCGTCCCAGGCGCGCCCGACCCCTTCGCCTGGCTGGAGAAGATCCATTCGGCCAAGGCCATGGCCTGGGTCGAGAAACAGAACGCGCGCACCGCCGCGGTGCTCGAGACCGACCCGCGCTACGCCCTGTTCCATCGCGAGGCCCTGGCCATCTTCACCGCCAGGGACCGCATTCCCAATCCGCAATTCCTGGGCGCCGGCGTCGATAACTTCTGGCAGGACGGCGCCCACGTGAAGGGCCTGTGGCGGCGGACGAACTTTGCCTCGTACGACTCCCCCGATCCGGCCTGGGAGACCCTGATCGACCTCGACGCCCTGTCCAAGGCCGAGGGCAAGAACTGGATCTTCAAGGGCGCGACCTGCCTGCCGCCACAAGACAGGCTGTGCCTGGTGCGCCTTTCCAACGGCGGCGGCGACGCGGTCGAGGCGCGCGAGTTCGACACCGTGGCCAAGGCCTTCGTCCCGGGCGGCTTCCACTTCGCCGTCGGCAAGCAGCAGCTCGCCTGGCTCGACGCCGACACGGTACTGATCGCCCGTGACTTCGGGCCGGGGACGCTGACGAGTTCCGGCTATCCGTTCGTGGTCAAGGAGCTGAAGCGCGGCCAGCCGCTCGCCGCCGCGCGCGAGATCTTCCGCGGCGAGCCGACCGACGTGTCGGACGGTCCGCGCGTTCTGCGCGGTCCGGACGGCGCGGTCGAGCACGTGCTGATCCAGCGCGCGCCGAAGTTCTTCGAAAGCCGCTACTGGCTGATGGGGCCTGAGGGCGCCAAGCCGCGCCTCTTAGACCTGCCGCTGAAGACCGAGATGCACGGCTATCTCGATCACCGCATGATCCTCTCGATCAATGAGGACTGGCCGGCCGGACCGGGCCATCCGGCGTTCAAGGCCGGCGACCTCATCGCCTATGAGCCGGTCACGGGCGCGGCCGAACTCATCGTCCATCCCAGGGCGGCCCAGACGATCAACGAGGCGGCGGTGACCAAGAACCGTCTGCTGGTCGAGCTGTTGGACAATGTGAACGGCAGGCTCGACATCTATCGGCGCGCGGCCGGCGGCTGGGTGGGTAAGCGCCTGCCGTTCCCGCGCGGCCTGGCTCTGTCGATCGTCGCCGCCGACCATGCGTCCGACCGCGCCTATGTCTCGGCCGAGAGCTTTCTCATCCCCACCGCCCTGTGGTCGGTCGACGCGGCCAACGACGAGATGCGCCAGGTGAAGAGCCTGCCGCCCCGGTTCGATGCGTCCAGGGACGTGACCGAACAGCGCTTCGCCATCTCCAAGGACGGCACGCGCATCCCCTATTGGCTGGTGCGGCCCAAGGCGATGAAGTTCGACGGCTCGACGCCCACGCAGATGTTCGGCTACGGCGGGTTCCAGATCTCCCTGACGCCCAGCTACAAGCCGGAGCTCGGCAAGCTGTGGCTCGAGCGCGGCGGGGCCTATGTGATGGCCAATATCCGCGGCGGCGGCGAGTTCGGGCCAGCCTGGCACGAGGCCGCCCTGCGCGAGCATCGCCAGCGCGCCTTCGACGACTTCGCCGCCGTGGCCAAGGACCTCATCGCCCACAAGATCACCTCGGCCCGGCGCCTGGGCATCTACGGCCGCTCGAACGGCGGGGTGCTGATGAGCGTCTCGATGACCCAGCATCCGGGCCTCTTCCACGCGGTGGTCATCGAGAGCCCGCTGATCGACATGCTGAACTACACCCACCTCTCGGCCGGGGCGTCGTGGGAGGCGGAATACGGCAATCCGGACAATCCCGTCGACAGGGCGTTCATCGCCAAATACTCGGCCTATACCAATGTGAAGCCGGGCGTGAAGTATCCGGAGCCTTACATCACTACCAATACGGAGGACGACCGCGTGGACCCCGCCCACGCGCGCAAGTTCGCCGCCGAGCTGGAGGCCCTGGGCGATCCGGTGCTCTATTACGAGAACACCTTCGGCGGCCACGCCAACGACGCCGACCCCGAACTCAACGCCCGCCGCTGGGCGAGGCACTATGTGTACCTGAGCCAGAAGCTGATGGATTGAGGATTGATCCTCCCCCGTTTACGGGGGAGGGGGAGACGGTGAAGTGGTGGAGAGGCAGCCGGAGGCGCCTGCGCGCGGCATCCGCCTCCCTCCCCGGCTTCGCCGGTACTCCCCCCGCTTCGCAGGGGGGAGATCAAGGGGAGCTTAAGATGATCGCGCGGTTAGCGGGTCTGGCGCTGGCGGCTTCGGCCCTCGCGGCGCGCGCGGCGCCGGTGCTGGATGGTCCGCCACCGCGGCCCCTGACCAACCCGGCGAGCGTGACCTCGGCCGCCAATCAGCGGGCGCGTCCGGCGCCGATCCCGGACCTCTTCTTCGCGCGCAGCGTGGTCGACGCGTCCTTCAGTCCGGACGGCAAGTGGATCGTCTTCTCGACCAACCTGACCGGCCGCTTCAATATCTGGCGCATGCCCGCGGCGGGCGGCTTTCCCGAGCAGCTGACGGTCAGCGACGACCGGAACAATTCGGTGGCCATCACCCCTGGCGGAGAGGCGATCTACCAGGCCGATCTGGCCGGGGCCGAGATCTATGACTTGTGGGCGACGCCGCTCGCGGGAGGTCCGAGCGTCAACCTGACCGCCACGCCGGAGGCCAGCGAAACCGGGGCGATCGTCTCGCCGGACGGCCGCTCCATCGCCTTCGATCGTCGCCTGAAGACCTCGCCATCGACCGATGTGGCGGTGATGGATCTGGCAAGCCGCCAGGTCCGCGTGTTGACCCACGAGGCGGCGGCCGATCGCACCTGGCGCGTGGTCGGTTTCGCCGGCGACGGGCGCACGCTCATCGCCGACCGCGGCGACTTCAGCGACACGGTCGGCACCGTCTGGGCCGTCGATGTGGCGAGCGGCAAGGCGAGGCCGCTGACCAGCGAGAGCGACGGCGTGGTCGAGGCGCGCGCCGCATCACCGGACGGGCGGTGGGTTTCAGTGACCTTCGAGGTGAACGGAACGCGCCAGGCGGGCCTGCTCGATGTCGGCGCCGGCAAGATCAAGGCCATGAAACCGGACGCGTGGGAGCAGGGGGCCGACGACTTTTCGCCCGACGGCCGCCAGGCGCTGTTCGGGTCCAATGTCGACGGCCGGGAAACCTTGTTCCTGTATGAAATGGCCACGGGGGCCAGCCGGCCTCTGCCGCTGCCGCCGGGGATCAGCGACAGCGCCAGCGCGAGCCATGAGAGCTTCTCGCCAGATGGGTCGCGACTGCTCATCAGCCACCAGGCGGGCAACGCCTCGCCGGAGCTGTGGGTCGTCGACCTTAAGGCATGGACCGCCGCGCCCGTGACGCGCCTGGGCCTGGCCTCGCTCGCGCCCGACCGGTTGCCGACCAGCCAGATCGTCCACTACCGCAGCGCCGACGGCACGGTGGTGAGCGCGTTCCTGTGGATGCCGTTCAACCTCGCCCGCGACGGACGGGCCGCCGGCGTCGTCCTGCCGCACGGCGGGCCGACCGGCCAGACCATGGACAGCTTCAACCGCACGGCCCTGGCGCTCGCCTCGCGCGGCTATGTCGCCCTGGCGCCCAATCCGCGCGGCTCGACCGGCTATGGCCGCGCCTTCCAGGAAGCCAATCGCAAGGACCTTGGCGGCGGCGATCTGGCGGACGAAGTGGCGGGCGCGAAGTTCCTGATCGCCACGGGCTACGTCGATCCGAAGCGGATCGGCATCACCGGCGGCTCCTATGGCGGCTACATGACCCTGATGGCGGTGGCCAAGACGCCACGCGTGTGGGCGGCGGGCGTGGAGGAATTTGGCATCATCGACTGGGCGCACATGTACGTTACCGAGGCGCCGGAACTGCAGCAGTATCAGCGCGGCCTGATCGGCGATCCGACAGCCGACGCGGCCGTCTACAAGGCCTCGAGCCCAATGACCTTCATGGCCCAGACCACGGCGCCGCTGCTGGTGTTGCAGGGCGACAACGACATCCGCGTGCCCAAGAGCCAGGCCGAGGAGGTGGTCGCCACCCTCAGGGCCGCGGGCCGGGCGGTGGACGCCCACTACTACGCCAACGAGGGCCATGGCTTCGTCAAGCGGGAGAACCAGATCGACGCCCTCGAGCGCACGGTGGCGTGGTTCGATAAGTACCTGAAGCGGGAGACGCCGCGGTGAACTTCATCGCCCTGGCGCGCGCGGCCAAGGTCTGCGCCCTGGTCGGCTTCATCCTCCCCTGGGTGGTGGTTTCGTGCTCGGGAGCCGCGGCGCGGAGCGACACCGGCCTTTCGCTCGCCCGCGGCCATCCCGACCCGAACTGGTGGATCATCCTGGCTCTGGCGGCGATCGTCGGCGGCCTGATTTTCAGCTTCTATCCGAAGGACACCGCGATCAAGGCGCGGAACCTCCTGATCGCCGCCGTCGCCGCCGCCCTGCTGATCCTCGCCGGCGTGGCCAAGGCCTATGTGGATTATCAGAACCAGCTCACCGCGTCGGACCGCCAGGTGGTGAGATTCGAGACCCGCTTCGGCCTGTGGCTGACCCTCGCGTCCCTGGCGGCCGCCGCGGGCCTGAGCGGCGCGGCCCTGGGCCGGCGCGAGTAGTTACGAGTAGTTATGGGTAGTTACGGGGACACAATACTTAATTCCCCAGCCTACGAACTTGCAAGGACTCCGCACGTCCAGGGAATTAAGTATTGTGTCCCCGTAACTACGCGGGACGGGCAACAAGGAGCGCCGATGACCCGTCTGCCAGCCTTCATCGCCGCGCTTTTCGCGCTTCTGCCTGGTCTGGCCGGCGCGGCCCCGCCCCTGGGGATGTGGCTGACGCCGGACAGGGCCGCCAAGGTTCGCCTCGCCCCGTGCGGGGCGGAGCTGTGCGGGACGATCGTGTGGTTGAAAGAGCCGCTCGATCCGGCCACGAGCAAGCCCAGGACGGATGTCAGGAACGTCGACCCGAGCCTGCGCGCGCGTCCGATCGTCGGCCTGCGGCTGCTCGATGGACTGAAGGCGGCCGACGCGAACCATTGGCGCGGCGGCCGCATCTACGATCCAAGGATCGGCAAGACCTTTCCCGCAAAGCTGACCTTGCGGCCCGATGGCGGCCTCGATGTCCAGGGCTGCGCAGGCCCGTTCTGCGTGACGCAGGTATGGACGCCGGCCAACTGAGCTGGCGCGAGTTCAGGCAGGCAGCGCGGCTTCGATGTCCGTGGCCGCGAAGTCACCGCCCAGGAAGAGCAGAGGAGCGCCGCTGAGCTTGGCCAGCGCATAAGCGAAGCAGTCGCCGAAATTGAGTCCGGCCGCCGCGCCGAAGCCCTGGCCGAACCGGACGCGCGCCTGAAGCGCCAGCCGAGCCTGCGCTTCGTCGACGGGCGCGAGTGCGATACCGGCCAGGCCAAGCAATTCATCCAGGAGCGCAACGCCTCGAGCGGGATCGGCATGTCGCCCGGCCAGCACGGTCCCTGCCTCGACATAGTTGGCCGCCGACATGATTCGACTCTCGCGCGGTTCCTTGGCCAACCGCGCGGCGCAGGCCTCCGCCGCCGTCTCTCCCAACAGCATGGCCACGACAGCCGAGGAATCGACGACGATCACGCCTCGTCCCCGCTGGCCCAATCCCATTCGGCCATGGTGACCGGACGGGCGTCGAACTCGCCACGCACCCGTTTGGAAAAGGCCATGATCCGGGCCGGAAGGTCAGCGTCCAGCGCCGCCTTCTTGCGCGCCAGTCGTTCCTTGAGCGCGCTCGTGACCGCCCCGGTCATCGTCTCGCCGGTAAGTCTGGCCAGTTCGCGCGCCAGCCGATCGGCCTCTTCGGTCTTGATGCTCAGCGCCACGAGGGTTCCGATCTAGACATTCTGTCTAGATAGCACATTGGACGGGGCGTATGAAGGGCGGTCGATCGCCGGGATCTCTTCGAAAGACGTGTGTGGAATTGTCGAGCTTTCCGGGGCGAATGGAACGTATGAACGATATCTCGGCCGGACGCGCGCGCCAGAAGGTGCTGGTGCTCTATCTCGAAAACAGCGCGCTCGATTCCCGGGTGATCGGCTGGGCGGTCTACGACGGCACGGGCGAGACGCGGCGCATGGCCGGCGACGAGGACGAGCCGCCCTACGCCACTGGCCTAGCCGCCCTGCGCGACGGCTGGCGCCTGATCCAGGCCTCGCAACTCCTGCCGCACCCGCGTGGCGAGGAGTTCGACCTGGCCTATCTGAAGTACGAGTTCCTGTTCGAGAAGATCGGCGAGGCGGCGAAGTGAGCGATCCCATCCTGCTGACCTCGGCCGAGGTGGCGAGTTTCGTCGCCCGCGGCTTCCTGCGCTTCGACGCGGCCGTTCCGGCGGAGATCAACGACGCCTTCATGGCCGAGGCCGGCGGCGGCGTCGATTTCACGCAAGCCCGCGCGTTCTTCAAATCCCTGGCGGCCAATCGCATTCCGGAGGTGCGCGCCGGGACGCCGCTCGCCGACGCCTATCCGATGGGAAGCGCCCCCGCTCGGCTCATCGACCTGCCGCGGGTCAAGGGAACGCTCGCCAGCCTCCTTGGCGAGGCGCCGGTGTTCGACCACCACTTCCTGCATGTGACCTTCCCGCCGAGCCCCGGGAGCGAGAACGTCTCGCAGCACACCCATCAGGACTCGACGGTCGATCCGCGCCGGGCCTTCGACGTGCAGCTGATGTACTTTCCCCATGACGTGACGCGCGAGATGGGCGGCACGCGCTTCGTTCCCGGCAGCCACCTGCACAAGGTGAGCGAGGTGGCGCTGGCGCGCTACCAGAACATCCTGGGCCAGCAGCACATGACCTGCCCGGCCGGGACCCTGCTCTTCCTGCATCACGGCATGTGGCACGGGGGAGGGGTCAACCGCTCGCAGACGCCGCGCTTCATGTTCAAGATCCGCGCGCACGCCAGCGGCGCGCAGACGCGCTGCTGGGACGTTTCGGATCTGCCGCCGGCAAGCCGCCAGAGGGCGATCTTCTTCCTGAAGTCGCCGCCGGCGCCAGGCACGATCGAGACCATCCTGACCACGCCCGAGCCATGGTTCGAGGCCGACACCGGCCGGCTCGAATACGTCAACCGCATCAAGCTGTGGCGCTATCTGACGGCGGACCCGGACTACGACGCCGACTACTGGCTGACCCGCCTGGAAAACGAAGCCGTCTGATCCTCCCCTGGTCACGGGGAGACGTTCACCTCGATTTGACCGGCAGGCCTTGACATGCGAATGCCTCGCAATCGCGCGCGGCTCGGGATCATGATCGTCCACATTGAGAACCTTCTGTCGGCCGAGGAGGTCGGCCGTTGCCGCGCGGTCCTGGACGCCCGCGGCTGGGCCGACGGACGGGCGACAGCCGGCGACCAGTCGGCGCTGGCCAAGCGCAATCTTCAGATCTCCGAGACGGCGCCCGAAGCGCGCGAGCCGCGCGAGCTGATCGTCACGCGGCTGGCGGCGAGCCCAACCTTCATGTCCGCCGCCCTGCCGGCGCGGGTGTTTCCGCCGCTGTTCAATCGCTACGAAGCCGGCATGGGCTTCGGCGACCACATCGACAACGCCGTGCGCTATGCGGAGGGCTCGGGCGTTTCCTACCGCACCGATCTTTCCGCCACGCTATTCCTTTCCGATCCGGAATCTTACGACGGCGGCGAACTGGTCGTGGGGGAGGGGACGGTGCCGGTGAAACTCCCGGCCGGCGATCTCGTGGTCTATCCGTCGGGCTCGCCGCACCGGGTCGAGCCGGTGAGACGCGGCGTTCGCTTCGCCGCGGTCTTCTGGGTGCAGTCGATGGTGCGCGAGTCGCCCCGCCGCGCACTGCTGCATGACATGGATGTCGCCATCGCCCTGGCCCGCCGCGACCTCGGCGACGCCCACCCGGCCGCCGTGTCCCTGACCGGCGCCTATCACAACCTGATCCGGATGTGGGCCGACATCTGAGGTCCGTGGGTGATTGCGAATGATAATGCTTCGCAATCGTAAGTGACCATGCTAGGCGCGGACCATGCAGCCGGCCGATCCGCCGCCCCAGACGAAGAAGCTCAACGAGGTCGTGGTCACCGGCGTGCGCCCGCTCCTGGGCGACAAGCTGCCGCTGACTGTGCAGAACACGCCGCAGACGGTGAGCTTGATCACCGACAAGCTGATGGCCGACCAGGCGATTACCCGGCTCGAGGATGCGCTCAAGAACGTGCCGGGCGTGACCCTCAACGCCGGCGAGGGGGCGGCGCGCGGCGATACGGTCAATATCCGCGGCTTCTCGGCCTTCAACGACTTCTTCCTGGACGGCATCCGCGACGCGGCCGTCTACAACCGCGACAGCTTCAATCTGGCCTCGATCGAGGTGGTCAAGGGTCCCTCGGCGACCCTGTTCGGCCGCGGCTCGACCGGTGGGGCGATCAACCAGGTGAGCAAGGCGCCGGGCCTCGACCCCTTCGCGATCACGACACTGGACCTGGGGACTAACGACGAGGCCCGCGACACCACTGACATCGACGTTCCGCTCGGACCCTCGGCGGCGTTCCGCTTCAACGCCATGGGCGAATATTCGAAACTCGCTGACCGGCGAGACGTGACCAACCGGCGCTGGGGCGTCGCGCCGGCGGTCTCCTTCGGCATCGGCCAGTCGACCACGGTGACCCTGGCCTACCTGCACCAAGAGGCCAATGACATTCCCGACGTGGGCGTGCCATTCCTGGATGGGGCGCCGGCGCCTGTTCCGCGCAACGCCGACTTCGGTCTCTCATCGGATCGAGCCAAGACCCGCGACGACATCTTCACCGCGCGCTTCAAGCATGCGGTCAGCGACAGCCTGACGCTCACGGACACCTTCCGCTACGCCAACTATTGGTTCGACTACCGCTTCGTCTCGCCGAGCTTCGGGACCAGCCCGCCGACGCCCGGCGAGCCCTTGGCCGCCATCCTGGTCGGCCGCGACGCGCCCGACAGCTTTGGCGATCAGACCAACCTCACCGACCAGGTCGAGCTGGCCGCGCGCTTCGCCACCGGACCCATCCGTCACATCCTGGTCCTCGGGACCGAAGCGGCGCGCCAGACCTCGGACATCAACCGCGCGCTCAATCCATTCAACGCGGACAATGCCTGGATCCCCGAGACGCCGCTCGAGGCGCCCAACCCGAACGAAGCGCGGCCCAGCGAGCCGGTCGCTTCGATCCAGCGCACCGTGGCCAATACCGAGGCCGCCTATCTCATCGACACCATGGCCATCGGCCGTTTCGTCGATGTCATCGCCGCGGCTCGCTACGACCGCTTCGCCGCCGATTACCGGCAGCTTACCGTGGCCACCGGCGCGGTGCTGCCCCTGAGCCACATCGACAATCTCGGCAGTCCGCGCCTGGCCATCGTGGTCAAGCCGACGCCGGACCAGAGCTACTACGTCTCCTACGGGACCTCGTTCGATCCCTCGGCCGAGGCCCTGGCGCTGACCACCAAGACGGCCGACCTCGGGCCGGTGAAGGCCAAGACCCTGGAGGCGGGAGCCAAGACGCGCTGGCTGGACGGCGGCCTCACCCTGACCGGCGCGGTGTTCCGCACCGAGGTCGATAATGCTCAGACCAACGATCCGGACAATCCGACGCTGACCGTGCTCGAGGGCGACGAGCGGGTCGACGGGGTCGAGTTCACCGCCAGCGGCCATCTGAGCTCGAAGCTCGAGATCGTCGCCGGTTATACCTACCTTGACGGCCGCACCATTGCCTCGGGCGTCGCCGCCGATGTCGGCAAGGCGATGCCGAACGTGGCCCGCAACGCGGTCAATCTGTGGGCGGAGTATCGGCTCACCGACAGGCTGGAGATGGGGGTCGGCGGCAATTATCTTGGCGCGCGCTTCGCCGATCCGGGGAACACCGCGGTCACGCCGGCCTATGTCGTGGTGAACGCCATGGCCTCCTACCGGGTCTCGCCGCGCGTCACTCTGCAGCTCAATGTCTTCAACCTCACCGACAAGCTCTACTACGACGGCGTCTACTGGACCTCGGCGGCCGAGAACCACGTCATTCCGGGACCCGGCCGGACAGTGAAGCTGACCGCGCGGGTCGCCCTCTGGTGAGGCCGGCTGCCGCCGAACTGGAGCGTGCGCGGTCGGCCGAGGCCGACCAAGGGCGAATGAACGCCCTGCTGAGCATGGACTATGCCGGCCTGCGCGCGGTCCTGACCGGCGAGGACGCCGATGAGTGGGTCGAGAGCGCGGCGCGGCGCGGGCTGCCGGCCGCGCAGCTTCGCCTGGGCCGGATGCTGCTGGCGCGCGGCCAGGCGGCGGAGGCGCTTTCGTGGTTCGAGCGGGCGGCGGCGCTCGGAGAGGGCGAGGCGATGAACATGGCCGGCCGGGCGTTCGAACTCGGCTGGGGCGTGGAGACCGATCTCGACCGCGTGGCGCGCTGGTATCGTGCCTCGGCCGAGGCCGGCTGCGCCTGGGGCGAGTACAACCTCGCCGGCCTGCTGTTCGACGGACGCGGGGTGGCCCGCGACCTGGAAGCTGCTGTCGCGCTCTACGCCCGCGCGGCGGCGAAGGGCCACGCGCGAGCCATGAACCTCCTGGCCCGCTGCCTCGAGGAAGGCTGGGGCCGCGCCCGCGACCCGGCGGCCGCGTCCCAATGGTATCGCCGCTCGGCCGAGGCCGGCTATTTCCGCGGCCAGATCAACCACGCCCTCGTTCTCGCCGAACAAGGCCGGCGCGAGGAGGCGGCGGCGTGGATGGAGACGGCGGCGCGTTCCCGCCGGGAAGACGCAACCTTGGAGCGCTAGCTAACCGCCGGGCCGCATGGGCGCGAGCGAGGTGACGGTGTCCCAGGCGTTGCGGATGGCCAGCAGCATCAGGGCCAGGAGCAGGGCCGCGAGAGCCCGCGCCGTCCAGCCCGCGTCGGCCCAAATGCCGATCGAGGTGACGACGAGCGCGGCGTAGAGCGCGCACGGCGCGAAGCCGTAAAGCCAGAAGTCGGACCAGTGCGGGGTGGCCAGCGGCGGCCGTGGCAGGACGATACCGATCGCCGCGCGCAGGGCGCAGGCCAGGCCCACGAGGGCGACGAGGCCGAGCGCGACCCCGCCCACGCGCACGCTCAGACCCGGCGTCAGGGAGATGGCGGCGGAGGTGAACACCGCCGCGAAATGGACCACCGTGGGCGTCAGATAGAGCGCGGAGCCGCGCCGCGCCTTGTCGGGATCGATGCCGGCGGTCAGGGTCACGACCACGAACATCAGGCCGATGAGGCCGGCCGAGGCCGAGCCGATCATGAAATAGAAGTCGTCCCAGCCGATCGCCATGCCGCGCGTCTCCGCCTCGTCTGTGGCAGATTAGCCCGAGCCGCCCGCCAGCGTTAGGGTGCGGGCGAACGGGATGAAGCGGGGCTGCCTCGATGCTCGCCGTCGGATTTCGGCCGCACACCTATTGGACGGCAGCCGTGGCTCTGGCCGGTCCGCCGACATCCCCCTTCGTGACGGCGCGCGCCAGGATTGACTTCGCCGCTGGCGACGAGCGCAATGTTTATCACCGGGTGGCCGAGATGGACGCTGCCGCGGCGGAAACCTGGGTGACGCGCGTGCGGGCGGGGGTGCTGGACAAGGCTTCGCGCGGGATCGAACGATTCGTCACTGGCCTCGGCGGCCCGGACGCGGTGGTGGCCGCCGTCGTGCCGAGCGGGCGCGGCAATGCGCCGACGCGGATCGCCGACATCGTCAAGTCGCACACGATGATGCACGCCGCCGAGGGCGAGTTCTATCGCCAGGTCGTCGCCGACGCCTGCGCCCCGCTGGGCGTCGCCGTGCGCCGGATCGTCGAGCGCGACCTGGCGGCGGAGACGGCGCGGCGACTGGGCATCGACGAGGCCGCGCTGGAGGCGCGCCTGAAGGAGATGGGCCGCGCGCTCGGCCCGCCATGGAGCGAGGACCAGAAGCTCGCCACGCTGGCGGCGTGGGTCGGGCTCATGGACGAGCCAACTTCGCCAAAGCCTCGCCGGTGAGGCGGCGGGTGGTCCAGTCGCTGAGCGCGGCCGCGCCCAAGGAGTCGTAGAAGGCGATCGAGGGCGCGTTCCAGTCGAGCACGGCCCACTCGAGGCGTCCGAGATTCTCTTGGGCGCAGCGGCGGGCAAGCCTGGTGAGCAACGCTTTGCCGGCGCCCTTGCCGCGCGCGGCCGGACGTACATAGAGGTCCTCCAGCCAGAGGCCGGGCCGGCCGACGAAGGTCGAGAAGTTGTAGAACCACAAGGCGAAGCCGACCGCCTCGCCATCCAGGCAAGCGATGTCGCAAGAGGCGCGCGGCGGATCGGCGAAGAGCGCGCGCTCCACATCGCCCAGAGTGCAGGCTACCTCATGCGCCAGCCTCTCATACTCGGCCAGCTCGAGGATGAGGGCGTGGATGAGCGTTGCGTCGGCCGGTCGCGCGGGCCGGATTTCGATCGTCTCGGTTTCCATCGCCGGCGACCCTAGCATGACGGACATGGGGCCGCCTTGCCTGTCCGTTCGGCGCATGTGCTATGTCTGCCATGATACCCGCCCTCGCGGAGGAAAGGCGCCATGAACACCCGTCAGATCGCGGACGATCTCGCGGCGATGTGCAGACAGGCCAGGTTCCAGGAGGCGGGCGAGAAGTACTGGGCCGACGACGTGATCAGCGTGGAATTCCGCGGCGAAACTCCGGTGACCCGCGGCAAGGCGGCGGCCCGGGCCAAGGCAGTGTGGTGGGCGGCGGCGCATGAGCTGCACGGCATCGAGATCGAGGGTCCATGGGTCAACGGCGATCAGTTCGCGCTGCGCTTCACCATGGATGTCACAAACAAGCAGAGCAAGCAGCGTATGAGCGTCGATGAGATCGGACTGTATACGGTGAACGGCGGCAGGATCGCCGAAGAACGGTTCTTTTTCGCGGGCTGATGGACGGAGGTGGCATGGGCAGGGGGCTGCGCGTCGCGCTGATCACCAGCTCGTACAATTTCATCGCCGACGGGGTGGCGCTGACCCTCAACCGCCTGGTGGCCTATCTGCAGACCGCCGGCGTGGAGGTGCTGGTCGTGGCCCCGGTGGCCAAGGCGCCGGCGTTCGCGCATCAGGGAGAACTGGTGGCCGCGCCCTCCGCGCCCCTGCCGTTCCGCCCGGAATACCGCCTGACGCTGGGCCTGACGCCGTCGCTTCGCCGGCGCCTGGAGGCGTTCGATCCCGATATCGTCCACATCGCCACGCCCGACCTCCTGGGCCATCAGGCGCTGGCCTTCGCCCAGGCGCGCGGCGCGCCGGCGGTCGCTTCCTACCACACGCGCTATGAGACCTATCTCAAGGACTATGGCTTGAAGTTCCTCGAGGATTTCGTCAGCGAGCGGCTGCGGCGGTTCTACGGGGCCTGCGACGAGGTCTATGCGCCTTCGCCATCCATGGCCCGCAGCCTGATCGAGGACGGCTTCGCCGACAACATCGCCCTGTGGGGCCGGGGCGTGGACACCCAGAGGTTCGATCCGGCCAAGCGAAGCGACGCGTTACGCGCGAGCATCGGGGCGGACGGGGCGACGCCGGTGATCGCCTTCGTCGGCCGCCTGGTTCGGGAGAAGCGGCTTGACACGGTGGCCGAGGTGGCGGCGCGTCTTATCGATCTTCCCCACCGGATGCTCATCGTCGGCGACGGGCCGGACCGGGCGATGCTCGAGCGCGCCGCGCCGGGGGCCGTGTTCACAGGCTTCCTGGACGGCGAGGCCCTGGCTGTCGCCTACGCCTCGTCCGACATCTTCCTATTTCCAAGCGACACCGAGACCTTCGGCGCGGTCACCCTGGAAGCCATGGCTAGTGGCCTGCCCACGGTGTGCGCCGACGCCACCGGCAGCCGCTGCCTGGTCGATGCCGGCGTCACCGGCTTTCTCGCCCCGTCGGGCGACATCGAGGCCTTCGTGGGGCCGGCGAGGACCCTGGCGCTGGACGCGGGACTGCGGGCTAGGATGGGCGCGGCGGCGCGGGCGCGCAGCCTGGGCTTCTCGTGGGAGGCCGACATGGCCGGCCTCCTGGCCCGCTACGAAGCGCTCGCCGCCAAGCCCCGGCGCGCGGTCGCCTGAGCAGCGTTAACGCGCGGAAACGGTGACTTCGAGCGCCCCCACAGCTCCGTCATCCCGGCCGAAGCGCGACAGCGCGGAGAGCCGGGACCTAGGGTTGCCGCGCACAGCGGGTCCAGAACCCACACCCCCAGCGAGATTCCCCTGGGTCCCGCATCTCCGCTCCACATCCGTTCCGCTGCGTGCGGGATGACGCACAGGTGAGAATTGTCGATGTGAACGGTTTCCATGCCGAGGCCGGCGGCGGCGTGCGCCGCTATGTCGAAGCTAAGTTCGCCGCCGCCGCGCGGGCCGGCCATAGCCTGAGGGTCGTCGCGCCGGGGACGGAGAGCCGCGTGGAGACGCGCGACGGCGGCGATGTGGCGTGGGTGGCAAGCCCGGTGATGCCCTTCGATCCGCGCTACCGCCGGTTCGCGGCGCCGGGGCCTGTGTGGGAAGCGATCGACGCCTTCGCGCCGGACGTAGTCGAGGCCTCCTCGCCGTGGGGGAGCGCGGCCATCGCCGCCGCCTGGCCCGGTCGCGCGGCCAGGGCGCTGGTGTTCCACCAGGATGTCGTCGCCGCCTATGGCCACACGGCGCTGGACCGCTGGCTGCCGCCTCCGGCGATCGACGCCCTGGCCGCGCCCTGGTGGGCGAGGCTGCGGCGGCTGTCGAAGAGGTTCGACGTCACCGTGGCCGGCGGCGAATGGCTGGCCGCGCGGCTCGCCGCGCACGGGGTGCGAAATGCGCTCGCCATCCCGTTCGGCATCGAGGCGGGCCGCTTCGCACCGGAGCGGCGAGACAGGACCCTCCGCGCCGAGCTCCTGGCCAGGTGCGGCGCGCCGCCGACGGGCAGGCTGTTGCTGGCGGTCTCGCGCTTTCATCCCGAGAAACGCCTGCCCACGGTGATCGACGCCTTCGCGCGCGCCAACAGTGTGCGAGGCGATCTCGGCCTGGCCCTCGTGGGTGGTGGCCTGGCCCACGCCAGCGTCGAACGGGCGGCGCGCCAGGCCGGAAGCGTCGTCCTGCTGGGGGCCATCGAAGATCGCGACGCGCTGGCGCGCCATTTCGCCAGCGCCGATCTGTTCGTACACGGATCAGCTGCCGAGACCTTCGGCCTGGCGGTGGCCGAGGCGATGGCGTCAGGGGTTCCGGTGGTGGTTCCGGACGCCGGCGGGGCGGCCGACCTGGCCGCCCGCGGTTATTCCAAGGTCTATCGCGCCGGCAACGCCGCCGACGCCACCCGCGCCATCCTGGCCGCCCTGGCGGGAAAGGCCGCGCCGCCGAGCAAGCCGCCCCCCGCCAGCCTCGAGGATCACTTCATGGCGTTGTTTGGAACGTACGAGCAGTTACGGGGACACAATACTTAATTATGTCTTCATAATTAAGTATTGTGTCCCCGTAACTAGATTGTAACTAAGAGATCAGACCCGTTCGATGATGATCGCTGGGGCCATGCCGCCGGCGGCGCACATGGTGACCAGGCCGCGTTTCAGGTCGCGCCGCTCGAGCTCGTCGAGCAGGGTGCCGATGAGGATTGAGCCGGTGGCCCCGATGGGATGGCCCAGCGCCATGGCCCCGCCGTTGACGTTGACCTTGTCGCGGTCGAGCCGCAGGTCGCGGATGAACTTCTCGGCCACCACCGAGAAAGCCTCGTTGATCTCGAAGAGGTCGATGTCGTCCAGCGTCAGGCCGGCCTTTTCCAGCACCTTGCGCGCGGCCGGGACCGGCGCGTTCAGCATCAGGGTCGGGGAATCGCCCATATTGGCCATGGCCACGACCCGGGCGCGCGGCTTCATGCCGTGCCTGGCGGCGTAGTCCGGCGAGGCCAGCAGCACGGCCGCGGCCCCGTCGACCACGCCAGAGGAATTACCGGCATGGTGGACATGCTCGATCTCGAGATCCGGGTAGACCTTGTTGATCAGGCCGCCGAGGGTGGTGCCCTCGGAGTCGATCGGGAACTTGGCCATGGCCGCGAACGCGGGCTTCAGCCCCGCCAGGGCCTCCATCGTGGTGCCGGGCCTGGGATACTCCTCATGGTCGAGGGCGAGCGAGCCGTCCTCGCGATAGACCGGGACCAGGGACTTGTCGAAATGGCCGCCCTTGATGGCCGCGTCGGCGCGCTGCTGGCTGACCAGCGCCAGTTCGTCGACGGCCTGGCGGTTGATCCCCTCCAGGGTGGCGATGGCGTCGGCGCAGATGCCCTGCTGGGTCTGCGGATGGTGGGCGCGCAGGCGTGCGTTGCCGCCGTCCAGAAGGCCGACCGAGTTCGGATCGGCCGTCGAGGAGGTGTAGGACATCATCTCCGTGCCGCCGGCGACGATCAGATCCTCCATGCCCGACATGATCGAGGCGGCGGCGAAATTGACGCTGGTGATGCCCGAGCCGCAGAAGCGGTCGAGCGTCGTGCCGCTGGCCCTGATGTCGTAGCCGGCATCGAGCGCGGCCATGCGGCCCAGATCGAAGCCCTGCTTGCCGCGCTGGCTGCTGGTGCCCCAGATGATGTCGTCGACCTCGGCCGTGTTGAGCTCGTTTCGCTCGCGGATGGCCTTGAGCACGGTCGCGGCCAGGTGCTGCGGGTGGAACTCGGCCAGGGCGCCCTTGCCGACCTTGCCGATGCCGCGCGGCGTGCGGCAGGCGTCGATGATGTAGGCTTCGGCCATGGCGGGCTCCTGAGTGAGGGGTTCAAACAACTGTTTTGGGAGCGAAGGGGCGCGGATGCAAGGCTGACGTTCGGTAAGTCTTTCTTCATGCCACGCCCGGCGCCAGTCTCGCGAGCGAGGAGAAACGCTTGGACCTTCACCCGCGCAATGTCGGCTTCGAGTGGCGCGCCGCCGCGCCGCCATATGACATCCTGACGCCGGCCCAGGCGCGCGCCTATGACGAGGACGGCTTCTTCCTGCTCGAAGGGGCGTTCACGCGCGCCGAGGTGGACACGGTGGCCGCCGCCATCGCCCCGTTCGAGGCGGCGGAGGAGGACCGCCTGCGCGCGCTCGGCGGACGCCAGAGCATCTCCATCGCCGACGCCATCACCTTCACCATCCATCTGGTCGCCAGATGCGAGGCGCTGAAGGCGTTCAGCCGACACCGCGTGTTCCGGGCGCTATGTCACGACACGCTGGGGCCGGGCGCCCGGCTCTACTGGGACCAGGCGGTGTACAAGAAGCCGGGCAACCCGGCGGAATTCCCCTGGCACCAGGACAACGGCTACACCTTCATCGAGCCGCAGCAGTATCTGACCTGCTGGGTGGCGCTGACCGACGCCACCCTGGACAACGGCTGTCCGTGGGTGGTCCCGGGCGTCCATCGGCTGGGGACGCTGCGCCACGGGGTGACGCCCTTCGGCTTCCAATGTCTTGAGGGCCCGGAAAACGCGGTGGCCGTGCCGGCGCGCGCGGGCGACGTGGTGGTGTTTTCCTCCCTCACCCCGCATCGCACCGGTCCCAACCTGACGGCCGAGACGCGCAAGTCCTACATCCTGCAATATGCGCCGGACGGCGCCGTGGCCTGGCCGCGCGGCCAGAGCGAAGGCGTGGTCCAGAACGACCCGCGGCGGCAGTATTTCGTGGACGAGGGGATTGCCTAGGCGAGGATGACGCTGCCCGGTCGAAACGATCCATGCCCTTGCGGCAGCGGACGCAAATACAAGCACTGCTGCGCCGCCAAGGGGCCTGCGCCGACGGCGCCGCTGTCCCTTGCCCGGGCGCAACTGGAGCAGGGCAAGGTACTGGAGCGGCTGGGCCGGCACGATGAGGCGATGACCGCCTACAAGGTCGCCGCCCTGGAGTGGCCCGAAGCGGACAGCCGATTGGGGCACATCCTCTCGATCCGCGGTCGTCATGGCGAGGCCGCCGCGCATTACCGCGCCGCCGCCGCCGCCGACCCCGGCCGCCGCTTGGATCTCGTCCGGGCCCTCTTGTACGAGGGCGAGGAGGCCGAGGCGGAACTGCTGCTCCGCGTGGTCCTGGCCGCCGACCCCTCGAACGGGGACGGGCACTGGCTCCTCGGTCGCCTGCTCTCGGAGGCCGGGGACTTTGCCCAGGCGGCCGAATCCTTCGAGCGCGCCCTGGCGGACAATCCTGCAGCGGCCGGAACGTATTACGATCTGGCGCGCATCCACGTCTTCGGCGAGGACGACCGGCCGCTGATCCGTCAGATGCTGGCCGCCTTGCGCGGCGCGAGCGGCGCCGATGTGCGGGCGAGGGTGCATCTGGCGCTGGCCAAGGCGTTCGACGACCTCGGCGACTACGCCGCCGCCATGCGCCACATCGCCAAGGCGAACCAGATCAGGAATGCGCTGGCCCCGTTCGATCGCGCCGCCATTACCCGGCACGCCGACGCGGTCATCGGCCGCTTCACAGCGGCGTTCATCGCCTCGCGCGTCGGCCGCGGCGATCCCTCCCGCCTGCCGGTGATGATCGTCGGCCTGCCACGGTCCGGGACGACGCTGGTGGAACAGATCCTCGCCAGTCATGGCCAGGTCGCCGGCGCCGGAGAGCTGCGTTTCTGGCCGACGCGAGATCCGCTGTTCGACCGGCGCGCCTCGGACGCGTGGCTGGCGCGCTACCAGGCCGACACGGCGCGCGAGGCGCTCGCCCTGCTGCGGGGGCTCGCGCCTTGGGCCGAACGGGTGATCGACAAGAACCCGTTCAACTTTCTCTGGCTGGGCCCCATCCATGTGGTGTTCCCACAGGCGACGGTGATTCACTGCCGCCGCCACCCGGTGGACACCTGCCTGTCGATCGCCTCGATGTACCTCGCGCCGAGGTCGCATCTGCCGGTGGAGCCGGCGGATCTGGTGTTCTACTGGCGCCAATACCAGCGGGTCATGGATCATTGGCGCTCGGTGCTGCCGGGCGACCGTTTCGTGGAGGTCGCTTACGAGGCCCTCGTCGCCGATCCGGAGCCCGCGACGCGGAGACTCCTGGCAACCCTGGACCTGGGCTGGGACCCGGCGTGCCTCAGGCCGGAGGCGAACACACGCAGGGTGAGAACCAACAGCAGCTGGCAGGTGCGCCAGCCCATCCACGGCGGCTCGGTCGGCCGTTGGCGACGCTACCGGCCATGGCTCGGCCCACTGCGCGAGCTGATAGACGAAGCGGACACAGAAGGCGGGGATGGAAAGTAAAGCGCCGCCGGCCTGACGGCCGACGGCGCTCTGATCTGAGGAAGTTAGGAAGTCGCTTTCAGACGGCGCCCGCCAGACGTTGGCGGCGACGAAGCCCATATCCCGCCATGCCGAGGCCGGCGAACATCAGCGCCCAGGCCGCCGGTTCAGGCACCGCCACGGCGTCGAGCCTGTAGCCAAGGCCCGCCGGATAGCCGAATCCGGGGTCCGAGGTATCCTCGATCACCAGATCGTAGGTGCCCGCCCCGAAGTCCACCTGCAGATGGGAGTAGTCGGAATTCGTCCAGGCCCCGTCATAATAGGTGTCGCCAAGACCGGTGGGGAAGTTCGTCGGGTACACCGTGAAGGTCGAATCGTAAGTGGTCGTGCCGTCGACGGTCACCGAGTAGACATCGCCGGTAACGAACCCGTCGGACAGGGAAAAGATATCGGTTTGACCCGAGGGCACCGTGAAGGTGACGGTGCTGTTATCCGACGGGGTGTTGGCGGCGGAGACCGAATCGTCGATCCACCCCGTGCCTGCGACCAGCGTCGTGTCCGCCTGCGCGGACGCGGCCAGGGCCGCCATGGCCAGCACGGCAACCGCGCCAGACGCCAATGTGGAAAACTTGCCGAGTTTCATCTGCGCCACTCCCAAAGAGCCCTGGTCGGATGCTGGACGCTAGACTTAGGCGAAATGAAGCGCAACCCCTCGAGCTCAATTCAGCCCGATTTCAGGCCCGGTCCTGTCACGCATGAGGCAACTGTTACTGCGAAGGCGGAACGTGGGACGCGTCCCAATGCGCCCGTCCGCCTCAGATCTCCTCCAGCGCCAGCCCGCGGGTGCGGGGGCCGGCGAGGCCGATCACCAGGGAAACCACGACCATGGCTCCGCTGATCAGGACGAAGACGCCGGGACCGCCGAAGCCCGCCAGGGTCCAGGCGATGAGGTAGCTGGAGAGCGCGGCGGAGAGGCGGCTGAAGGAATAGACGAAGCCGACCGCCCGGGCGCGGATGGCGGTGGGGAAAAGCTCGCTCTGATAGGCGTGGAAGGCGAGGCTCATCAGGGAATTGCCGCCGGCGACGCTCATCCCGACCAGCGTGAAGAGGGCGAGGTCTGAGTGTCCGGTCATGCGCGTCATGGCCAGGCCGAAGACGGCGGCGACGAGGGCGCCGGCGACGATCAGCCATTTGCGCTCGAAGCGGTCGGCCAGAACAAGGAAGGCCAGCGGGGCCAGGGGCGGGACGAGGGCAAGCGGAATGGCGTAGCCGAGGCTGGCCGAGAGTGTCACGCCCTGCGCGATCAGGAGGGTCGGCAGCCAGTTGGCGAAGCCGTAATAGCCGAGCGTCTGGAAGAGGTGGAAGACGATGAGCATGAGCGTGCGCCGGCGATAGGGCGGCCGGAAGAGCGACGGCCCGACGGCCTGGTCTGGGGCCACGGGCTCCGGCGTCGGTGGATGGAGAGGCCGGTCGGTTTCGGCGGCGACCCTGGCCTCCATCATCGAAGCGAGCCGATCGGCCTCGAACGCGCGGCCGTGGTCGGCCAGCCAGCGCGGCGATTCCGGCAGGCCCAGCCGCACCAGCCACACGCCGACCGCCGCCGCGGCGGGTAGCAGGGCCAGCCAGCGCCAGCCGGCGAGCCCGAAAGTCGCGCCCGGAATCAGGCGCCAGGCGAGGACCGAGAGCAGCGGGACGGATAGAAACTGAATCGACGAAGAGATGGCGAACACGCGCCCCCGCAGGGACTTGGGCGCCAGTTCGGCCAGATAGCAGTCGATGGCGACCAGCTCGACGCCGACGCCGATGCTGGCGACAAAGCGCCACGCATCGATGCCGATCGCGCTCGACTGGAAGCCCATGACGCAGGTGGCCAGCGCATACCAGACCAGCGCCACGGTGAAGATCGGCCGCCGGCCCAGCCGATCGGCCACGGCCGAGAAGGCCAGGGCGCCCAGCCACAGGCCGGCGAAGGTGACGGCGATGAAGCTCGCCTGATCGGTGAGGCCGAAGAGACCGGCCTTGCCGGCGTGGAAAATTCCCGCCGCCAGCAGCCCGAGGCTGAGCGGAGCGGAAAGATAGATGTCGTAGATCTCGAAGAAGGCGCCGAACGAGATGAGCGCGACCAGCGTCCACAGATAGCGGCTGGGCGGCAGGCGATCGAGCCGCTCGGCGATGGAGGGCGCCCTGCTTGCCACCGCTCACGCCTCCGCTCCGCGAAGGGCCCGCTATTCCATGCGAAGGCGCAAAAGAAAACGCCGCCGGCCCGTGGCCGACGGCGCTCTCGTCGAAAGATCGAGCGTCAAAAACTCAGGCGGGCGCCGCCAGCGCCTTCCGGCGACCTCTGAGGGCGGCGCCAAGTCCAGCGAAGCCGGCGAGCATCAGGGCCCATGTGGCCGCCTCGGGCACGCCGGTCTGAGGCGCGCCGACGTAGAAGTCGACATCGCCAGTGCCGATGGAACCCAGGAACGTCATGTTGATGACGTTCGTGCCCGGGCCGAGGTAGAATACGCCGCGGCTGAAATCCGTGTTCGCGAGCGCGCACGAAATGCACTCACCAACACTATCGCCCACGGTCGGATTCGTAGTGTTTCCGAGCGAAGCGCCGTTATCGAAAATCTGAAACTGGTCGCCGGAGTCTTCCACGTCCACCACGGTCAGAGACTCTGCCGAGCCGAGCGTGATGGTCCAGGTGGTCCCCGCGGGCGCCAACACACCGCTTGGGTTTGTGCCGACGTTTGCCCCGGGGCCGGTGACGGGGCTCCCCGTCTCGCCGAAATAGGCGGAGTACCAGACGCCTTGCACGATGTTGTCAGCCAAGGCAGGCACCGCGATCACGCCAAGCGCGGCCGCCGCTGCCGCGATGAGCAGGGTCTTGCGAGCCATTGCTTTTGGTCCCTTCCTCTTAAGACTCAAGGGCGTACGCCCACCAATATGACAACCTCGCTGAAATATGGCCATAGTTTGGTCCAAGTTGCAAGCGGATTTCTTATCGAAAGTGTCCGGTCATGCGTAAAAAAAGTGTGTTCGATCCCGGCGCGCGTGGAGTGGGGCGCGGTCCGATCGTCCCCAAGCCGCCGCGACCCGAACCGCCGGCCGCGCCCAGCGCGCCGCGTTCCTCCCGCGAACACGCGCTGTTGACGGACAACGAGCCCCCGAAATCCCATCTGTCGAAGGCCCCCGTGGCGGCCGGCGCGGCGCGAACCCGGGAAGCCCGGCGGCTGGCCATCGAAGGCACGCGGCTGATCAACCAAGGCGGCCCTGCCCGCGCCGCGCCGCTGCTCGCCCGATCGGTGACGCTCGATCCGACAAGGGCGGACGCGCATCACGACCTAGGAATAGCGCTGCTGGCCCTGGGCCGTATCGAAGAGGCTGCCGAGGCGTTCGCCGCCGCCGCCCGCCTCGATCCGGAACTCGCCAGCGCGCAATACAATCTCGGCTTCGCTCTCGACAACCTCGGGCGGCCCGAGCGGGCCCTCCCAGCCTACGAGGCGGCGGTGAAACTCAAGCCGGACTTGCAGGCGGCGCAATCGCGCCTGGGCGATCTCTATCTGGCGAGCGGGCATCGAAGCGAGGCCGCGGGGGCCTTTCGCGCCGTGGCCGGGCAGACCGAGGGATCGACCTGGGCGCGGATCAACGAAGCGCGCGCGATGGACGCCGAGGGCGCAACCGCCGAAGCCCTGGTGATCCTTCGTCAGATCGCGATGGACGAGCCGACAAACGCGCGGGCGCATGCCTATCTCGGACACCTGCTGGCGCAGTCGGGCGAGACGGCCGAAGCGGCCGCCCATCTCGAGCAGGCGGCGACCCTGTCCCCTGATATGATCATCTGCTGGTACGCCATGGCGACGAACCGCAAGTTCACCCGGGCCGATCTGCCTGTGATCTGACGCATGAACGCCGCGCTGGCCAGGCCCATGCTCACGCCGCTTCAGCGCCAGGTCACGCACTTCGCCCTCGGCAAGGCGCATGACGATATCGGCGACTACGGCGCCGCGATCCGGCATTTCGACGCCGCCAACAAGATTCGTGCCAAATTTGCGGCCTTCGACGGCGCGGCGCTGGCCACGCGCGTAGATCGGTTGATCGCCGAAACGCCGCGAAGCAGCTTCGACGCGGCGGTCGGCGTCTCCGACGCGACGCCGATCCTGATCGTGGGCATGCCGCGCTCGGGCACCACGCTGGTGGAGCAGATCCTGTCGAGCCACGCGCGAGTGGCCGCCGGTGGGGAACTCTCCTTCTGGGCCGATCGCGATCGTCGGGGCGACGATCTGCTCGGCCTCTCCGAGGATCAACTGGAGGCCGTGGCCAGTGACTATCTGACGACGCTTCGGAACATCTCGCCCGACGCAGAGCGGGTGACCGACAAGATGCCCTTCAACTTCGGCCTGCTCGGCGTCATCCACCGCGCCCTGCCGCGAGCGATGTTCGTCCACTGCCGGCGCCACCCGATCGACACCTGCCTGTCGATCTTCTCCACCAGCTTCGAGGCGGCCATGGACTTCGCCGGCGACCGCCGTTCGCTGCTCGCCTTCTATCGCCAGTACCAGCGCCTGATGGACCATTGGCGTGAGGTGCTGCCGCCGGACCGCCTGATCGAGGTCGATTACGAGGCCCTGGTGGCCGATCCCGAACCGCATACGCGCCGGCTGGTCGCGGCTTGCGGCCTTCCCTGGGACGAGGCGTGCCTTTCGCCGCAGAACAACCGCCGCCGGGTGACCACCGCCAGCCTGTGGCAGGCGCGCCAGCCGATCTATAGGAGTTCGGTCGAGCGCTGGCGCCGCTACGAGCCGTGGCTCGGCGAGCTGCGCGAGCTGGCGCCGGAGGAACGGCCAGATACGCGCCGGATCCGCTGAAAGCAGCGCTTCGACGGGACCTCAATCCAAGGCTATGTTGCGGCGGACCCGACCTGACCGGGTCGGCAAGGCTTGTCGCCAATGGAAACCTGGGTGTTGCCCGCGCTCATGGGCCTTGGACTGGCCGCGTCCACGGGCCTGCGCACCTTCCTGCCGCTCCTTATGCTGGCCGTCGCCGCGCGCTTCGGCCTGTTCGGCGTGACCATCAATCCGCACGTCCAGTGGCTCGCCTCCAACACGGCCCTGGTCGCCCTCGGCGCGGCGACCGTCGTCGAACTGGCCGCCGACAAGATCCCGATCGTCGACCATGGCCTGGCCGTCGTGGGCACGGTCACCCGACCGCTGGCCGGCGCCTTGGCGGCCGGCGCGGTCTTCAGCCATCTCGATCCGACCACGGCCGCCATCGCCGGCCTGATCATCGGCGTTCCGACGGCGCTCACCTTCCACGCCGCGCAGAGCGGCACGCGCGCGGTCAGCACGATGACCACCGCCGGCCTCGCCAACCCCTTCATCTCGCTCGTCGAGGATGGGGTGACGGCGGTCCTGGCCGGCGCCGCGTTGATCTTGCCGGCGCTGGCGGGCGCGGTGGCGCTGGCGCTCTTGCTGGTCCTCGTGCTGGGCGGCGGGGCGATTCTACGGCGACTGAGGTCGCGAGCCCGCACGTCGACGACCTAGGCGCTTGAGACGAAGCTCAATCCCGCGATGGGGGTCGCATGGTAACGTGTTGCCGCCGGCGCGCCAGGAGGCGTAGCGTCGTCCCGCCGAACCGACAGCGGGAGATACGGGGCCATGGCCACCACCACGACGACCGAAAAGCCAAGCTATCTTGGGTTGCTGAATGCCATTTCGCTCGCCGAAAGCGCGGCCGGTGAGTTTCTCGACGCGTGGGCCAAGGCGACTCCCGACGAGGAACTGGCCCGCACCTTGCGACTGGTGGCGGCGCGCGAACGCAGTCACGGCGAGGTATTCTGCCGTCGCATCGCCGAGCTTGGCTATTCGCTGAGGCCCAAGCACGATCCGCGCGCGGACGCGCAGCTGGCCAAGCTCGGCGATCCGCGTATCGGCGACCTCGAAAAGGTCCCGAGCCGACGCGAGGACGCGACCGATCCGTTCGCCGAGATTCGCCGCCGCATGGCCGAGGGGGACTTCGACCAGATGACCGTCAATCTGATGAACTGGTACATCGCCGAGGAGAAGGACAGCGAGCGACGCCTGCGTGACGCCTATGACGCCGTGCGCGAGGGCGGCCGCAGGAAAAACGAGGCCCGAGGTAACGACGCGCCCAGCGCCGACGCCGAGGCGATCATGGCTTGCATGACCGCCGGGTTCGCGCGGCTGGAGAAGACCATTGAGAAGCTGGCCAAGGCCAGCCGGCGCTAAGCCCCGCGTCGGGCGGCCGCTTGCCGCCCGACCGCCGCGCTGGGCGAGGGAGACGGAGCCATGAGCGACAGCGTCCTTTACGAGACCGCCGCCGGGGTGGCGACGATCACCCTGAACCGGCCCGAGAAGCGCAACGCGCTCAACCTCGAGGCCTACGAGCGGCTGGAGGAATTGCTGCGGCGGGCGGTGCGCGATCCGGCGGCGCGGTGCGTGATCGTCACCGGGACCGACCCGGCCTTCTGCTCGGGCGACGATGTCATCGAACTGATGGCGACCCCGCGCCCGCCGAGCGATGACTCGCCCGTTGTACGCCATCGGCCGACGCCGGCGGCCGTGGCGGCGCTGGAATGCGACAAGCCGCTGATCGCCGCCGTCAACGGGGCGGCGGTCGGCTGGGGCATGGAGCTGGCGACATATGCCGATATCCGCATCGCCTCGGACCGCGCCCGCTTCGCCGAGCTGTTCATCAAGCGCGGCCTCACCTGCGACGTCGGCGGCTTCACCCTCCTGCCGGCCATCGTCGGCCCGGCCAAGGCGGCCGAGCTTCTGTTTACAGGCGATGTCATCGACGCGGCCGAGGCGCTGCGCATCGGCTTCGTCTCCGAGGTGGTCGCGCACGCCGAACTGATGGACCGGGCACGCGCGCTCGCCGCGCGCATCGCCGAAAATGCTCCGCTGGCCCTGCGCTACATGAAGGAAGGTCTGCGACGCGGCGTCCATGCCGAAACGCGCGAAATGGGCGGTTGGGCGATCGAAACCATTCGTAAACTCATGCGCAGCGAAGATCACAAGGAGGGAGTCGCGGCCTTCGTCGAGAAGCGCGCGCCAGTGTTCCACGGGCGATAGACTGGGCCGAACAGGGCAAGACCTTCGCCTGCGACATTTTATCCACTGGCGTGGCCCGCTTGACGGTGGGAAACGCGAGCAACAGGGTTATCCGGCGTCGTCACGGGTGTTTTGACGACACGGGGGCGTCATGATCACATCAAGGTATTCGCTCGGGGTGCGCGGGACGCGTCTCCGTCTGACTTATGCGGCGCTGTTGCTGGCCGCCGCGGCCGCCACGCCGGCGCTGGCGCAGGACGCCGGCCGCCAGTTCGGCCAGGCGCCGGCTGAGCGTCAGTTCAGTGACCAGCTGCAGCCGGCCAAGGCCGCCAAGACGGCCAAGGCCAAGCCGGCCGCGGCCAAGGCCAAGGCGGCAAAGGCCAAGGCGGCCGCGCGCGCCGAAGCGAACAAGCTGCGGGAAGCGAAAGCCGCTGATCTCTCCGCCGCGCCGGCGGCCGCAGCGGTTCCGGCCGCGGCGCCAGCCTCCGCCCCGGTAGCGACGCCGGTCGCGAGCCCGGCCCCGACGCCCGCGGCTGTCGCATCGGCGGCCAGTTCCGTGGAGGCCATTCCGGCCAACACATGGATCATCGGCGGCGGCGTCGCCGCCGTCCTGGCCCTGATCGCCGGCTTCGTCGCCTTCCGCCCGCCCCGCCGGCGCAAACCCGCAATGGCCGCGACCCTGGCGTCGGCCTTGGCGGACCCAGAGCACGTGGCCGCGCCGCAACCGGCGCCGGAGCCCGCGCCACTACTGACCGAGGCCGCGGCGCCCGTCGCCGTCAAGAAGCCGGCCAGGGCGCGCAAAACGGCGGCCGCGGCAGAGGCGGCGCCTGCCGCCCAGGCCATGCCGGCGGTCTCCAAGACGCCCGCGCCCCGAAAGGCGGCCGCCAAGGCCCCCGCGCGCAAGAAGAAGCCAGCCGCCGCGGCGCCTCCGGCCAATGACGACGCCTCGGCCCCAGTCAAGACGCCCGCGCGCGGCCGCAAGACCGCGGCCGGCTTCGAACAATAGCCTAGGCGAACTTTTCTAAGCCCTCATCCGGACGCGCCCGCAAGGCGCGTCTCGACCTTTCCCTGAGCTGGCCCTCGGGCCGGCCTTCGGCCGACCCCCGGGGGAGAGGCGGTCAGTAGATGACTGGGCGCTCGGGCGGCGGCAGGGGCGCGCGCGGCTTGACCGGCTTGGGCGCGGTCTTGACCGCGGTGACGGTCGGTTTGGGCGCGACGGCGGGGCGCGCGGCCTGAGCCGTCTGGGTCGGCGCCGGCGTCCCGCAGCGGGTCGCGTCGCCCGCCTTGCACGCCTCGACGTCGGCCCGCCAGGCGGTCAGTTCGGCCTCGTGCTTGGTCTCCTGCGCCTTGATCTTGTCGTCGTAGGCGGTGACCTGCCGGGCGTAGGCGTCGGCATCGGCCTTCTTCTGGGCGTCGTACTTGGCCATGGCCGCCTGATACTCGGCCGAGGCCGAGGCAGTCGCCTGCCTGGGCGCGGCGGGCGCGGGATTGAGCAGCGCGTGGGCCCGGTCGAGGGTGGCCACGGCCTCGCTGTCGCGCGGGTCGATGTCCAGCGCCTGGTTGGCGTCCACCTCGGCCAGCTTGCCATCGCCCCTGGCCAGATAGGCCTCGGCCCGCTTGACGTGGGCCAGCTCCTGGTCGGAGCGGGTCAGGCGCCCGGAGTCCAGCGCCTGGGTAAAGAGGCGGATCGCCACCAAGTTGTTGCCCTTGTCGAGGGCCGCCAGCCCGGATTTCGCGTCATCGAGCGGACCGGCCCGGGCGACGCCCGCGGCCAACGCGATCGCCGCCGTGGCGGCCAAAAAAACCTGTCTCATCGCCATCTCACAATTGGACCCTGTACTGCCATGCGGCGATGGAACGCTCTTGAACCCCGCCGAGTCGGCTGGCCGAGGAGTCTAGGAGAAGTCGCTCGCCATGTCAGCGCGCTCTGTTGCCGCACCGTGGAAGTCCCCTAGCGGGATGCCGTCGATACCTGGGAGTCGCAGCGTCCCAACTCCGTCGTGTCCAGCGCCGTGGCGTCCGCCACATAGGAGGCGACACGGCCGACCTGCCTGGCCAGGGCCGCGCAGCCGTCTACGCTCTTGGCGGTGTCGGGCGCGTCGCTGGCCACGCAGGTCGTTCCGGCGCAGTCCCAGGCGCTGTCCGCGGCGATGAACTTGACACGGCTGGACGTGGGCCTGGCGAGCGTGGCGATGATCGTGTTGCCGCTGTACACCGAGTGGAACCAGGCAGCGGCCACCGGATTGTCGGTGGAGGCCGCCGCGGTCTGGGCCGCTCCGGCCGAGCCGCCCTGCGCGGCGCTGCCGCACTTTGAGACGTCCCCCGCCTTGCACGCCAGCACGTCGGCGCGCCAAGCGGCCAGTTCGGCCTCCTGGGTGGTTTCCTGGGCCCGAACCTTTGCGTCATAGGCCGCGACCCTTTGGGCATATGCGTCGGCGTCCGCCTGCTTTTGCGCTTCGTACCTGGCCAGGACATGGTCATAGGCCGAGGCGCCGGACGCGCCCGGCTCGACGGGCGCCTTGGGAGCCGGATTGAGCTTGGCCTGGGCGCGGCCGAGCGCCGCCACCGCCTCGGCATCGCGCGGATCGATGTCCAGGGCCCGGTTGGCGTCGGCCAGCGCCTTGCCGGCCTCGCCGGAGGCGAGAAAGGCCTCGGCCCGCTTGACGTGGGCCAGTTCCTCGTCGGAACGGCTGAGACTCCCTGCGTCCAGCGCCTGGGTGAAGAGCCGGATCGCGGCCGCGTCGTCGCCCTTGTCGAGCGCCGCGAGACCAGCTTTCGCATCATCCAGGGGATCGGCTCGGACGGCCGCCGCCAGGGCCAGAACCGCCGTCGCGGCCAACAATACGCGTCTCATCGCCACCCCACTGACCAACACACAACCACGCGGCGAATCGAACGCTGTCGCGACAAGCCACCGACGCCGGCTGGGCAGGGAGTCTAGAAGATCACGGCGGCGCTGTCAGCGCGCTCTGTTGCCGCACCATGGAAGTCGGTCAGTAGTAGCCGGGCCAAGCCGGAGGGGCGTAGCCGATCTGGTACTCGACGTTGTACATCGCGGCCCGGACAGCGCCGCGCACGCAGTTGTCAGGCGCGCGGTCCTCGGTCCCGCCATAGCGGGCGTCGAGATCGTCGCAGGCCTCGCGCGCCGCCTGGTGAATGCGGTTGCGCAACACGTGCGCGCCCCAGCCGGTCGCCAGGTTCAGGTCGTCGACGCGCACGAAACGGCTCTCCCGCGCGAGCACGATCGGCGCGCCGATGGTCGAGCGGCCGACAACGCGCGGGGCGTAGACGGTCACGCCTCCAACGTCGGAGGTTCCGTAGTCGTAGGGCTGCGCGCCGGCCGCGCCGGCCGCCGCCGCTAACAGGAAGCTGGCCCCAAGGAGGGCGGGCAGATGGCGAGTCATCAGAGGCTCCTTCGCATTGCTATCGCCATGACGGACGCGCCGCCGGAGCCGCGCGCCGCCCCGACAGGGAAGAAAACGGGCGAGGTGGCGGGGAGGTTTCCTGGCGAGATCCTCGCGATCCTGGGCGCGATCTTAACAGCGATCAGAATCGGACTTGCCGCGCGGACGGCCCGGGCGCAAAGATGACGCCGCCGTCAGTGAAATTCCGATGGAGATTAAAGACATGGACGACGCGGGCAGCGACATCCGGCGGGCGGCGCGCGAACGGGCCTATTCCATGCCGCTGGAGGAGATCAATCCGATCGATCCGGTTCCGTTCCGCGACGACACCCTGTGGCCCTATTTCGAGCGCCTGCGGGCCGAGGATCCGGTGCATTACTCGGTCGAGCCGGAGGAGGGTATCGGGGCCTACTGGTCGGTGACCAAGTACAACGACATCATGGCCGTGGAGACCAACCACCAGGTTTTCTCCTCCGAGCCGGCGATCACCGTCTTCGACGGCGAAGAAGACTTCAAGCTGCCGATGTTCATCGCCATGGACCCGCCCAAGCACGACGCCCAGCGCAAGACGGTGAGCCCGATCGTCAGTCCGCACAATCTGATGAACCTCGAGCCGGTCATCCGCGAGCGGGCCGCGGAGATCCTCGACGAGGTTCCGGTGGGCGAGGAGTTCAACTGGGTCGACAAGGTGTCGATCGAGCTGACGACGATGACCCTGGCGACCCTGTTCGATTTCCCGTGGGAGGATCGGCGCAAGCTGACCCGCTGGTCGGACGTAGCCACAACGCCGGTGGGCACCGAGTACAGCCTGGTGGAGACCGAGGAAGATCGCCGCGCCGAGCTGTTCGAATGCGCCGACTATTTCCTGCGCCTATGGAACGAGCGGGTGAACGCGCCGCCCAAGAACGATCTGATCTCCATGCTCTGCCATGGCGAATCGACGAAGGACATGGACCGGATGGAGTATCTGGGGAACCTGATCCTCCTGATCGTCGGCGGCAACGACACCACGCGCAACACCATCTCCGGCAGCATCTATGCGCTTAACAAAAACCCCGATCAGTTCCGCAAGCTCCGCGAGAACCAGGGGCTGATCCCGGCCATGGTGTCCGAGACCATCCGCTGGCAGACGCCGCTGGCCTATATGCGCCGCACGCTCAAGGAAGACGTCACAATGCATGGCAAGACCATGAAGGCCGGCGAGAAGGTGCTGATGTGGTACGTCTCGGGCAACCGCGACGACGAGGTGATCCACGAGCCCAACCGCTACAATATCGAGCGCGAGCGACCGAGGCAGCACCTCTCGTTCGGCTTCGGCATCCACCGCTGCGTCGGCAACCGGCTGGCCGAGATGCAGCTGCGCGTCGTCTGGGAAGAGATCATGCAGCGCTACCCCAGGATCGACGTGGTCGGCCAGCCGGTGCGGCTGAAGAGCTGCCTGACGTGCGCCTACCTCGACCTGCCGGCGCAGATCCCCGCGCGGGCGTAGAGGCCCCGCCGCCAGCTCACCTGAGTCGACCGCGCCCACACGCGCGCGAAACGTTGACGTCAATTCACGTGACGGCGCGGGCGGCTTGCGGCCATTGTCGGCGATTCGGGGCGCGGCATTCGGGGAGACACAGTTGAGCGCGACGGCGGAGACGTACCAGCGGCAGCGCAAGCGGGTGGGCAAGGTCGGCCT
>JBOHLC010000394.1:0-1807 GCA_050729395.1 Caulobacteraceae bacterium
ACTTCGATCCATTTCATGAATGCGCGGACCCGGCGCGACAGGTTGCTTCGATGTGCCACGACGAGGGACACGGGGAGCGCCCGGCGACGAAAATCGGGCATGACCTCCACCAGCGCTCCACTCTCCAGGTACTGGCCAATCCCCAAGAGTGGCGCCTGAATCAGGCCAAGGCCGGCGAGGGCGGCGGCCTCGTAGGTCTGCGCGCTGTTGACGTGTAGCGCACCTGGCAATTGAAGTGTCGCGTAGCTGCCGTCGTGCGGATATTCCCATCCAATGGGTCTTGCGCCCAGCATTGTCGAAAAATGAATTGTCCGATGTCCCTGACGCCGGAGATCTTCCAGCGACCGAGGCACGTCATTGCGCGCCAGATAGGCGGGACTGGCGGCGTTGACCATGCGCAACAGGCCCAGCGGGCGGGCGATCAACGTCTCGTCCCGTATGGTTCCAAGCCGCAATACACAGTCGAACCCCTCTTGAACCAGATCGACTTGCCGGTCCGTGCTCGACAGCTCCAGCTCCAGCTCCGGGTGAGCCGCCATGAAATCCGGCAAGGCCGGCACGATCGTCATGCGCGCCACCTCGGTCGGAAGATCGACCCGTAGACGCCCGCGAAGCGCCACTCGGTCGCCTGCGAACATCGAGTGCAGGTCATCGACTTCAGCAAGCAGATCGCGGGCGCGGGCATGAAATGCGCGTCCGTCTTCCGTCAACTGCACGCTGCGTGTCGTCCGGTGCAGAAGCCTGACACCGACATCTTCTTCCAGCTTCCGGACCGCCGTTGAGGCCCTGCCCTTTTGGATGCCGAGGCTATCGGCCGCGTGGGTGAAGCTGCCCATGTCCGCGACCGTTACGAAAATGAGGAGGGGTTCGAGATTCTGCATTTTCGCGCCTCGGTTATTGTTCCCCTTGCGGAGAACAGTGAGTTCATTTCGACGGGCTTTATCATGAATGCGGGGCACAGTAGATCGTTGCGAACGCGAGATCACCCCTTCGGAGAATGACAAGTGACCGAAACCATGAAGCTGCATCAGGCGCCCCAAAGCATGACCTGGCATCCCGCCCCGTGGGTCGGCCGGGCAATGAGCGCGGTCGTCGTCATCGCGCTGGTGGCGGACGGCGCCATTCAGCTTTTCTTGCCGGCGCAGATCGCGAGCATGTTGCGGGAAACCGGGTTCGCGATGGACCTGACCCGTGTCGTGGGTCCGATCATACTCGGCTGCGCCATCCTTTACGCCATCCCAGCCACCGCCGTCCTCGGCGCGGTCCTGGTGACGGGCTTTTTGGGAGGCGCCATCAGCGCCCATGTCCGCATCGGTGAGCTGGGCTCGCCGCCGGAGATCATCAGCCTGCTTCTGGGCGCGATGACATGGGGCGGGCTCTACCTGCGCGATCCCCGTATCCGGGCGATTCTGCCGCGCAGCCGCTGAACCAACGGGGGGCCTCAACCTCAGGAGAAAACACATGTTTCTAGTAATGGGAATCACAGGAAAAGTCGGCGGCGCAACGGCAGAACATCTGTTGGCGCGGGACAAGAAAGTCCGCGCCCTGGTCCGCGATCGCGAGAAGGCGTCACGCTGGGCGAAACAGGGCGTGGAACTGGTTGACGGCGATTGGAACGACGCGGCGGCCATCGAGCGGGCGCTCAATGGCGTCGAAGGCGCGTTTGTCATGTTGCAGGCCGTGTGGGCGCCTTCGCCCGACTACAAGGAAGCCAAAGGCGTGATCGCGAACTATGTCGAGGCGCTCACCAAGTCAGCGCCGCCGCGGGTGGTGGCTCTTTCGTCGATGGGTGCGAACAGGACCAGCG
>JBOHLC010000395.1:0-11797 GCA_050729395.1 Caulobacteraceae bacterium
GCCCCGCCCAGCCCCTCGCGCGCAGCGCGGCGCAGGGCCGCCTGGGCCGAGGCCAGCCGGCCACCGAAGGCGTCGCTCGCCGCGTCGCCCAGGGAGGCCTCGGGCTCGACGCCCAGGAAATCCTCGAGCGCCTCGGCACTGGCCGTCGTCCCGCTCCCGGGCCCCAGGTAGAGGATCAGGCGCTCGATCTCCTGGCGGGCGACGCCGCGCTCATGCGGCAGGCGGGCGGCGAACAACTGCTGGGCCTCGGCCGTGAGGCCAAGACCCTCGGCCGCCAGCGCCTCGCGGGTGAAACGAACGATATCGCCCGGCTCGTCCTCGTAGCAGGGGATGGCGACGCAGCCCTCGGCCTTCTCCGCCTGTTTGCGCAGCCCCGAGTCGCGACCAAGGTCGCCGGCCTCGATCAGCAGGAAGGCCTCCGGATTGAGCCGGCCCTCGAGATGAGCGGAGAGCGCCTCGTTGGCGGTGCGCTCCGCGCGAACGCCCTCGGCGAGGCGCAGGCGGACGAGCCGCCGGCCGCCGATCATGGAGACAGCCGCCAACTCCTCCTCCAGGCGCGCCGGCTGGCTTTCCAGGTCGGTCTCGGTCAGCAGGGCGGTGTCGAAGGGATCGTCCGGACGCTCGGTCAGACGCCCGGCCAGTTCGGCGGCGCGCTCGCGCACGACGCCCAGGTCGCGGCCGTGAATCAGGGCGGCGCGGTAGGCCGCGCCTGGCGCCTTCAGGAAACGCTCGATGTCCGGCCGACGACGAAGGATCACCGGCGGCTACGGATTGCGAGCAACGTTGCCGGCCATCCAGGCGGCCAACTCGATCTCGATCTTGCGCGCGGCGTCGGAGGCGGCCCGCTGCTGGCTATCCTGGCGGGCGGCGATGCCGGCATAGGGATCGTTGGCCGAGTCGTAGCTGACCTCGCTGACCACGCGGCCGCTGTGAACGACCTGGCCGCTGGCGACATTGGTCAGGGTGTAGATGATGATGACGCCGACCTGATAGCGCTGGGCATAGTCGTTGATGGTCAGACCGCGCGGATCGCGCGTCTGGCCCACGGTGAAGTTGAGCCGCCACGCTGGGGCGTCGCTCTTGTCGCGCGCCAGATCGTCATCGAGGGCTTCGCGCACGAGAAAGGCGACGCGGCCGTCCGGGGCGACAACCTCGACCGAGGACAGGTTCTTCGACAGCCCGGGCGTGGCGTAAAGCGGGGTGAAGCCGCAGCCGCCAAGCGCGACGGCCAAGCACGCCGCGCCAAGCAAGGCCGGCCAGCACAGGCGGCGCGGGCCGCTCATCCGGTCACCAGATTGACGATGCGGTCCTTGACCACGATCAGCTTGCGCACGGTCACGCCCTCCAGCCGGCGGGCGATGTCCGGATCGGCCAGAACCAGTTCGCGCACCCTGTCCTCCGAGGCGCCGGCCGGCGCGCGCACCTCGCCGCGCCGCTTGCCGTCGATCTGAACGGGGAGAATCCTCTCTTCGTCCTCGGTCAGGGCCGGATCGTAGACCGGCCAAGGCGCGAGGGCCACCAGTCCTTCGCCGCCCAGCCGCCGCCAGCCCTCCTCGGCCAGGTGCGGGGCGAACGGGGCGACCAGCCGCGCCAGAGCGTTCAGGGCGTCAGCGCGGGCGGCGATCAAGCCGGTCGAAGCCCCCTTGGCCGGCGCGCCGCGCAGCTCGCCGACCAGCTCGTAAATGCGCGCGATGGCGCTGTTGAAGCGGAAGCCGTCGAGGGCCTCGGTGACCGCCTTGATCGTCTTGTGCGTCGCCCGGCGCAGATCCACCGCGGCGCGATCACCGTCGCCCCCATCAGCCATGGCGGATTGGGGCTGCGAGTCGAACTCGGCCCACATGCGGTTCACCAGGCGCCAGGCGCCTTCGACTCCGGCCGTGGTCCACTGCACGTCGCGGTCGGGAGGCGAATCCGACAGCACGAACAGGCGCGTGGCGTCGATGCCGTAGGAATCGGCGATATCGCCCGGCGCGACGACGTTGCGCTTGGACTTCGACATCTTCTCCGCGTCGCCGATGATCAGCGGCTCGCCGGTGGCGGCGTCCCTGGCGCGCCGGGTTGCGCCCTCGGCGAGGATCGTGACCGACTTCGGTTGGACCCATTCGCCGTTCTGCCGGCGATAGGTTTCATGAGTGACCATGCCCTGGGTGAAAAGGCCGGCAAAGGGCTCATCGACCTCGAGCATTCCCTCGTCGCGCAGGGCGCGGGTGACGAAGCGGGCGTAGAGCAGGTGCAGGACGGCGTGCTCGATGCCGCCGACATACTGGTCCACCGGCAGCCAGTGGTTCGCCGCGGGGCCGATCGGCGCGGCGGCCTTCGGATCGGGGAAGCGGGCGAAGTACCATGAGGAATCGACGAAGGTGTCGAGGGTATCGGTTTCGCGCTCGGCCGGAGCGCCACACGTCGGGCAGGCCACATGCTTCCACGTCGGGTGGCGGGCCAGCGGATTGCCAGGATGGCTGAAATCGAGGCTGTCGGGCAGGCGGACGGGGAGGTCCTCCTCCGGCACGCCGACCAGGCCGCATGACGGGCAGTGGATCACCGGTATGGGACAGCCCCAGCCGCGTTGGCGCGAGACGCCCCAGTCGCGCAGGCGGTAGACGACGGCCCCCCTGCCATGTCCGTCGCGCTCGGCGCGGGCGATCGCGGCGGCCTTGGCCCCCTCCACGTCGAGACCGTCGAGGAAGCCTGAATTGAAGATCCGCCCAGGCCCGGTCCAGGCCTCGGCCTTCACGTCGAACGTCGCCGGATCAGCCCCCGCCGGCAGGACCACCGGCTTGACCGGCAGACCATATTTGCGGGCGAACTCCAGGTCGCGCTGGTCATGCGCCGGGCAGCCGAAGATCGCCCCCGCGCCATAGTCCATGAGCACGAAGTTGGCGATCCACACCGGCAGCAGCCAGTCCGGATCGAACGGATGACGTACGCGCAGGCCGGTGTCGAGGCCGAGCTTGTCGGCCGATTCGATCTCGGCCTCCGACGTGCCGCCGCGGCGGCACTTGACCAGAAAGGCGGCGACGGCCGGGTCGGCCGACGCCAGCCGCTCGGCCAGCGGATGATCGGGCGCGACGGCGACGAAGCTCGCGCCGAACAATGTGTCGGGCCGCGTGGTGTAGACCTCGACGCCTCGCCCGAGGCCGTCCGGCGGCGCGCCGGCGAAGTCGAAAGTGAGGTCCAGACCGCGCGAGCGGCCGATCCAGTTCTCCTGCATCAGGCGGACCTTGTCCGGCCAGCGGTCGAGGCTCGCCAGGCCCTCGAGCAATTCGTCGGCATAGCGGGTGATGCGAAGGAACCATTGCGTCAGCTTCCTGCGCTCGACCGGCGCGTCCGAGCGCCATCCGCGGCCATCGATCACCTGCTCGTTGGCCAGGACGGTCATGTCGACCGGATCCCAGTTGACCACGCCCTCCTTGCGGTAGGCCAAGCCGCGCGCCCAAAGCTTCAGGAACCAGGCCTGCTGGCGGCCATAATACTCCGGATCGCAGGTGGCGAACTCGCGCGACCAGTCGATGGAAAGACCCAGGCGCTTGAGCTCCTCGCGCATGACATCGATGTTGCCGAGCGTCCAGGCGCGCGGGTCGACGCCGCGCTCGGCGGCCGCGTTCTCCGCCGGCAGGCCGAAGGCGTCCCAACCCATGGGATGGAGGACATTGTAGCCGCGCGCGCGGCGGAAGCGGGCGTTGACATCGCCCATGGCGTAGTTGCGCGCGTGACCAACGTGAAGCCGGCCGGACGGATAGGGAAACATCTCCAGCGCGTAGTATTTCGGCCGGTCCGAATCGTCGGACGCGCGATCGACGCCGGCCTGTTCCCAGGCGGCGCGCCATCTCGGCTCGACCTCTTTGGGATCGTAACGGGGCATGGGCCTAAAGGGCCTCAGCCCTTCAGGTTGGAAAGCCGCAGCTCCCGCGCCCGGGTAAGGATGGCGTTCTCGATGTCGATCGAGGTCTGGGCCGCAGTCGGCGCGTTGACCCAGCCGCCGGAGCCGTTGTTCACCTGGCGGAACACGCTGACATTCAGGCCGTCGGCCCGCAGGCGCGTGTCGAGGATGTAGACGGTGGCCTTGAACCGCTCGTCCGGCTTCTCCGGATTGACGTACCAGTCGGTGATCACGACGCCGCCGTAGGGATCGGCCGACTGCAGGGGCATGAAGGCCAGGGTGTCGAGCGTCGCGCGCCACAGATAGCCATTGACGCCGATCTCCCCAACCTGCGCGCCATGACCCTTCACTGAATAAGGATGGTTCATGCGGCCCCCGCACGCGGCCAGGGCGAGCGCGGCGACGCCCGCGAAGAGCGTAATAGCCACCCGTCCCGTCCGTCCACACCCGATGTCGCCGCGCGGCGCCGGCATGCTCATTGCTGTCGCTTTCCTTGTTCCCATCGCGCCATTTCGGCGTAGTTCGCCCGCCCGGCAGGGTTTGGCTCTATAGCATTCGCGGCGTCGCGCCAAATCGGAATCGAAGCCCCGCGCGTGACCCTGCGGCAACAGGGCGCCACGATCGAAGGGGGCGAGGAAGGAATCGCCGGCCAGCCGGTTGACTGGCGCGCCCGGCGGGCCTTTATCGCCTGTCAGGTCAGGCCGCCACGGGTGTGAGCGGACGATATTGGTTGGGGGCCGTTCGAAGCGTCGCCATGAAGCCGCAAGGCCTCGCCATTGCTGTCGCCGCAACGCTCGCCCTGAGCGCGAGCGCCTTTGCCGCGCGCGCCGAGGAAGGCCAGGCCATGCTGGTGTCGGATTCGGATTTCGCCGCCCCTTCGCTGGGCGGCGCGGCGACCACGCCCAGGCGCACCCTGGAATGGGATCCCAGCAAAGGCCGCTGGGGCCTCAATCTGGGGGTCGAGCAGCACTCCGCGGATCGCGACCTCGAGCTGAAGGACGTTTCTCCCGGGTTCTACTATCGCCTGACCAAGAGGCTGCACATCGGCGGCGCGGTCAGCCTCGCGCCCGATCAGCCCGAGACCCAGCGCATGGGCCAGCCGCAATGGCCGGCCCCTCGCGTGCGCCTGGAGACTGTGTTCAAGTTCTGACCAGGGCCTCGATCGCGGCCACGCCGACCGCGCCGGTCATGCCAAGCTTGCCGACATTACCGCCATTCACGCCGCCCAGGGCGTAGGCCGACGCGCCAGCCCGGCGGACCCACCTCGCCAGGACGAGAGGACCGAGCGGCGCGCCGGCCGAAGGACTGCCGCTGACGAAGATCGGCGATATGACCAGCGCGTCGGCGCCGGCGCGGCGCGCGCGGAGCACGGCGGGCAGGCTGTGGGCGGCGGCGGTGACCAGGAAACGGCGACGAAGCGCGCGGATGTCGCCGGCGCGGCCGCTCATGCGCTCCGGCAGATGCACGCCGTCGGCGCCAAGCCGCGCCGCCAACCGGACGTCCGCCCCGACCAGCAGGCCTAGGCCGCGCCGGCGGCACAGGCGGGCAAGCGCACGGCCGACCTCCACCGCGCCCGGCGCGCCGAAAGCTCGGTAGACGACGCCCGCGCCTCTTGGCAGGCGGGAGGCGGCGGCGAGAGGATCGGGCGTGCGTTCCGGATCGGTGAACAGCAGCAGGGGCGGAAGGCCCTTCCGCCGCGCGGCGAGGCGATTTAGCCTCCGCGCCGCCCGCCACAGCCGCGAAGCTTCGCTCAATGCCCGAGCCAAAGTTCGATCCCGCCGAGGCCAGGCGGACGATCCTGGAGACGATGGACGCCGCCGCGCGCGCCGCGGGCCGCGATCCGGCCGCGATCGGCCTCACCGCCGTGAGCAAGCTTCAGCCCTGGGCGCGCGTCGCCGCGGTGCTGGCCGCCGGTCAGAGGGCGTTCGGCGAAAACCGCGTCCAGGAGGCGGCCGGACGCTGGGAAGCCCGGCGGGCCGGCGTGGAGCTTCGCCTGATCGGGCCGTTGCAGACCAACAAGGCGCGCGACGCGGTCCGGCTGTTCGACGCCATCGAGACCCTGGACAGGCCGCGCCTGGCCAGGGCGCTGGCCAAGGAGATCGCCGCCGTCGGGGCGGCGCCGACGTTCCTGGTGCAGGTGAACACCGGCGAGGAGCCGCAGAAGGCGGGCGTGACTCCGGCGGAGGCCGACGCCTTCATCGCCGCCTGCCGCATGGACTACGGTCTGCCCGTCGCCGGCCTGATGTGCATCCCGCCGCTTGGTGAGCCGGCCGGGCCGCATTTCGCCCTGCTGGCCAAGATCGCCGCCCGCAACGGCCTTGCCGAGCTTTCCATGGGCATGAGCGCCGACTTCCCCCTGGCCATCCGCTTCGGCGCCACGCGGGTGCGCGTGGGCGAGGCCCTGTTCGGACCGAGGCAGGCGCGTCACTAGGCTGCCCTGGGTTCGCGGCTGATCCGCACCGCGTCGCCAGGCCGGGCGAGAGCGAGGAGGTGCAGAAGATCGCCGCCCGCCAGGGCGACGCATCCTTGGGTGGGCGGAAAGTCGGGCCCGGTCAGGTGCAGGAAGATGGCCGAGCCGGCGCCGGCGACCACGGGCGCGTCGTTGTAGCCCAAGACGACGATCACGTCGTAGACACGGTCCTCGCGCCACAGATGCTCGGCGCTCGCCGGATACGGCAGGGCGACCTGGCGGTTGTAGGCCCCATCGCCGGGCGCGTCGCACCAGCCGTCGGCCGGCGCGATCGAGCTCAGCGGCAGACGGGTCGCCGGCGCGGGCGCGCGGTCCTCGCGCCACAGCACCCGCCGCATGGGCCAAAGGCCGGCGGGCGTGGCCCCGTCGCCCTCGCGCTTGGCGCCGGCCGGGATGACGCCCGCGGGCCCCAGGGCGCACTTCGCGAGCCGTCCCGGAAGCTCCATCCATCCATCGGCGAAGGCTGTGAAGATCATTGGCGGGCGTGATAGCCTTGGCGCGGGGGTGTCAAACGGTGCATGGTCCGCTGCATGGCTCGACGCAAGACGATCCTCATCATCGACGATGACGCCGAGCTGCGCGAGGCCCTGTCCGAACAGCTGGAACTGCACCAGGAATTCGCTCCCACCTCGGCGGCGACGGCGACCGAGGGGATCGACACGGCCAAGGCGGGGCGCCCCGACCTGATCCTGCTGGATGTCGACCTGCCGGATATGAACGGGCGCGAGGCCATGCGCCTGATGCGCGCGGCCGGCGTCAACGCGCCGGTGATCATGCTGACCGCCGCGGCCGGCGAGGCGGACACCATCCTGGGGCTGGATTCAGGCGCCGGCGATTATGTGACAAAGCCGTTCAAATTCAATGTGCTGCTGGCGCGCATGCGGGCTCAGCTGCGCAACCATGAAGCCTCGGAGGACGCGGTGTTCCGCATCGGGCCTTATGAGTTCCAGCCGGCGGCCAAGCTGCTGATCGACGAACGGGGCAAGAAGCTGCGCCTGACCGAGAAGGAAGCCAGCATCCTGAAATATCTCTACCGGGCCGGTCCCAAGGCGGTCTCGCGCGAGGAGCTGCTGGCCGAGGTGTGGGGCTATAACGCCGCCGTCACCACCCACACGCTGGAGACGCACGTCTATCGCCTGCGCCAGAAGATCGAGCCGGATCCGGGCTCGGCCCATCTCCTGGTCACCGAGGCCGGCGGCTACCGCCTCGCGCCCTGAAATTTCTTCAGGCGCTCGATGGCCACGGAGAGCGGCCGCTCGGCCGCGCAATAATCGTCCCAGGCGGTCAGCCGCTCGATCAGCGCCGGCGCGGCGCGCAGCGTGAACTTCCCCGGATCGAGCCCCTTCCTCACCTGGCTCCAGGCCAGAGGCATCGAGATCGGCGCGCCCGGCCGCCCGCGTGGCGAGAAGGGCGCCACCGCCGTCGCCATGCGATCGTTGCGCAGATAGTCGAGGAAGATGCGCCCCGCCCGCCGGTTCTTGGCCATGTTGATGAGGAACTTCCCCGGCGCGTCGGCCGCCATTGCCTGGCACAAGGCGCGGGCGAAGGCCTTGGCGGCAGGCCAGTCGAGGCCCTCGGCGGCCAGGGGCGTCACCACATGCAGGCCCTTGCCGCCGGTCGTTTTGCAGAAGGCGACAAGACCGAGCGGCTCCAGGCGCGCGCGCGCCTCGCGGGCGGCGGCCACAACATCGTCGAAGGCGACATCCGGGGCCGGATCCAGGTCGAATACCAGACGGCCGGGCTCCTCCGGCTTGAACGGCTGGCAGTTCCACGGATGAAGTTCGACCGCGCCGATCTGGGCGGCGGCGATCAGCGCCTCGACGCGGTCGATCCGCAGATAGGGCTTGTGGTCGCCGAACACCGTGGTCTGTTCGAACAGGGATGACTGACCGCGTCCCGCGTGGCGCTGGAAGAAGCGCTCGCCGCCGATGCCGTCGGGCATGCGGATCATCGAGCAGGGACGGCCGCGGATGTGGGGCAGCAGGCGCTCGCCGACAGCCTCGTAATAGCGGGCCAGGTCGAGCTTGGTCACCGGCGCGCCGCCGACGTCGGGCCACAGGGCCTTGTCCGGGTGCGAGATATTGAGACCCATGACCACCGCCGCGCCGCGCGGCGAGACCGTGGAGGCGGCCGTGGCCCTCTTGGGCGTGGGCTCGGCGAGATCGGCCGCGCGCGCCGGCGTTTCCGCCTCGACCTCGGCCGCCGGCTTGTCTTCCCGGAGGCCCTTGAACGACGCCTGACGGATCGAGCCGTCGGCGGTGAAGCCGGCGTATTCGATCTCGGCCACCAGTTCGGGCTTGATCCAGTGAACGGCGGGGCCGCCGCGCGGCGCGCCAGGTCCGAGGAAGGGGCTTTCGTCCGTCGCGAGCGCGCGTAGCCTGGGCATGAGGCGATCCACCTTGGATCGGCCGAAACCGGTCCCGACCCGTCCGACGTGGATCAGGCGGCCGTCGCGGTTGACCCCGGCAATTAGCGAGCGGAAGGCGCCGTCGGTGGTCGTCCAGCCGCCGATCACCACCTCATGGCCCTGGCGACACTTGGATTTGACCCAGCTGTCCTGGCGGCCGGAGCGGTAGGGCGCGTCCAGGCGCTTGGACACCACCCCCTCCAGATGCATTCGGCAAGCCGATTTCAGCACCGCCTCGCCGGCGGCGACGAAGTGCTCGACGTAGCGCACGCGCGCGCCCGCGCGCCCGAGCATCTTTTTGAGGCCCGCCTTGCGCTCGGTGAGCGGCCGCGGCCTCAGATCCTCGCCGCTCTCGAACAGGAGATCGAAGGCGAAGAAGATCAGATCGTCGGTCTTGCCCTCGGCGATGGCCGCCTGCAGGGCGGCGAAATCCGGCGCGCCGGTATGGTCCAGAGCCGCCACTTCGCCGTCGACGATGGCGTCGGGCAACTTCGCGGCGGCCTTGGCGGTGGCCGGGAATTTGTCGGACCAGTCGAGGCCCTTGCGCGTGCGCAGGACCGCCTCGCCGCCTTCCACCCGCAACTGCATCCGGTAGCCATCGAACTTGATCTCGTGCCCCCAGCCCTCGTCGGCGGGCGGCTTGGCGGCCGAGCGGCAGAGCTGCGGCTCGATGAAATCCGGCATGGCGCGGTCGGCCTTGTCACTGTGCCAGACCGATGCGGCTGGCCGCCTGGCGGCGGTCATGAAAGGTGTCGGCGCCCGGCCCTTGCCGGCGGCGATCCGCGCCATCGTCCGGCCCGAGGCGATCGAGCGGTCCTCGCCGGCGATATCCGCCCCGTCGCCGTTCACGGACGCCGCGTCGCGGTGCTTGATCAGCAGCCAGTTGTGTCGTTTCGCCCGCTCGTCATCGTGCATGCGCACGAGCACCCAGCCGCCGTGCATCCGCTCGCCTTCCATGACGAACTTCAACTCGCCCTTGGCCAGGGCGCGGGCGACGTTCTCGAAGCCTTTCTCCGGGGCCCAGTAGCCGCGGTCCCACAGCTGCACCGTGCCGCCGCCATATTCGCCTTCGGGTATGGTTCCTTCGAAGTCGCCATAGTCGAGCGGATGATCCTCGACCTCCACGGCGAGCCGCCGATCCTTTGGATTCAGAGATGGCCCGCGCGTCACCGCCCACGACTTGAACACCCCGTCGTCCTCCAGGCGCAGGTCGAAGTGCAGGCGCGTGGCGTCGTGCTTCTGGATCACGAAGCGCCGATGCGTGGACGGCGCGACCTCGCCGCCGGCGGGCTCGGCCGTGCGCGTGAAGTCCCGTTTCGCCCGATAGGTCGCGAGTTTGGCCATGGCGGACTCCGGCGGCTGGTGATCCTAGCTTGAACGGCCGGCGTTGGCCCGCGATCCGGCGTGGAAAGACTCTTCGCCCTCGAGCGTTATCATCGCCATGGCGCGAGCGACTTCCGCGAGACCGACCTGGCGAGGCCATCTGCGCCTCTCGCTGGTCACCTGTCCGGTGGCGCTCTACACGGCTGTCAGCCCCGGCGGCGATGTCCACTTCAACCTGATCAATCCCAAGACAAACAATCGCATCCGCATGATCGCCACCGATCCGGACACCGGACCGATCGAGCGCTCAGAGCTGGTCAAGGGCTATCAGGTGGAAAAAGACCGCTACGTCCTGCTGCGCGAGGAGGAGATCCGCTCGGTGCGGCTGGAAAGCACCAAGACCATCGATATCGAGCACTTCGTCGCCGCCGACGAGATCGACCGCATCTACTGGGACAATCCCTATTACCTCGCGCCGGACGGCAAGCTGGCCCAGGAAGCCTTCGGCGTGATCCGCGAAGCCATGCGCCGCTCCGGCCAGATCGCGCTCGGCAGGGTGGTCATCTCGACCCGCGAGCGGCTGATGGCTCTGGAGCCACGCGGCAAGGGCATCCTGGCCACCTCCCTGCGCACCAAGGACGAAGTGCGCGATTCCGAAACCCTGTTCGAGACGATCGGCGAGGCCAAGCCCGATCCGGCGATGATCTCGATCGCCGAGAAGATCATCGAGCAGAAGGAGAGCTCGTTCGATCCGGAGCGCTTCACCGACCGCTACGAGGAAGCGCTGCGGGGGCTGATCGATGAGAAACTGGAGGGCCACAAGCCCGTCGCCGCGGCCGAACCGGAAGACACCAATGTGGTCGACCTGATGTCGGCCCTGCGCGCCAGCCTGGCGGGCAAGTCACGCGCGCGCCCCTCCGCGAGGGCCGGCGAGCACTCCGACAAGCGGCACGGCGGGAGCCGCCGCCGCGGATAGCGCGGAAAGCCGCGTGATTATGACGGTCCGGGGCGCGGCGTCAGCTCGACGACCGCCGCCGCGTTCCGACCGCACGCTGGGGGCAGCCCCAGGGCGCGCCAGCTGGCGAGACCGCCGGCGAGCGGGCGGCCGCGCACGCCGAAGCGGGCGGCGTCGCCGGCGTCCATGAGCGAGATGCGGTAGTGGGCGCACAGCCAGGCGAGCTGGGCGCGCGTCAAACTCGGCTCGCGCATGACCAGCGGTCGATTGGTGAGATAGGGATCGTTGCGCACCAGATCGTTCTCGTACCAGCCGCCTCTCGGGTCGACGAGCACCAGCTCGCTGGGCGCCGCCTGGATGGCGGCATAGGCCAGGCGGTACGGGCGCACGAACGTGGCGGCCATCGCCGCCTCGATCGGCGCCAGCGCCAGGAGCGAGGCGGCGCTCATGCCGGCGAAGATGACGCCCGCGGCCCGCCGGTCGACCGCGCCCGGGGCCTCGCCGAGGCGGCCCCAGCCCAGCGCGGCGATGAGGACGAACGAGCCCAGCAGTCCGTGCCAATAGCGGTAGCCCCAGCCATAGCCCTGGTAGGGCATGACGACGATCAGGGCAGCCGTGGTCAGGACGATTCCGGCGATGAGCGCGCGCGGCGCGCCGCCGGCTTTCACGGCCGCGACCGCGCCGATCAGCGCGAGCGGCGTCGTCAGCGGGTTCTGCCAGACCAGGAAACGGATGAGGTTCTCGGCCATGGTGCGGAAGGTC
>JBOHLC010000396.1:0-3019 GCA_050729395.1 Caulobacteraceae bacterium
CGCCCCCTCCACCCCTTCGGGGTCCCCCTCCCCCGTGAACGGGGGAGGATCAACAGGCACGTACTGGCGGTCGATATGGCTGTTGGCTCAGCGGCCGAGGCCGCGGGTGGCCAGGATCCAGATGAGCGTTGGCTTGCCGAGCGAGACGCGCTCGCGCGGCGCCTTCCAGCCCTTCTTCTCCATGCGCCTCAGCGTCGTGCGATAGACCGCGCTCATCAGCCGGGGCGCGCGCAGGCGCCCCGGCGGCCGTGTCTTCAACACTGCATTGGCCGCGCGATAGTGCTCGTGCGCCTTGGCCGCCAGCCATTTGCATGCCGTATCGAGCGCCGGATGGGCCAGCACGGCGCGCGGATCGTCGCCCTCGATGCCGGCGGCGCTCAGCGCCTCGTCGGGCAGATAGAGCCGGCCCATGCCGGCGTCCTCGTCAAGGTCGCGCAAGATGTTGGTGAACTGCAGCGCCCGGCCGAGGTGATGGGCCAGCTCCTTGCCGGGCTCGTCGGCCATGCCGAACACCCTGACCGACAGGCGGCCGACGGCGCTGGCCACCCGGTCGCAATAGAGGTCGAACTCGGCAAACGACGGCCGCCGGATCGGCCCGGCCACGTCCATCTCCATGCCCTCGATCACGGCCAGGAAGTCTTCCTTGGCCAGGCCGAAATGGCGCGTGGGCCCGGCCAGCTCGCGCACGCGCGCCGTCGGCCCGCCGGTGTAGAGGCTCTCGATCGCCCGCCGCCATACGTCCAGCTGCGCCCGCTGCTCCTCCGCCGTCGGCCCGATCTCGTCGGCGATGTCGTCCACCTGCCGGCAGAAGGCGTAGATGGCGAACATGGCCGCGCGCTCGGATTTCGGCAGCAGGCGCATGGCGCTGTAGAACGAACTGCCCGAGGCCCGGGTCAGCGCGCTGGAGACGGACTTGGCGGCGGCGCTGAAACTCATTTACGTCCCTATGGCGCCGGTTTGGGGCTTTGCCGAGCCCCTAAACCTCGTGAGCAGCGCGGCCGACGCGCCGAACGAGGCCACGCCGAGCGCCTCGACGGGCCGATGGTGGACCCGCTGCGAGAGCGGATCGCGCCTCGTCAGACGCGCGGCCAGGCTGACCGCAAGCGTGTGTATAACGCCGATCTCCAGCGAAAGACGCATGCCGCGCACTTGGCCGGCCAGCGGGCGCGCGACGTCGAGGAGTCCCTGCGTCCGGCGGGCCAGGCCGGCGATCACGCCCTTCAGCGCCGGCGAGGCGCTGGGCGCGCGCAGGGCGTCCACGTCCAGGCCGGCGGCGGCGAGGGAGTCGGCCGGCACATAGACCCGGTCGAGCTCGCGCAGATCCTTGCCGCAGTCCTGCAGATGGTTGATCACCTGCAGCGCGGCGCAGAGGGCGTCCGACGCCGCCCAAGTCGCCCGGCTCTCGCCGTGCACGTCGAGCACGAAGCGGCCGACCGGCGCGGCCGAATAGCGGCAATAGTCCATCAGCTCGTCCCAGTCGGCGTAGCGCGCCTTCTTCGCGTCGCGGCGAAATGCCTCCAGCAGGTCCAGGATATGCTGGTTCGACAGGCCGCGCGCGGCCATGATCTGGCGCAGGCGGACGGCGGCAGGGACGGCGTCGTCCTGGCCGGTCAGGGTGGCCTCGATCGCCGCCAGGCGGGCGAGCTTCTCGCCCGGCGTGGTCGCGGGGTGGTCGGCGATGTCGTCGGCCATGCGGGCCACGGTATAGAAGTCCAGGATCGCCCGGCGATGGCGCTTGGCGATGAGGACCGAGGCGACCGGGAAGTTCTCGTCGGTATGGCCTTTGCCGGAGGAAAGATCCTCGCTCACGAGGCCAGCCCGACTGCATCCTGCGCCCGCCCCTTCCACTGGCCGCCAGCGCCGCGCCACGACTGGACGGCCGACATCAGCGTGAACGCGCCATAGAGCGCGCCGGCCAGCGGCAGGGCCGCGCCCAACAAGCCCCACAGCCGATAGAGCCGCAGCATCGGTTGCATCGAAATGCCCATGACGATCCATACGGCGAGCGCCAGCCACCTGGCCGGGCCGTGCGCGAACATGACAAGCAGCGGCGGGGCGGCGAAGATGATGGCCATGCCGGCGAGCGTACCGGCCAGCAGCACCGGCGAATAGCCGAGCTGGGCATAGGCCGAGCGGGCGACCATGCGCGCGATCTCGCCAAGGCTGGCGTAGGGCCGCAGGCTCTGCGCGCGGCCGGTCAGGCCCAGCCAGATCGGCCCGCGCGCCTTCAGCAGCCGTGCCAGGGCGCAGTCGTCGATGATCTCGCCCTTGATGGCCGCCAGGCCCCCGGCCGCCGCCAGCGCCTCGCGCCTGACCAGCATGCAGCCGCCGGCCGCCGCCGCCGTCTTGCGCCGTTTATCGTTCACCCAGGCGAAGGGAAACAGCATCTGGAAGAAATAGACGAAGGCCGGGATCAGCACCCGCTCCCAACCGCTTCGCACTGTCAGCCGGGCCATCAGCGAGGTCAGGACCAGCCCCTTGGCCTCGGCCCGAGAAACTAGGCGACGAAGGTTTCCCTTCTCGTGGAAGATGTCGGCGTCGGTCAGCAGCAGATAGTCGGCCTCGCCCGCGCGCGCCACGCCCTGGCTCTGCGCCCACAGCTTGCCGGTCCAGCCCCGGACTAGGGGCGCGCCGGCGATGATCTCCAGCGGATGCGTCCCGCCCGCGCTCCGCGCCGCTGCGGCCGTGCCGTCGTCGCTGGCGTCATCCAACAGCACGATGCGGAAGGCGCCCGGATAGTCCTGCGCCCTCAGCGAGCGCATGGCCTGCCCGACCACGTCGGCCTCGTTCCTCGCCGGAACCACGGCCACCACCGCCGGCCACGCCACGGGCTCGGCCGGAACATCGCGATCATCGCGCTCGGCGCACAGCCAGAAGCCGCCGCGCAGCGCCAGCAGCCAGAGCCAGGCCAGGGCGCCGACGCCAGCGATCGCGAGCATCCAGCTCATCGCACGTATCCGGCCGCCTTGAACCAGGCCAGCGCGTCGGCGATCGCCGCGCGGTAGGGCCGGGCGCTGTA
>JBOHLC010000397.1:0-4260 GCA_050729395.1 Caulobacteraceae bacterium
CGCCCCCTCCACCACTTCGTGGTCCCCCTCCCCCGCTATGCGGGGGAGGATCCTACAGCTCCGTCCTGACCTTGAGCAGCTCGGGGAAGAAACGCGTGTCCAACACGCGCGCCAGGTAGCCCATCCCCTCGCTGCCGCCGGTGCCAAGCTTGCCGCCGATGATCCGCTCGACCGTCTTGAGGTGGGCGAAGCGCCACTGCTGGAAGCGATAGTCCAGGTCGACCAGCTTCTCGGCCAGCTCATAGAGGTCCCAATACCGCTCGGGATCGCGATAGACCGCCAGCCACGCCGCCTCCACCGAGGGGCTCTCCACATAAGGCTCTCGCCAGTCGCGCTCGAGCACGGCCGCCTCGATGTCAAAGCCCCGCCGCGCCAGCAGGCGCACCGCCTCGTCATAAAGGCTCGGCGAGTTCAGCATCGCCTCCAGCCGCGCGTGGATCTGCGGGCTCGCGTCGTGCACCGCCAGGGCCCCAATCCGCCGCGCGCCCAGCACCAGGTCCAGCATCCGGTACTGATACGACTGGAAGCCGGAGCTCTGGCCGAGGCTCGGGCGGATCAGGCGGTATTCGCTGGGCGTCAGCGTCGCCAGCACGTCCCATGACTGGATCATCTGCGCCTGGATGCGGCCCACCCGGGCGATCATCTTCAGCGCGCTCGCCAGATCGTCGCCCGCGATCCGGTCGCGCGCCGCGGCGAGCTCGTGGATCGACAGCTTCATCCACAGCTCGGAGGCCTGGTGAATGATGATGAACAGCATCTCGTCGTGCTGGCCCGAGCGCGGATGCTGGGCCGACAGTATCTCCTCCAGGGCCAGATAGCCGCCATAGCTGAGGTCCGGCGCCAGATGCTCGCCCTCGGCCCCGCGCCCACCCCCGTTCCGCTCTTCCCCGCGCAAGCGGGGACCCAGGCTTTTTTCTTCGCTCATGTCGGCGACTAACTCTCCAGGGGCGGTTCGATCACTCAGACGGCGTATCATCCTCGATTGCCACGCGCGATGGCGCGCATTACCTGTGAGCCGCGCTTAGGGACCTGCCGATGGCCAAGCAATATCACGTCGAAGCCCGCTGGGACGCCGAGGCGGGCGCGTTCTACGCCAAGAACAACATACCAGGCCTCAATGTCGAGGCCGAGACGATCGCCGACTTCATCGACATCGTGAAGGACCTGGCGCCTGATCTGATCAAGGCCAATGATCCGACGGCCGACCGGCAAACCCCGACGGTCCGTCTCGAGGCCGACATCCTCCTCGCCTGAGCCTTTGGCGAAAGACTTCTATCCCGAGATCGTGCGCCGCTTGAAGGACGCGGGCTGCCAGTTCCGCCGCCAAGGCAAGGACAGCCACGAGATCTGGTTCAGTCCGCTGAGCGGTCGCACCTTCACTGTCCCACGCACGAAACGCCGGGCGACAGCGAATTCGGTGATGAAAGACGCGGGCCTGCCCAAGTCGTTCTGACCCGTCCTTGACACCACCTGGTCATCGCCCAAAAGAGTGATCACAGATTCAAGGGAGACATCGTGGACGCCAGGGCCGAAAGCGCGCGCGCCATGATCGCCGATCCGGCCGAGGCCCGCGCCTTCCTGGACGCGCACCCGGAAATCGCCTTCTTCGAGATCGTGTTCACCGCCCTTTGCGGCGTGCCGCGCGGCAAACGCCTGCGCCGAAGCGAGCTGATGGCGGTCTATGAACAGGGCCGCTTCCTGCCGGGCTCCGTCCTCGTCTGTGATGTCACCGGGCGCGATGTCGAGGCCACGGGCCTCGTCTGGGAAGACGGCGACGCCGATCGCCTGGCCTGGCCTGCGGCCGGCACGCTCGTTCCGGCCCCGTGGCTGGGAGACGACACAGCCCAGGCCCTCGTCTCCATGTACGAACTCGACGGCGCGCCAAACGACCTCGATCCGCGCCACGTCCTCGCGCGCGTCGTCGAGCGCTTCGCCGCCGACGGCCTCACCCCGGTCGTCGCCTGCGAGCTGGAATATTACCTCGTCGATCCGGCCCGCGCGCCAAACACCCCGCCCCGGCTCGCCGCGCCGAAAGAGGGCCTGCCGCCCACCCACCATGGCGTCTACGGCCTGCGCGAGCTGGAGGATTTCGGCCCCTTCCTGCGCGAGCTGTGGACCACGGCCGACGCCCAGGGCGTGCCGCTCGAGGCGGCCATCTCCGAATACGCCCCCGGCCAGATCGAGCTCACTCTGCGCCATGGCCCCGACGCCCTGCGCGCCGCCGACGAGGCGGTGATGTACAAGCGCCTGGCCAAGGGCGTCGCCGCCCGCCATGGCCTCGAGGCGACCTTCATGGCCAAGCCCTTCGCCGAGCTTTCCGGCAGCGGCCTGCACCTGCACGTCAGTGTACTGAACAATGCCGGCGTCAACATCTTCGCAAGTCCGGCCCCGGACGGAACCCCGGCCCTGCGCCACGCCGTCGGCGGCCTCAAAGCCCTGCTGGCCGAGAGCATGGCCATCTTCGCCCCGGGCGCCAATTCCTACCGCCGCTTCCGGCCCAATTCCTACGCCCCGGTCGCGCCCACCTGGGGCGTCAACAACCGCACCGTCTCCCTGCGCGTTCCCGCCGGCCCGCCGGCCTCGCGCCACATCGAGCACCGCGTCGCCGGGGCCGACGCCAACCCCTACCTGGCGCTGGCCGCCCTCCTGGCCGGCGTCCACCACGGCCTGACCGGGCGGATCGATCCCGGCCCGCCGGTCGAGGGCGACGGCTACGCCGCCGCGGCCGCGTCCGCCGAGCGCCTGCCGGCCCACTGGTACGCCGCCGTCGACCTCTTCGCGGCTTCCGACGCCCTCAAGGCCTATCTCGGCGAGCGCTTCGTTTCCATGTTCGCCACCGTCAAGCGCGCCGAGCAGGACCGCTTCAACGAGATCGTCTCCCCCCTCGACTACGACTGGTATCTGAAGAATGCGTGAGGGGGCGCCAGATCCTCCCCTGCGCAGCGGGGGAGGGGGACCCCGGGTCCGAACCGGGCACATAGGCGACAGAGTAGACCGGTCACATGGGTGACAGTTTCCTGGTCGGCGAGGGAGGACCTTTGCCGATGTGGAGAGAAGCATGTGTCGAGGACGAGAAGCTGGCGTTCATCGCCCATCGTCTTGCCGGTGGGGCGTCGATGACTGAGTTGTGCGAGGGGTTCGGGGTGAGTCGCCAGGCTGGCTACGAGCTGATGCGGCGCCATGGGGCGGAGGGTCTTGGTTGCGTCAGGCCGCGATCGAGGGCCCGGTTGGGTCAAGCTGGGTCGACGCCGGCGGCAGTGATTTCGGCTCTGGTGGAGGTTCGCCTGGCGCGGCCCAGTTGGGGTCCCAAGAAGCTGGTGGCCTACCTGGGACGGCTGCGGCCGGATCTGGCCATGCCGGCGGCCAGCACGGTGGGGGATATTCTCAAGCGGGAGGGTCTGGTGAGCGGGCGTCGCCGGCGGCGATCGGCGCTGCCGCAGAGCCAGCCGTTCGGGGCCGTGCGCCAGGCCAATGACCTTTGGTGCATCGACTTCAAAGGCTGGTTCCGCACGGCCGACGGCGCGCGCTGCGATCCGCTGACAGTGAGCGACGCCCACAGCCGCTTTCTGCTGGCTTGCCGCATCGTGCCGCCGACCGGCGAGGGCGTCTTCCCAGTGACCGAGGCCTTGTTCAAGGCTTGGGGTCTGCCCAGGGCGATCCGGTCCGACAACGGTCCGCCGTTCGCCTCCACCGGAGCCGGCGGACTGACCCGCCTGGCCGCCCATTGGCTGAAGCTGGGCATCGCCCTTGAGAGGATCGAGCCGGGCCAGCCGCAGCAGAACGGCCGTCACGAGAGGATGCACGCCACCTTGAAGGCCGAGACGGCGCGCCCGCCGGCGGCCGATCCCCGCGCCCAGCAGATCCGGTTCGACCGCTTCTGTGAGGACTTCAACCATCAGCGGCCGCACGAGGCGCTGGATCAGACGACCCCAGCCTCGCGGCATCGCCGCTCGCCCAGGCCTTATCCGGATGCGATCTGCGAGCCGAGCTACGACGCGGACCACGCCGTGCGCCGCGTGCGCGCCAACGGCTGCATCAAATGGGGCGGCGAGGAAGTCTTTGTCAGCGAAGCCCTGGCCGCCGAGCCGGTGGGCGTCGCGGAAATCGACAGCGGCGAGTTCGTGGTCCGCTTCGCCGGATTGAACATCGGCCTGATCAACCGCGCCGGAACCAAGATGCGTCGCTTCAGCTCGCCCCGGCCGGGGCGAGCTGAAGAACAGCCAGAACAGACCAGGAAAACTGTCACCCATGTGCCCGGTC
>JBOHLC010000398.1:0-8013 GCA_050729395.1 Caulobacteraceae bacterium
TTCATCGCGCAGCTCTCGAGCCACGGCATCGCACAGCCCTCCCCAACCCACGGAGAACTGTTACCCATCTATCCGGGCTGTTCTGTCACCTCTCTATCCAGGCAGAACACGCGTCTCGACCTCTCCCTGTGGGAGAGGCGGATTGCGCTAGAGCCCCGCCGCCGCCAGGGCCTGGGCCTGGCGCTCGGCCAGCGCCTCCTCGGAGAACCCCTCCAGCGAGGCTTCGAAGAGCGCCCGCCAGTTGAGCTCCGCCCCCAGGTGCAGGAAGGCGGCGCCCAGGCCGATGGCGGCGCGGTCCATGAACACGAACTCGCGCGGGATCCTCACCGGGCCCTTCTCGTCCAGGGCTTTCTTCACCTGGAACGCCTCGCGCCGGCCATAGGCGCCTGGGCTGACGCCGTCGGCCACGGTGCGCACCCTATCATCGAGCAGCGGCGCGTAGATGAACCGAGCCCAGATGCCGAGCACGTCCATCAGGTCGTCGCTTAGGTCCTTGAAGCCCCAGGCGCGATAGGCCGCCGCCTCGCCCTCGCGGTCGCCCGCGACCAGAGCGCGAAACAGCCTGGCCACGCCGCCGACGAAGGCCGGCGGAAAGACGCGGATGCAGCCGAAATCGAGCAGGTTGAGCCGCCCGGCGCCCGGCGTGAAGCTGTAGTTGCCAAGGTGCGGATCGCCGTGGATGACGCCGATGTGGGTCAGCGGCGCCCACCAGGCCTCGAACAACAGCCGGGCCACGCGGTTGCGCGTCGCGAGATCGGCGTTCTTGAAGGCGAACAGGCCCTGGCCCTCCAGCCAGTCCATGGCCAGCAGCCGGCCGGTGGAGAGCGCCGCATCCGGAGCGGGCACGGCGATGTCGTCCCTGCCGGCGAAATAGGCGCGGTAGAGGCGCATGGCGGCCGCCTCGTGGGCGTAGTCGAGCTCCTCGCGCAGGCGCTCGCCGATCTCGACCACCACTTCGCGCGTGTCGAGGGCGGCGTTCATCTGTCGCGCCAGGCCCATCAGCACCCGAAGCTGGCCGAGATCGCTCTCGATGGCGCTCTGCATCTCGGGATACTGCAGCTTGACCGCCAAGGTGCGGCCGTCGAGGGCGACGGCGCGATGCACCTGGCCCAGGGACGCGGCCGCGGCCGGCGTCAGGTCGAAGTCGGCGAAGCGGGCGCGCCAGTCCGGCCCCAGCTCCGCCGCCATCCGCCGGCGCACGAAGGCCGGCCCCATGGCCGGGGCGTTGGTCTGCAGCTCCGTCAGTTCGGCGGCGAACTGTGGCGGCAACAAATCGGGCACGGTGGCGAACATCTGCGCCACCTTCATCATCGGACCCTTGAGCCGGCCGAGGGCCTCCTTGAGCGCGCGGGCGTTGCGCGCTTCCGCGTCGCCGGGGGAGAAAAGGGCGTTGGCCCCGAAGCTGGCCGCCGCTCCGGAAAGGCCAGCCCCGACCCTCGCCAGCCGCGCGACACGGCCGGAAAGACGGTCGCGTTCCGGATCGCGCTCCATCAGAGGTGCGTCTCGAATTCGTCGACCAGCCGCTCGAGGCGGGCGCAGCCGGCGGCCCAGAAGGCCCGCTGGCGCGGATCGAGGCCGAAGGGCGCCAGCGCCTCCAGGTAGGTGCGCGCGCCGCCGGCGGCGAGTAGATCGATATAGAGCGGCGCGAAGGCCGCCGGATCGGCCCGCCGCGCCTCCATCAGCGCCTCGACCAGCAGATTGCCGAAGGCGTAGGCATAGACATAAAACGGGGTGTGCACGAAGTGGCTGACATAGGCCCAGTAGTGCTCGTATCCGGAGTTGAGACGGACCGCCGGGCCGAGGCTCTCGCCCATCACGCTCAGCCACATCTCGCCGATGGCCGCGGGCGAGACCTCCGCCGCCTGGCGCGCGGCGTGGAAGCGGGTCTCGAAGCGGTGGAAGGCGATCTGCCGGACCACCGAATTGAGCGCGTCCTCTATGCGTCCGGCCAGGAGGTCCCGCCGCTCCGCCGGCGCCGCCTCGGCCAGCAGCCGCTCGAACACCAGGCCCTCGCCGAAGATCGAGGCCGTCTCGGCCAGGGTGAGCGGCGTGTCGGCCAGCAGGGTGCCGCGCGGCGCGGCCAGGATCTGGTGGACCGCGTGGCCCAGCTCATGCGCCAGGGTGAGTACGTCGCGCCGCTCGCCCATGTAGTTGAGGAACACATAAGGATGACGCTCGGCCGTCACCGGGTGCGAAAAGGCGCCCGACTGCTTGCCGGCGCGCGGCTCGGCGTCGATCCACGGCGCGGCCAGGAACGCGCGGGCGACCTCGGCGAAGTCGCTGGAGAGGCCCCCGTAAGCCTCCAGCACCAAGGCCTTGGCCTCGCCCCAGCCATAGAGGCGGGGCGTCGCCCCCGTCAGCGGGGCGTTGCGGTCCCAGTGATCGAGGACGTCCTGGCCCATGGCCTTGGCCTTGAGCCAGTAGTAGCGGTGGCTGAGCCTGGGATAGGCGGCGACCACGGCGCTTTCCAGCGCCGCCACCGCGTCGGCATCGACTTCATTGGCCAGGTGGCGCGGCGCGGCCGGATCCGCGAAACGGCGCCAGCGATCCTCCACCTGCTTCTCCGCCGCTACGGTATTGTAGGCGAGGCTGAGGGTCTCCTCGCGCTCGGCGAGCGCCTCGGCCAGGCCCTCGGCGGCGGCGCGGCGGCGCGGCGGCGCGGGATCGCTCAAACGATTGAGCGCCTCGGACAGGGTGAGCCGCTCGCGCCCGACCTTGGCCCTGAGCTTGGCGAGGGTGTCGTCGTAGAGCCGGCTCCAGTTGGCCACGGCCGGGGCGCGATCGACCAGCATGCGCTCCAGGTCCGGACTCAGCTCGTGCGGGCGGGCCAGGCGCACGCGCCGAAGCCACGGGGCCCAGCGCGCGGCCGCCGGATGGGCGGTGAGCGCCGCGGCGATCTCGCCGTCCTCCAGCTTGTTGAGCTCAAGGGTGAAGAACAGGACATCGGCGTCGATCTTCGCCGCGCGGGAGCGCACATCCGCCTCAAAGCGGGCCCAGGCCGGGTCTTCATGATCGGCCGAGGCGGAGAGGGAGGCATAGGCGGCCACGCTCCACAGCCGGTTGACGCCCTGTTCGTAGAGATGGACGCCGCGATCGATGAGCTCGCCAAGCTCCGCCGGCCGGGCGCGGGCGGCGATGAAGGCGCCCGCCAGCGAAGCCAGCGCCAGGGCCGAGGTTTCGGCGGCCACGAGATCGGCCTCCACGCCCGGATCGCTCCGGCTGGAATAGAGATCTTCCAGGCTCCAGCGCGGCGGCGCGGCAGGCGGAGGGGCGGGGGCGTTCATCGGCCTCATTTAGGCGCTGCCGGCGCGGGCGCGAAGCGCGTTCTCCGCGCAAGACCGGGTCAGATTCGCCGGGTGCGCTCTACCGGGCGCTCAGCAAGGCCAGGGTCGCCGGGTCCGCGCGCCCCTCGCACCAGCGCTCGAGCGCCGCGCGATAGAAGCCTTCCGGCGCGATGTGGGCGAAGAGGGTCATCGAAGAGCGGAACTTCAGATCGTCCGGTGAGCCGAACAGGGCCCGCAGGGAAGGGGCGCCAGAGACATCCACGGCCTCGACCGCCGCCGCCAGACGCGGGCCAAGAACGGGATGGGCCTGATAGGCGCGGGCCTCGGGCAGGGAGCCGAGGCCATAGAACTCTGAGGTCGCCGATCGGCCGAGGCCGCGCAGCTGGGGGAAGACGAACAACATCCAGTGGCCGCGCTTGGCGCCCGCGCGCAGTTCCGCAAGCGCTGTCTCGAATACCGGTCCCTGGGCGGCGACGAAGCGCTCCAGATCGAATGGGTCTCGTTCAGCCATCCGGGTCAGGCTCCGGCAGAGCCGCGACGGGGATCGAATGCCGAGAGACTCGCGTTACCCCGAAACTGGCGCACTCGGCGCCCAGGAGGACACCCAGATGAAACGCAAGACCGCAATCATGATGGGCGCCGCCGCCGCGCTCACCGCGGGGCCAGCCCTGGCCGCCGCGCCGGCGATTGACCAACCGGCGGCGCCTCAGGCGTCGAGCTACGCCGATCTGCTGCAGCCGATCCCCAACGCCGTCGAACGTCTGAGGATCGCCGACGCCCAGGCAGCGGGGCAGCCGGCGCGGCTTATCGAGGCGCAGTACCGCAATCATCATCACCATCACCATCATCATCATCACGACCGGAACTGGTATCTCAGCCACGGCTACTACTGGTTCGGCGGCGCGTGGGTTTTGAGGCCCAGACCCCACCACCACCATCATCACCATCACCATCCGCACAATCACTACTGAGCCGCTGTCGCGCGGCCGGTGCTCGACCTCCGGTCGCGCCCGCTCTCAGGCCGACCGGTCGCGGGCCTTGGCCGCGCGGAACAGGTGGCGATAGGTCCCGTCGAACACCGTATTGGTGGTCGACAGCCAGCGCGTGCCCTCGGCCAGGGCGTCGCGGTTGTCGGCCACGCGGCGGGCGCGCAACTCCCGTTCGGCCGCCTCTTCCTCGGTCATTGGCCGCAGATCGAGGTCCGGTTCAGCCGGCAGGGCTATAAAGCTGATGAATGGCTCGCCCTTGCGGAAGACGTGCGTCACGCCCTTGGGCGGCGCCTTGAAGATGCAGAAGAACATCATCGGCCACCACTCGCTGCGCACCAGGGCCGGCACCGCCAGAGGCGTCGTGTTGGTCGGGTCGGTGAAGTAGCGGGGATGGGGTTCGGCCCGGATCGCCCAGCCAGCCGGGACCTCCAGATCGAGCGAGAGCTGGTAGGAATAGAAGTCCTCGCCGAAGGTTCGGAACGGCGGCCACATCATGTCCTCGTCGACCGGCTCGCCCCAGTCGGCGTCGAGGCGTACGCGACCGCGGAATTTCGTCACCCGCAGTTCCTCGTCGAACGGATAGGTCAGTTCCACGCCATAGCGGGCGCTTTCCGAAAACGGCGTGCAGTGCCACGGCTGTTCGTGGCTGCCATCGGTCCGCGGCTGGGGAGCGCCGGCCCATCCGGGCACCCCGAACTGAACTGGCCGCGGCGCGGTCCGGTGGCCGTGGAGACGGTACTTGACGATCGGCATGGCGGCTCCATGAAGGCGTCGGCTTGCAGGATAACAACCATGAACGTCCCAGTGAGGAAACGGGCGCCATGCAGGCGAGCCGCCGTGCTAACCTGAATGAAGGCTCGCGCCGACTCTTGGGGGGAACGAATGCCATCATCCAAATCACAAACTTTCGCGCGCATTGGCGCGGCCATGATGCTGGCGCTGCTGTTCAGTGTCGGCGGGTCGCGGGCATTGGCCCAGCTGGCGCCCTTCGCGCCCGCCGGCCAACATTTCACCATACCGATACCGCCGAATCCGGCGGAGACGGACAGCACCGCCTACGGCAACTCTCTGCGCACCTGGACGGTGACGGACGGCGACTTCCTCTACATCGTCACTCACGCTGTCAGCGGCGGCGCGGCCTTCACTGAAAACCAGCTCGCCGGCGACATGAACGACTTCATCAAGGCAACGAACGCGACCCTGCTTGGCGAACAATCGATCAGCTGGCCCTCACCATCCGGCGCGGCGAGGGCACTTCGTTTCTCATTCCGGCTGCCCAACGGCCTGGTCGGCAAGGGTGTGTTCGTGGTCGATGGCCAGCTGGGCTATGGCGACGCGATCATCGATCGGCATCAAGGAAGTCAGAGCCCCTTCCTCGACCAGTATGTGAGTTCGCTGACCATTCTGCCGTAAGCGCGGCAAGACCTGGGAAGTGAACTGGATCTGCGATCGCGCGCGCTAATCCTCCACATCCACGGGGAAGGCGGACCCCGAAGGGGTGGAGGGGCCGGTCGGAAGCACCGGCGCGCGGCATTCGCGCCTTACCGCTTCGCAGAGACAGATTGCTTGATCGGGACAGGCCCACCTGCCACTCATCGGATGATGAAAGCCTGGGCGGCGATCGCAAGCGCGATTGTTCTGGCGGCGGCGGGCGCGGCCCACGCGGCGGCGCCCGTTGGCTCGCCCATGAGGGCAGCGCGGGTCAAGGCCGAGTTCCTGCACGCCTGGACCAACTACCGCCGCTACGCCTGGGGCCACGACGAGCTGCGGCCGCTCAGCCGCACGCCGCGCGACTGGTACGGCCAGTCGCTGATGATGACGCCGGTGGACGCCCTCGACACCCTGGTGCTGATGGGCCTCCGCCGCCAGGCCGACGCCGACCGCGCGCTGATCGACAGCCGGCTCGATTTCGACAAGGATATCTCGGTCAAGACCTTCGAGGTCACCATCCGCCTGCTGGGCGGGCTGCTCTCCGGCTATGAGCTCACCGGCGATCCGGTCCTCATCGCCAAGGCCAAGGATCTGGCCACGCGACTGCTGCCGGCCTTCGACACACCGACCGGCCTACCCTACGCGTATGTCAATCTGCGCACCGGCGCGGTGAGCCAGCCGATGACCAATCCGGCCGAGACCGGCACGCTCATCCTGGAGTTCGGCACGCTCAGCAAGCTGACGGGGAACCCGATCTACTACGCAAAGGCCAAACGGGCCCTGGTCGCGACCTTCGCCCGGCGCTCGAAGATCGGCCTCGTCGGCCTGGGTCTCGACGCCCGCACCGGCGCCTGGACGGACCGCGACGCCACCATCGGCGGCGGCGATGATTCCTACTATGAATATCTATGGAAATGCTGGCGGCTGTTCGGCGACCGCGACTGCCTGGCCATGTGGAAAGCCAGCATCCCGGCGGTCAACCGCTACCTGGCCGACGAGGTCCGTGGCCAGCTCTGGTATGGCCACGCCGACATGAACTCGGGCGCGCGCACGGCAAGCCTCTATGGCGCGCTCGACGCCTTCTTCCCCGGCCTGCTGGCGCTGTCCGGCGACGTGGGCCGCGCGGCGCACCTACAGGACTCCTCGTTCCGCATGTGGAACCTCTGGGGCATCGAGCCGGAAACCCTCGACTACCGGACCATGACCGTGGTCCAGCCGGGCTATGAGCTGCGCCCGGAGATCGTCGAATCGACCTTCTACCTATCGCACTACACGGGCGACCCGAGGTACCAGGCCATGGGTCGGACGCTGTTCACCGACTTCGTTAAGTACGACCGCGCGCCCTTCGGCTACGCGGCGCTGACGAGCGTGGTGACCAAGCAAAAGCGCGACGCCATGCCAAGCTACGTCTTCGCCGAGACGTTCAAATATTTCTATCTGCTGTTCGATCCCAAGGCGCTCGATTTCGACGCCGTCACGTTCAACACCGAGGCCCATCCGCTGCGGCGCATGTGGACCGAAGGAGCCCGCAAATGAAGAAGATCGATCTCGCCGCTATTCCCGAGGAAAGCGGCTGCAACTACCCGCCGCCGTTCGATGCGCCGTGCCTCAAATCGACCTGGCGACGGCTCGGGCGCGCGGCCGGCCTGACCGCGTTCGGCGTCAACCGTTCGGTCATCCGGCCGGGCGGCTGGTCGAGCCAGCGCCACTGGCACAGCCACGAGGATGAGTTCGTCATGGTCATCGAGGGCGAACTAACCCTCATCACCAATGCCGGCGACGAGCTTCTGCGGCACGGCGACTGCGCGGCGTTCAAGGCCGGCGATCCCGACGGCCATCACCTCGTCAATCGCTCCGAGCGCGACGCGGTGTTGCTGGAGATCGGGAATTCCGACCCCGACCACGACCGCTGCGACTATCCCGACATCGACATGGTCGCCGAGCCGGGGATCAAGGCCTACCTCCATCGGGACGGGACGGAGTATCCGGTGAAGGGGTCTTAGCGATTGGCAAGCTGAACGCATCGGGTGCTCGCGCCCGGCCTGCCAGCTAGAGGGTCATGCCATGCGTAGGACGATCGGAGTCGTGTTCCTGATTTTGGGCGCCCTACCGCTCATGTTTTTGCCGGTTCTGGTTGTCTGGGCGATTTTGGAGTGTGGACCAGTCAGCTCAAGTTGCCATCATCCGCCATATAGGCTCGTCGTCTTTGTCGTAAGCTGCCTAACGGCTGTCTATGTTGGGGCGCGGTTGGTGACTGGGCCACGCCGAAAGCGGTGATTTCGGACTGGTCCACTTCAAACGCCCCATCC
>JBOHLC010000399.1:0-2544 GCA_050729395.1 Caulobacteraceae bacterium
GCTCCAGGGCGCGCTGCATTTCGCCTTGCGCCGCTTCGGCCCGCGCCCAGAGCACGATGCGATCAGGCGGAAACGCCTGATCGTTGAATCGTGCTCGTGAATCAAAGGTTTGAAGCGCGGGCCGAAAAATAGTCGCCACCTTTTCGGCCCGCGCTTGCCAGCATCGCGGCGGATGGGCGACTAATCGCCCGGCATGATCGAATCGGTCGGAATCCTGCCCTCGCAGCTCATCGACAACCTCATCGCCGAGGGCGGCCTCGAGGCCGACGGCGGCCTGCATGCCGACCAGGTGCAGCCCGCGAGCCTGGACCTCAGGCTAGGTGCGCGCGCCTGGCGGGTGCGGGCCTCGTTCCTGCCGAGGGCCGGCGGCACGGTCGCCGAGCGCGTCGCCGAGCTGGCCATGCACCAGCTCGACCTCTCCGGCGGGGCGGTGCTCGAGCGCGGCTGCGTCTACATCGCCGAACTGAAGGAGCGCGCGCACCTGCCGCGCGGGGTCTCCGCCAGGGCCAACCCGAAGAGCTCCACCGGCCGACTTGACGTCTTCGTGCGGCTGCTGACCGACGGCCAGCCGGCCTTCGACGACGTCGCCGCAGGCTACGACGGGCCGATGTATCTGGAGATCTCGCCGCAGACCTTCTCGGTGCTGGCCAGGACCGGGACGCGGCTAAACCAGCTGCGCCTCAGGCGCGGCGCCGCCGAACCCCTGGCCACGCGCACCGTGGGCGTGGACCTCTCCGGTCCCATCGCTGGCTATCGCGCCCGCCGCCACGCCGGCGTCATCGACCTCGACCTGGAGGCCGGCCACGACCCGGCCGACTTCTGGGAGCCGATGACCACGCGCCACGGCGGCCTGCTGCTCGACCCAGGCGAGTTCTACATCCTGGCCTCGCGCGAGGCGATCGAGATCCCGGTTCTGCAGGCGGCCGAGATGACGCCCATCGACCCGGCCGTCGGCGAATTCCGCGTCCACTACGCCGGCTTCTTCGATCCGGGCTTCGGCACGGCGGAGGCCGGCGGCGAAGGCTCGCGCGCGGTGCTCGAGGTGCGCAGCCACGAGACGCCGTTCCTGCTCGAGCACGGCCAGACGGTCGCCCGCCTCACCTTCGAAGCCCTGGCCGAGCGCCCCGCGCGCCTCTACGGCGCCGGCGGCTCCCACTACCAGCGCCAAGGCCTCCGCCTCGCCAAACACTTCAGGGCCTGGTGAAGAGCTAGTTACGGGGACACAATACTTAATTATTCGCACGCCAATGTTGCAGCCCGCCGAGGCGAATAATTAAGTATTGTGTCCCCGTAACTTAACCGCCCCAGACGTCCCTCGCGAATCTCAGGAAATTCAGGCCGAGGATCTTCTCGATCCGGCCTTCGGAATAGCCGCGCGCGGCCAGCAGGCTGGCGAGCTTGCGGAACTGATCGACGCCGCGCAGGTCGACCACGAACGGATAGGTGTCGGCCCGCTCGCCGGTGGCCCCGATGCCTGCCTTGGCCCGCTCGGCCACCTCCTTGGCCAGATGGTCGCGATAGGCGGCCAGGTCGTCGATGGCCGTGACGTCCCCGTCCGTGCCGATGCCCACGTGATCCTCGCCGCACACGTTCACCGCGTGCTCGATATGGGCGACCACATCGGTGGCGTGGGCATGGCCGGAGAGGTTCAGGAACGGCATGAAGAAGATGCCGACGAAGCCGCCCTTCTGCGCCACCCCGCGCAGTTCCGCGTCGGTCTTGTTGCGCGGCAGGTCCACGAGCGCGCGGCAGCCGGTGTGGTTGATCGAGATCGGCGCGCTCGAGGCGGCGATGGCGTCCAGGCACGTGCGCTCGCCGCTGTGCGAGAGATCGACCATGATCCGCCGCGCGTTCAGCCGGGCGGTGACCTCGCGCCCGAAAGGGGTCAGGCCGCGGTTCTCCGGCGCCATCGAGCCGTCGCCGAGCGCATTGGCCGGGTTGTAGGTGAGCTGGATCACCTTGACGCCCAGCTCGCCGAAGGTGTCGACGCGGGAGATGTCATGGCCGAGCTGGACGGCGTTCTGGAAGCCGTAGATGACGCCGATCCGGCCCTCGTCGCGGGCGCGCAGGATATCGGCCGCCCGGTCGACTTTGATCAGGTCGGCCGGATGGGCGGCGAGGATGGCGTCCCACTCGCCGATCGTCTTGACCGTATATTCGCACGGATCGGCCTCGCCGGCGACATAGCCCAGGGTGATGTTGACCGCGGTGAGCCCGGAGGCCTTGGCGTCGGCGATGGAGCGCGCATCGACGTCCGGCCGGTCGGTGTCCGCCGGTCCGCCGCCCGTCCGGCCGACCCCAAGGTTCGGGTTCCCCAGCCCCCCCAGGGCATTGACGATCAGCGGCCCAGGCCGCGGATTCGCCCGCGCGTCGGATTCGAAGTTCACCATCTCATCCCGCAAACCTCCTCTCCCCCGGGGAGAGGTCGAGACGCGTGTTCTGCCTGGATAGAGAGGTGACAGAACAGCCCGGATAGATGGGTAACAGTTCTCCGTGGGTTGGGGAGGGCTGTGCGATGCCGTGGCTCGAGAGCTGCGCGATGAA
>JBOHLC010000400.1:0-24429 GCA_050729395.1 Caulobacteraceae bacterium
GCCGAGGATGACGCCAAGGCCTGGCGCATGCTCCAGCTGCTGACCGCCAAGCCATGCCTGTTTGTCGCCAATGTCGACGAGGCGAGCGCCGCGACCGGAAACGCTCTCTCGGCCAAGGTCGCCGAGCGGGCGACGGGCGAAGGGGCCAAGGCGGTGGCCATCTCCGCCCGCATCGAAAGCGAGATCGCCCTGCTGAATGCGGACGAGCGGGCCGAATTCCTCGAACACATGGGCCTTGCCGAACCCGGCCTCGACCGGTTGATCCACGAGGCCTATGGGCTCCTCGGCCTGCAGACCTATTTCACCGCCGGACCGAAGGAAGCGCGGGCCTGGACCATCCCTGTCGGCGCTACCGGTCCTGAGGCTGCCGGCGTGATCCATACTGACTTCGAAAAGGGCTTCATCCGGGCCGAGACTATCGCCTATGACGATTACGTCCGCCTGGGCGGCGAGGCTGGCGCGCGCGAAGCCGGCAGGCTGCGCTCGGAGGGGCGCGACTATGTGGTGCGCGAGGGCGATGTGATGAACTTCCGGTTCAACGTCTGATGGACCGTCTCGAACTCACCAGCCCGCTGGACGGGTTCGCCTTCTCGGCCTGGCGCGAGGCGCCGCCGGACGCGCGGCGCGGCGGCCTTATCGTCATCCAGGAGATCTTCGGCGTCACCGACCATATCCGCGAGGTGGCGGCGAGCTACGCCGAGGAAGGCTTCGAGACGCTGGTCCCTTCCCTCTACGACCGGCGCGAACTGCTGTTCGAGGCCGGCTACGACGGCCGCGACGTGCGCCGTGCGCGCAGCCTCTCCGAGGCGACGCCGTGGGAGGAGGTCGAGGCCGACCTCACCGCCTGCGTCAAGGCCCTGGCCCCGCCCGTGTTCGCCGTCGGCTACTGCTGGGGCGGGGCGGCGGCGTGGATGGCGGCGTGCCGGGTCGAGGGACTGGCCGCGGCCTCCTGCTACTACGGCCGGCGCATCCCGGAGTTCGACGGCGAGAGACCCAGGTGCCCGACCATCGCCCACTTCGGCCGGCGCGACGCCTCGATCCCACCCGAGGTGGTGGACGCGATCGGCGCCGCCCATCCGGACGTGCCCGTCTGGCTTTATGACGCCGGCCACGGCTTCGCCTCCGACCGCCGCGCCGACTACAATCCGGACAGCGCGCGCCTGGCGCGCCTGCGCACCCTGCAGCTTTTCGCCCATGCTGGAGGCCGGGGAGAGTTCTAGGAGCCGCCTGGTCGCTGATGCTGGCCGGCTTCGCGGCCCTGGGCGCCGCCCTGCGCGGCCGCCGGAACGCCGCCACCGCCTGATCTCGCCGCACATTATCCGCCGCGCGCTCAGCGCTTGACTTTCGCCCCGTTCTATTGCAAAACGCAATTCACGAGCGAGGAGACGATGCAGTGGGTGGCTTGAACAGACAACAATTTGAAAAACTGGCGAGAGGTGTCGCGGCCGGCCAGACGGTTAAGGACGCCGCCCTCGCGGCAGGTTACGGCCCCACCTCGACGTCCTGCTACCAGGTGGTCAAGCGCGCGGACTTCAAGACCCGGGTCGAAATGCTCAAATTGGAGTTGCAGTGGGGCGGCTCACCCGACCTGGCGCCGGCGATCAACATGCTTATGGGCGGGGCGCACAAGGTGTTCGGAGCCGAAAAGCCCAGCGCCGCCGCCCTCAACGCGGCGACCAAGATGGTCGTCGAGGCCGCCAAGCTGAAGCGGGTGCTACCGCGGCCCGAGGAGGACGAACCGGACTACGATTTGTCGACCGAGGATTGGGTGGCGACCTACTCCCCGCGCGGCGCGGATTCGGGCTGATTTGAAAGGGGCCCCGGCTCAGGCGCAGCGCGGCAGGCGCAGGGCGTCCACGTCGGAAAGAAGCGTGGCCAGGGCCCCGGCCGGCGCACCGTCGTCATGCGGGATCGAGCCCTCGGCGTAGATCAGGGCCAGCCGGTCGCGGGCGCGGCTCACCCGGCTCTTGATCGTGCCCACCGGCGCGCCGCAGATCTCGCCCGCCTCCTCGTAGGAAAGTCCGGCCGCGCCAACCAGGATGAGCGCCTCGCGCTGCTCGTCCGCCAGCATGTTCATCGCGCGGCGCAGCTCGTCCAGCTCGACCTTGGCCGTGGATTCCTCGTCGGCCACGATGGTCCGCTCCGCCACCTCCGGCTCCAGCGGAGTCGAGCGCCACGAGCGCCGCTTCTCCGAATAGTAGAGATTGCGCAGGATGGTCAGCAGCCAGGCTCGAAGGTTGGTGCCGGGCGTGAACTGGTGCCGGCAGGCCAGGGCGCGCACCAAGCCGTCCTGGGCCAGGTCCTCGGCCGAATAGGTGGAATCGCACAAGGTGCGCGCGAACGCCCGCATCACCGGAATCTGGGCCACGAGCTGCGCCTGGAAGTCGTCCCCGCGGGTTCGGGTCATGATCTCCTCTTGCATAACCTTCGCCATTAAGCGCGAAGCGCGGCTTTGGGTTCCCGTTCAACCCTGGGTCCGGCGAGCGGAACCCTCCCGGCGCGGCGCGCATTGAGTTGGCGCTGATCGGCTATGGCGCCGGTTGCTTCGAGGAGGTTTCGCGATGGGAATCATAGCCTGGCTAATTCTGGGGCTGATCGCCGGTTTCATTGGCAGCAAGATCGTCAATCGAACGGGCGAGGGCCTCTTCATGGACATCGTCCTGGGCGTCATCGGCGCCTTCGTCGGCGGTTGGATCTTCAGCTTTTTCGGCCACTCCGGCGTCACGGGGTTGAACCTATACAGTCTGCTGGTCGCGGTCGTGGGCGCGATCGTGGTCCTTCTGCTGTACCACCTGATCTTCCGTAGCCGGAGGATTTGACCGGCCGCCAGTTCGGACCGATAGTTTCAAGGAGAGAGACTCAAGATGAGTAAGGAAAGGATCCAAGGCGCGGCCCAGAAGGCGGTGGGCTCTGTAAAACAGGCGACGGGCAAGGCCGTCGGCAACAGGAAGCTGCAAGCCAAGGGCATGGCCGACAAGGCCGTCGGCTCGGCCAAGAACGCAGTGGGCAAGGCCAAGGACGCGATGCGCAAGGCGACGCATTAGGGACTCAGACTGATCGGAAATGCAGAGACCGATCGCGGCCGCCGGCGACCCCGGCGGCCTTTTTTTCGCGTCGGGCGTCTGACCGTGGACCGCGCGGTTTGCCTGCCACGGGACGGGGCCATGGGCGTCGGTCACATATGAGCCCGCTGACCAACGACATCGTCGGAACCGCCGCCGCGGCCTGTTCCATGCCAAGCTTCGCGCCGCGGTCCTGGCTCTGAAGCCGCGATACGACAGCGGAGGGCCGTGATAGATCGGCGTCGGGATGGCGCCGCCTCTCCCGCGCTGACACTTCCGCCGACCCCAGGAAACTTTCATGACCATAAATCTCTTCACCTTCATCGGCCTGTTCGACCGGCTGCTGACCACCACCGCGCACATCCTGGACAAGGGCTGGGCGCATGCCGAGGCGACCGGGGTGACGGAGGCGGAGCTGCTCGAATGGCGACTGATCCACGACATGCAACCCTTGCGCTTCCAGCTGAAGGTCGTGTGCGACTTCACCCGACAATGGCCGGCCAGGGTCGCCGGGCTGCCCGTTCCGGGCGAGATCGACCCCGACCTCAGCTTGGCGGATTTCCGCGATGAGATCGCCGCGTCCAAGGCCTATCTTGCCGACCTGACGCCGGCCCAGTTCGAAGGCCGCGACGAGGTTCCCCTGACCTACACCATCGGCACGGGCATGACACCGACCCTGCCGTCAGGCCAATGGCTGACGGTGTTCGCCGCCACCAACCTATATTTCCACGTCTCGACCGCCTACGGCATCCTGCGCGCCCACGGAGTGCCCATCGGCAAGGTCGACCTCTTCGCCGGCGGGTTGTGAGCCGTCACGGTTCCTTGATCAAACTCCCGAGCTGCGGGTCGGCCTCGATCCGGCGCAGCAGGACGGCCTGGGCGATCAGAAGGCCGATGCCGGCGGCGTAGCCTGAGAAGGCGCCGGCCGGATAGCGTCCCCCGTGGGCGACGCCGCGGATCTGCCAGAAGATGAAGCCGGCCAGGGCGATCAGAACGCCGACGCCCACCAGGACCGAGATCACGCTCTGGCCGAAGCCGGTCCGGTAGCTGGTCCACAGATGCTGGGTCAGGGCGCGGCTGAGCGGGCGCACGCCGAGCACCGCGGCGATCGAAAGCACCATGAAGGCGGCGGGAAACACCGTCGTGCGCAGGAGCTTCAGGGTCCCGGTGACCTGAGGCACGCTCCACGCCTGCAAAGCGGCCGCCAGGTAGGTGAGCGCGGCCACCGCCAGCAGGGTGTGCTGCATGCGCTTGAACAGGCGCCATGAGAGCACATGGGTCAAGGCAAGGACGTGGGGGCGCGGGCGGCGGCGCGCAAGCGCGTCTAATGTCCGGGGAAGGCGAGCAGCGTCGAGACCGTGACGCCAGCGGCGCGCAGGCGCTCGGCCCCGCCAAGGTCCGGCAGGTCGATCACCGCCGCGATGGCCACGATCCGCGCCCCCGCCTCGCGCAGCAGCTGGACCGCCGCCAACGCCGTGCCGCCGGTGGCGATGAGGTCGTCGACAAGCAGGACGCGCTCGCCGGCCAGGACGGCGTCCATGTGCATCTCCATCGCGTCGTCGCCGTATTCCAGGGCGTATTCGACGCTGCGCGTGGCGTGCGGCAGCTTGCCCTTCTTGCGCAGGGGCACGAAACCGGCCGACAGCTGATAGGCTACCGCGCCACCCAGGATGAACCCGCGCGCCTCGATGCAGGCGACCTTGTCGATCCTCATGCCAGCCAACGGATGGATCAGGTCGTCGACCGCCTGGCGGAAGGCCCGCGCGTCGGCCAGCAGGGTAGTGATGTCACGGAACAGGATGCCGGGCTTGGGATAGTCCGGAATGGTGCGGATGGTGGCCGCGAGGTCCACCTAGCGCGCTCCGCCCAGCACCCGGCCGACGATGGTCGAAAGCTTTTCGATCATGGCTGGATCGCGCGCCTCCCGGGCGGTGATGATCGCCCCGTCCAGCGCCCTGTCGATCGGTGAGGCCGCGCGTTTCGCAGGGAGGCTGAGAACCAGTTCGCGCACCAGGGCGCGCGCCTTGGCCGCGTTGGCGTTCAGCACCTCGAGAATGTGGCTCACCTCCACGTGGGTGTCGCTCCAGCAGTCGTAGTCGGTGACCATGGCGACGCTGGCGTAGGGCAGTTCCGCCTCGCGCGCGAGTTTGGCCTCGGGCATGTTGGTCATGCCGATGACATCGCAGCCCCAGGCACGATAAAGCGCGCTCTCGGCCTTGGTCGAAAACTGCGGGCCCTCCATGGCGAGATAACAGCCGCCCTCCACGATGCGCGCGCCGGCGGAGCGTCCGGCCGCCGCCGCCAGGGCCGACAGGCGCGGGCAGACCGGCTCGGCCATGGACACATGGGCGGCAAGGCCCGGGCCGAAGAAGCTCTTCTCGCGAGCGAAGGTCAGGTCGATGAACTGATCGACGACGACGAAGGCCCCAGGCTCGATCGCCTCGCGGAGGGAGCCGACGGCGGAAAGCGAAAGGATGTCGGTGCAGCCGAAGCGCTTGAGCACGTCGATGTTGGCCCGGGCGTTGACCGAAGTCGGCGGCAAAGGGTGGCCCCGGCCATGGCGCGGCAGGAAGGCCAGGCGCGCCGCGCCCAGACTCCCGGTCAGCAAGGCGTCCGACGGCACGCCGAACGGGCTCTCGATCTCGACCCAGCGCCGATCCTCCAGCCCCTCGAGGTCGTAGAGCCCCGAGCCGCCGATCACCCCCAGAACCCAAGCCGGCATTGCGCCTCCGCCAATTGGCAAACCGCGCCTTATGGCCCGCGCCCGCGCGTTTGCCTATCGGGGAGAGGCCCGCGGAGCCATGGGGCGGCACAGATATGCGGCCTGCGGGCGCCGCTGGCAGGTGAGGCCCCGTTCGGCTACTCCTCGCCCATGTCGCATAACCAGTTGGCCCGAGTTGTCGCGCTCTGTGTTGGCGCTACTACGGCGTGGGCTGGCGCCTGTCTCATCACCACACCTGTTGGGGCCGCTGCGTCATCGAAAATTGTTCCGTTCGTTGGCTGTCGTTCGGACGGCCAAGTAGGGCCTCTGCCGCCGCCAAAGCGACCCAACCCAGGGCCAACGGCCCCCAGATCGGTCGCGGATCGATTGGCATACTACGTCGCGCAGGATGGGCCTGGGGTCCTCGGTCCCCGGGGCTGGCGCTGCTTCGGACTCTACGGGTCGAACGGCTATATTCTCATCGTGACGCCGGAAGCTCACGCCGAGGATCTCTTCAGCGACAATTCCGCCCTCAAGGGCCCAGCAATTCAGCTTTCGACGTCGAACGGCGACACATCAGGACGTTTCGAGGTCGCCAGGGTCGCCGCTCGATTGTTTCCGACGAAGCAGGCATTCGTCCGGCAGGTCATCGCTGAAGGCATCGAGCCCGCTGACGATTTTCCGGCTGGTCCTTTTCCGAGCGACCGTTTGACCTATCAAAGTCCAACCCGGGTCGAGTTCGAGACGCCAGCGGACGCCACGGGTTTCGGGACGGTAAGTCGACTAACTAAAACCGGTGATCCGATCGATGGCTTCGCCGAGATGACCGAGGACAACAACCTGATCGTCCTGGATGTGAGATTGCCAGCGAAGCTGCGTAGTCTCGCTTCGGCCATCATTCGTGAGGCCGAGCGCCGCTAGCCGCTCTGCAGTGTGCGACCTCAAGACTTGGGGAAGATGATTTCCGCGTCACCGCTGACGTCGAAAAAGCCGACCCGGTGAACGGCCGCAGCCCGGCGGACTTCGTCGTAAGCGTTCCGCGCCTGAGACCACCGGAATGCGGCGTAAATCACCTGCGTTCTGACGGAATAGTCCGTGACCTTGGGGTCATCGAGGTTCTCGGATGCAAGCGGTCCATTCATCGGCGGATACGTGCGCGTCATCTCCTCAAACCACGCGGCAAGGCGAGGTGACGTCAACGTGGGGTCACCGTAGCGATGGGGCTCGCACCGAGTCATCTGCACCCGGTACCAGGCGAGGAACGCATCGGGTTCTCGAGGGGCGGCCGTGGGCTCGAAGACTATCAGATCGTAGCTCATATCCCTCTCCGTACCGCAAATGACAGGCTCGGGGCAGCCGCACGCTCAGCCAGTGGAGTTGCGTTCGCTCGTGGGCCGAGCATGCCGCTCAAGGAACCTCCAGCAGCCCCGGATCGAACCAGACATCCTCATGTCCATCGGCGAGAAGAAAGCGCCACCCAGGCGGGAGGCCCAGATAAGGCAGAACCGCTGGGCGATACGATTGCAGGTGTTCGACATGCCAAGGCGCGAAGAAGTCGTCGGCGTCTGAAAAGTCCACGCCGGCCCAGAGGTACCAGCCGGTCGTCTGGCCTGCCGGCGGATGGCGAAGGCCATTGAGCGGCAGGGCTCCGGAACAGACGTTCTCCGCGACTCCGGCCACCAGATCTGGCGGCGAGGGAAAGAACTCGACGCCGAAGCGTTGGCAGATTCCCTTCTGTTGTGCGACCAGCGTCATGGACTGAACATATCAGGTCTCGCGGCGCACGTCCGCCGTGAGCGCGTCGCGGAGAGCGCTATAGGAGACACCATGCCAAAGACCATCGTCGTCGTGGGGTTCGGGCCAGGCATTTCGAGCGCGGTGGCCGAGAGGTTCGGCGCGGAGGGCTTCGCCGTCGCCCTGGTGGCGCGCAACGAGGAACGGCTGGCGGGCGGCGTCGCGGCGCTGAAGGCCAAGGGCATAGCCGCGGGCGCTTTCCCGGCCGACGCGGGGGATCCGGCCGCCATCGCCCAAGCCATCGGCGACGCGCGGGCCGAGCTTGGCCCGATCACCGTCATCCATTGGAACGCGATCAGCGGCAGCGAGGCGGGCGACCTGCTGACCGCCGGCGCCGCAGCCGTGCACGGCGTGTTCGACGTGGCCGTCGTCGGCCTCCTCGCCGCCGTGCAGGAAGCCCTGCCCGACCTGAAAGGCGCCAAGGACGGCGCCGTGCTCGTCACCAACGGCGCGTTCGGCTACCTCAGCCCGCAGATGGACGCTTTCGCCATCAGCCTCGACGCCATGGGCGTGGCCCTGGCCAACGCCGCGAAGGCCAAGCTCGTCGGCCTGCTCTCCGAGCGGCTCAAGGGCGATGGCGTCTTTGTCGGCGAGGTGACGGTGGCGGGCGCCATCAAGGGCACGCCCTGGGCATCCGACGGCGGCATCGAGGCCTCGACCGTCGCAAACAAATTCTGGGAGCTCTACCAGGCCCGCGGCGATGTCCGGGCGATGGTGGGGTGATCCCAGGGCCCAGTGGAATGAAGAGCAAGCTAGTGGTTGCGATAAACCATGTCAGACCAGAACGGGATGTATTTCGTCACTTCGCCCATCCGCTTGCTGGGATGCACGAACTCCCGGTCGAAATAGTCCGCAATGTCGGTTCCGTAATAGATGACATCGGATTGATACACCGAGAAAACCGGGTTGCCGGCTTCTCGCGGCGTGGCCGGAAGATAGCGGTGACTTACCAGCGGGATCAGCTTGGGCGCCGCGAAGACGACTTTCGCGAGGACCTCGGCCCGGTCGCCAGCCCCCCTTGGACGTGCGCCCCATTCGGGCCACCAGAGGCCTCCTTGTTCGACGTCGAACAGAAGACCCTCGAGGGGCCATCGCAGGATCTCTCGTATTTCGTTGTCGTCCGAGCGCCAATCGTAGCCGAGGACGGGGCGGCGATCCCGGTAGAACGCCACTAGGTCAGGTGGAAATGGCAAGTCCCATTTCTCCTGGGCGACATCCAACTCGGATTGCGTGTAGCCCTCCGCCCATAAACGGCCTTCGGCGCGCCGCTTCAGTTCGAATTCGCTGATGATTTCTTCGCCTAAAGCGATTGACCATTGGGCGCTCTGCGGCCCGCCATTCTTGGGTTGTCTCATGGCAAGACGCCTTATGGCCCGGCGCGGCGAGTTTGCCTATCGTAGCCGAAGCGATGCGCGCCGACCTCCTCTCGATCGTCCTTGTGCTGACGGCCGCGGCGGCGCGCGCGGGCACGACGGCTTGCTGGTTCGATAATGGGGCGATCGTGGTTCCGGCCGCCTTCGGCGACATCGCCGGGGACTTCCTGCTCGACGCGGCGACGCCGAAGAGCCAGCTGCATGTGACCAACGCGGAGAGCTTCGGCATCCTCACGCCGACGTCGCGGGCAGACCTGCGCGTCGCCGGCGAGCGGCTGAGCGGGTTCGAGGTGCGGATCGCCGATCTCGGCGCGCGCGAGCGGCCGTTCGCGCCGGGCCTTACGGGCGTGATCGGAGCCGACGCCCTGGCCGGTTACGTCACCGAGATCCAGACTTCGCCCTGCCGCGTGCGCCTCTCGCGCCGCGCCAGCCGTCACTGGCCGATCCGCCTGCCGCTGCGCCTGGTCGACGGCGCCTATTCGGTTCCGGCGGCGATCTCCGACGGCGTGACGAGCCGCGCCGGCTGGTTCGCCGTGGCCACCGGCGCGCCGGGCGTGGCGGTCGCTGACGCCAGGCTCACGCGCGAACCGCCCAAGGACGCCGATCCGGACTGGCCGCCGGCGCGCCTGCGCGCGCTCTCGCTGGGCGGGCGGCTGTTGTTCGAGGAGGTCCCGGCCGGGCTGATGGCCGAAGCGCCGGCGGGCCTTGCCGGCTCGATCGGCGAGGCGATCTGGTCGCACTACCGAATCCGCCTCGATCCGGCGCGTGGTTGGCTGGAGCTGAGGCCCGTGCCCGACCTTGCTTTCCGGGGCCGCTTGCCCTAGTGAACGCGGCTTCGTTTCGAGCCGCCTGGCCCAAAGGCATGCCAAGGCGACTCCTGAAATCCTCCAGAGGTCCGAAATGCCCAAGCTGAAGACCAAGTCGGGCGCCAAGAAGCGCTTCAAGATCACCGCGACCGGCAAGATCAAGGCGGGCGTCGCCGGCAAGCGCCACCGCCTGATCAGCCACAACGGCAAATACATCCGCCAGAACCGCGGGACCAAGGTGATGGGCGAGAGCGACTCCCGCATCATCGCCACCTACCTGCCCTACGGCCTGTAGGAGCGGCTGCCATGGCAAGAGTGAAGAGAGGCGTCACCGCCCACGCGCGCCACAAGAAGGTGCTCGAGGAAGCCAAGGGCTTCTGGGGCCGGCGCAAGAACACAATCCGCGCGGCCAAGGCCGCGGTCGATCGCGCCGGTCAGTACGCCTACCGCGACCGAAAGGTGCGCAAGCGCTCGTTCCGCGCCCTGTGGATCCAGCGCATCAACGCGGCGGCGAGGCTGGAAGGCCTCACCTATTCGCGATTTACCCACGGCCTTGAACTGGCCGGGATCGACATCGACCGCAAGGTTCTGTCGGACATCGCGGGCGCCGACCCGGCCGCGTTCAAGGTCATCGCCGAGAAGGTCCGCGCCGCCCTGGCTGCTTGAGGCTGGGATGAGGCGGGGGCTTTCACTCCCGCCAGCCCTGCCTTAGGACCGCCAGCCGATGACTGATTTCAGGGAACTTCAAAAGGCCAATAGCGCGTTGATCGCCGCCACGTCCTCGCTCGAGGATTTGGAAGCGGCGCGCGTCAGCATCCTCGGCAAGAACGGCAACGTCACCATCGAACTGAAAGCTCTTGGATCGTTGCCGATCGAGACACGCAAGGTTCGTGGGCCGGCGATCCAGGCGGTCAAGGAGGCCAATAGCGCCGAGATCGCGCAACGGCGCGCGGAGCTGGAAGCGGCGGCGCTCGACGTCGAACTCGCCGCTGGCGCGCTCGATCTCTCCCTGCCCGCCCCGCCCCGCCGCCGGGGCTGCGTCCATCCGGTGATGCAGGTGATGGACGAGATGATCGCCATCTTCGCCGAGATGGGCTTCGCCCTGGCCGAAGGTCCGGACATCGAGGACGATTTCCACAACTTCACCGCTCTCAACTTCCCGCCGAAACACCCGGCGCGAGAGCTGCACGACACCTTCTTCCTGACCCCCGACGCGAGCGGCGAGCGCAAGGTTCTGCGCACCCACACCAGCCCCGTGCAGGTGCGGACCATGCAGCGGACCAACACCGCGCCGCCGGCGCCGTGGATCGCGTCGGGCCAGGCGCCGCCGATCCGCATCATCTCGCCCGGCCGCACCTATCGCCGCGACAGCGACGCCACGCACACGCCGATGTTCCACCAGATCGAGGGCCTGGTCATCGACCACGACATCCACATGGGACACCTGAAGTGGACGCTCGATCAGTTCGTCGCCCGCTTCTTCGAGCTGGAGAGCGTCGCGACGCGCTTCCGCCCGCACCACTTCCCGTTCACCGAGCCATCGGCCGAGATGGACGTGCAGTGCGAGGTCGTGGGCGGCGAGGTGAAGATCGGCCAGGGCGATGAGTGGTCGGAGATCGTCGGCTGCGGCATGGTCCATCCCAAGGTGCTGGCGAATTGCGGTCTCGATCCCGACGAATGGCGGGGCTTCGCCTTCGGCTTCGGCGTCGATCGGCTGGGCCGCTTAAAATACGGCATGCCGGACTTGCGCGACATGTTCGCGTCGGACACCCGCTGGCTGGCGCACTATGGGTTCTCCGCCTTCGCCGCGCCCAACCCGGCGTCGGGCCTGAGTTAAGGGCCGGGCGATGAAATTCACCCTCTCCTGGCTCAAGGAGCATCTGGATACCGACGCCAGCCTGGGCGAGATCGTCGAGGCCATGACCATGGCCGGACTGGAGGTCGAGCGGGTCGAGGATCCGGCGGCCAGGCTCGCCGCCTTCACCGTGGCCCGTGTCGTCGAGTCCAAACGCCATCCCAACGCCGACCGGCTTTCCGTGTGCCAGGTGGACACCATCGAGGGACGCAAGGAGATCGTCTGCGGCGCGCCGAACGCCCGGGCCGGGCTGGTCACCATTTACGCGCCCATCGGGACGTTCATCCCGGGGACCGGGATCACCCTGGAGCCACGCGCGGTGCGCGGGGTGGTCTCCAACGGCATGCTGTGCTCGGCGGCCGAGCTGGAGACAGCCGAGGAATCGGACGGCATCCTCGAGCTGGCCGAGAGCCTTGCCATCGGGGCGTCCGCGGCCGAGGCCCTGGGCCTGGAGGCGACCATCGACTTCGAGGTGACGCCGAACCGTCCCGACTGGCTGGGTGTGCGCGGGATCGCTCGCGACCTCGCCGCCGCCGGCCTCGGCAAGCTCAAGCCCGACCCGGTCGCGCCGATCCCAGGCGCCTTCCCCTGCCCGATCGACATCCGCCTGCCGGCCCCGGACGCCTGTCCGGCCTTTGCCGGCCGTCTGATCCGTGGTCTGATGAACGGTCCCTCGCCGGCTTGGCTGCAAGCGCGCCTGCGGGCGGTCGGCCTTCGGCCGATCAATGCCCTGGTCGATGTGACCAACTTCATTACCTACGACCGGGCGCGGCCGCTGCACGTCTACGACGCGGCCCAGATCGCCGGCGGCTTCATCGAGGCCCGGCGCGGCCACCCGCCCGAAACCGTCGCGGCCCTCGACGGCAAGACCTACGCCGTCACCGACGAGACCTGCGTCATTGCCGACGGCTCCGGCGCCATCGGCCTTGGCGGCGTGATGGGCGGGGTCGCGACCGGCTGCTCGGAGGCCACCACCGAGGTGTTCATCGAGAGCGCCTGGTTCGATCCGATCCTGACCGCCCAGACCGGCCGCGAGACGAGCATCGTCTCCGACGCCCAGTACCGCTTCGCGCGCGGCGTCGATCCGGCGTCTCTGGTCCCAGGGATCGAACAGGCGACGGCCATGATCCTGGAGATCTGCGGCGGCGAGGCATCCGAGACGGTCCTGGCCGGCCGGCCGCCGGCCGCGCGTCCGCCCTTCGCCTTCGATCCGGCCTACGTCACAAGGCTCGCCGGCCTCGCCGTGCCCGACGCGCGGGTGTGGGAGATTCTCTCCGACCTCGGCTTCGCCCGGGTGGATGGCCTCGTGCAGCCACCGACCTGGCGGCCTGACGTGGAAGGCAAGGCCGATCTCGTCGAGGAGGTGGCGCGTATCGCCGGCTACGGCGCCCTGCCGTCGACGCCTTTGCCGGAAGCGCCGCGCGCGGTCGGCGGCGTGCTGACCATCCGCCAGGCGCGCATCCGCGCCGCCCGCCGGGCGCTGGCGGCCGCCGGCTACCAGGAGGCGGTCACCTGGTCGTTCATCGCCCGGGCGACGGCGGCGCTGTTCGGCGGCGGCCAGGCGCCCCTGGTGCTGGAAAACCCCATCGCCGCCGAGCTCGACTGCATGCGCCCGTCGGCGCTGCCGGGCCTGATCGAGGCGGCCGGGCGCAACGCGCGCCGGGGTTTTCCGAACGTCGCTTTGTTCGAGATCGGACCGGTGTTCTTGGGCGACACCGGCGCGGACCAGAAGACGACGGTCACGGCCATCCTCGCGCCCCATGCCGGCAAGCGCTGGGACGGCTCACCGGGCGATGACCTGTTCACCCTGAAAGCCGATCTGATGGCGCTGCTGGAGGAGATCGGCGCGCCTGTGGCCTCGCTCCAGACCGCTCAGGGCGAAGCCCCGCCCTGGTGGCGGCCTGGCGGCTTCGCTCGCCTGCAGCTCGGCAAGGCGACGGTGGCTGCTTTCGGCGAGATCCATCCGCGCGTGCTGGCCGAGCTCGATGTCGAGGGGCCGATCTACGCCTTCGAGGCGTGGATCGAGGCCCTCCCCGAGGGGCGCAAGAAGGCCGTCAAGACGAGACCCGCCGCCAAACTCTCGACACTGATGCCCCTCACCCGCGACTTCGCCTTCGTCCTGCCGCGCGCAACGCCGGCGGGCGACCTCGCCCGAGCCGTGACCAGCGCGGACCGGGCCCTGATCGCCGGCGTGCGCGTGTTCGATGTCTATGAAGGCAAGGGGATCGGCGACGGCGAGAAGTCGATCGCGGTGGAGGTGACCATCCAGCCGGCCGAACGGACCCTGGCCGACGCCGACATCGAAGCTCTCGGCGCCCGCATCGTCGCCGCCGCCGCCAAGGCAGTGGGGGCTAGGCTGAGAACGTGACGCGAACTCTCAGAAGGCCAGAATCGGACCCGGATACTTCGTCAGGGTGGCGTCGGTGGTGAGCAAGGTCAGTCCCTCGATCATCGCCTGAGCCACCAGGAGGCGGTCGAACGGGTCCTTGTGAATGCTAGGAAGGGTGCTCACGGCCGCGCCGTGCTCAGCCGTCACCGGCAACTCGGCGTAGCCGTTGTCGAGCAATCCGCGGCGCAGCGTGTGCGGCTCGATCCTGAAGTCCGGACGGCCGAGCGCGAACTTGATGGCCACCTCCCAAACGCTGGCTGCGCTGAACCAGATTTGGTTGGAGGGATCGCCCATGAGCGCCGCGGCCCTCCGAGAGCGCGGGCCGGCGGTCGAGCCCGCCGCCTCCACCAACAGGTGAGTGTCGGCCAGGATGTTCAAGGCTCGTTCAGACCGAACATCTCGAGGATTTCGTCCTGAAACATTGTGTCGAAGTCCTCCGGGACGCTGATCTGCCCGGCCAGGAAGCCGAAACGGCGCGTTTTCCGCGGCTCCGGCGCGTCGAGGGCGACGACCTTGACCATCGGCTTGCCGGCCTTGGCGATGACGAAGGCTTCGCCCTTGGCGGCCTGCTCGACAAGTCGGGAGAGATGGGTCTTGGCCTCGTGGATATTGACCGTGCGCATGGGTTCGTCCGGTTAGTTTAGTCCACTGAACTTAGTCCACTCAAGCGGCTCGATCAAGCCATCTTGACGTCGAACGCCGACCGGGCGGCCTCGATGGTCTCGATATTGGCCTGGGCCCAGGCGCCCAGCCCGCGCACCGGCTCGAGCAGCGAGCGGCCAAGGTCGGTCAGTTCGTAGTCCACGCGCGGCGGTATGGTCGGGGTCACGGTCCGGCGGACCATGCCGTCGCGCTCCAGCCCGCGCAGGGTGAGGGTCAGCATGCGCTGCGAGATGCCGTCGACCTGGCGCTTGATGTCGTTGAACCGGCGCGGGCCGCCGCCCAGCAGCATGACCACCAGCACGGTCCATTTGTCACCCACGCGCGCCAGGATGCCGCTCACCGCGCGGCAATGCTGGGTGACGTGAACGAAGGAGTCAGGCTCAGTTACATCCATGTTCCTCGGGTTCCCGAAAAGTGCCTTCTTGCGGAGCGCGAGGGTGGTTACATAACTACGCCACGGTCACAAATCCATACCGAGGTATAGCTATGAAACTCCTGCATGTCGACGCTAGTATCCTGGGCGAGAATTCCGTCAGCCGCCAGGTTTCGGCCGCCATCGTCTCCAGCCTGATCAAGGCCGGTGGGCCGGTCAATCTCAGCTACCGCGACCTCACCGCCGATCCCCTGCCGCACCTCACCCCCGCCAATCTGCCGGGCGCTCATCCGCTGTCCGCGCTCGCGCCCGAGGCCAACGCCGAGCGCGCCGCGAGCGAGGCGGTGCTCGACGAGTTCCTGGCCGCGGACACCGTGGTCATCGGCGCGCCGATGTACAATTTCGGCGCGCCCAGCCAGCTCAAGGCGTGGATCGATCGCCTGCTCGTGCCGGGCAAGACCTTCTCCTATGGCGAGAATGGGCCGGTGGGCCTGGCCAAGGGCAAGCGCGTGATCCTGGCGCTCTCGCGCGGCGGCGCCTACGGCCCGGAGAGCCCGACGGCCGGCGCGGAACACGCCGAGGCCTGGCTGCGCACGGTGTTCGGCTTCATCGGCGTCGACCTGGAAGTGGTTGTCGCCGAAGGGATCAATTACGGTCCGGAAGCCCGCGCCAAGGCGCTGGACGGCGCGCTGGAGACCGCGCTCAAGCTGGCGGCCTGAGCCGCGCGCTTCCGCTTGCGGGGCCTGGCGGATAGGCTGGGCCCCGATGAGCGGCAGCGAAATCCGGAAGATCTCCGTCGGAACGGACACTTCCATCGTCGTACGAATAATGGGCGAGGGCCCGACCGTGGCGCTCGTCCCGTCCTGGGCGCGCGGGGCGAGCGATTTCGATCCGCTCGCGCGCGCGCTCGCCGACGCCGGCTACCGCGCCCTAGCGGTCAATCCGCGCGGGATCGAGGGCAGCGCCGGGCCGATGGAAGGACTCACCACCTGGGACGCGGCCGACGACGTGGCGGCGGCAGTCGAGGCGCTCGGCGGGGCGCCGGCCTTCGTCCTGGGACACGCCGGCGGCAACCGCGTGGCGCGGGCGCTGGCCACGCGCCGCCCAGAACTCGTCAGGGGCGTGATCCTGCTCGCCGCCGGCGGCCTGCATCGCGACGAGGCGAAATTCAGCCTGTTCGCCCGCGAAACCATGTTCGCCGAACCCTCCCGCGAGGCCTTCACCCGGGTGATGCACGCGAGCGGCTTCTTCGCGGCCGCGTCCGATCCCTCGATCTGGCTGGACGGTTGGTGGCGCGCCACGGCCAAGCCTCAGTCGGAAGCCAATCGCGCGGTCGATCCCAAGAAATGGTGGGCTGGCGGCGGCAAGCCGATGCTGGTCATCCAGGGCCTGGAGGACGGCATCGCCCCGCCGGCCAACGGCCGCGACCTCGCCAGCCTCTATCCCGACCGGGTGCGCCTGGTGGAGATCGAGAACGCCGGCCATGCCCTGTTGCCCGAACAACCGGGGGCGATCGCGCGCGCGGTGATCGAGTGGCTGGACGAACAAGGCGCCTGACGACCTGGTGATGACCGACGGATCGGCTTTCGCCTCCCGTTATGCCGCGAGTGCGCCTATTCTGGGCAAGCAATCCAGGCGCCGGAGCGAAATGATGAGTGGCTCGATCGACATATGGGACATTGCCGTTCCCGTCGAAGACTTGGAGCGCTCGGTCGACTTCTATTGCCGCAATCTGGGGTTTGAGATGGTCGGGCGCGATGAATATCCGACGATGCGGCAGGCCTTCGTCTCCGTGGGCAAGGGCGGATTTACGATCGAACTGTTTGTGCCGAAGGGTGAAGACGCCGACGCGCCACGCTTGCGTCCCGATCACCTGGCCTTCGAATGCACCGATATCGAGGAATATCGGCGCAAGATCCTGGCGTCCGGTCTCGCGGCGCCGGATATCGAGACCTTCCCACGCGGAATGAGGCACTTCGAGCTCCGTGATCCAGATCAGGTCAAGCTCGATTTCTTCCAGGGGCGCGCCGGATATGAGGCATTTCTGGCCAGCAACGGCGGGTGAGCCCTATCTGCTCGTCCCCTGCGAGGGAACAGGTCAGCCCGTCGCCATTCGTCGCTGATCCTCGCGGCCCATGGCCAGGACGAAGGGATCGGCGGCCTGGGCGGCGATGAAATCGGCCTTCGATGTCAGGCCGCGCCAGCGGATGGCGATCAGGCTCTGGGCGACGGCCGAGCCAAGCGTTTCGCCCGGGCCGAGCACGATCACCCGGTCCGGCGCGAACTCCTTCATGCTCACCTGAACGGTGGAGGTGAAGTCGTAGGTCTGCACCACCTGCGCGCCCAAGGTATAGTCCCACAGCGCGGCGCGGTCAGCCGCATGCGGCCGCCAGATGCGCCCGGCGCCGTCGATGAGCGGGATGGCGGGACCGTGGAATGGCGCGGGATCGATCGTGGCCATGGCGTGCTCGGACACCGGCGCCTGCATCGGCGAATGGAACCCCGCGTGGCCGGAGAGCGCCAGCGGGAAGCGGCCGGGACCCTTGGGCGCACGCTCGGTCATGGCGTCCAGGCCCGCGCGGTTGCCGGCCAGGACCAGCATGCCACCGAGCTCGATGGAGACGTAAAGCTCCGCCCCATCGTGGCCGTGGATGGCGGCCATCGCCTCTATCAGCGCCGCGCGCCGGCCAGGAATCGGCCGCCAGTCCTCGTCGACCAGCGACCAGATCGCTTGGCCGCCGATCGACGCCTCGTGCATGTAGAGGCCCATGGTGTTGACCAGCGCCGTGGCCGGCTCGGGGCCGAGCGCCCCGGCGCAGGCCAGGGCGGTGTACCAGCCCATGGAATTGCCGGTGACAGCGACGACATCGAAGCCGTCGACGGCCAGGAAATCCGAATAGGAACAGGCGAAGATCAAGGCCGAGGCGTTGTCGCCGCGCGTGTACAGCGAGTGCTTGTGGCTCTCGGCCCCGTCCAGTTCGCGCACCGTGGGCTGGCCCTCGGCGGCGCGAACGGCGTCGACGATATCCAGAAACGCCGGGTCGGCGTGGTGGCGTTTCAGATAGCCGAGTTCGGCGGCGTTGTAGGTTCCCCGGCCCGGACAGATGACGAGCGCGGTCGGCCGCGACGACGCCATCAGGCGCTCCGCCGGCGCGGTTCGCCCGCGCCGATCGCGGCCAGGGCCGCGGCGACGATGCTCTCGCGGCTCGGCAGGGTGACGGTGGCCGCGCGCCCCAGCGGGATGAAGCTGTCCTCGGCGGCGATGCGCGAGACCGCGAGGCCCGGGGCGTGCTCGGCGAGGCCCGCCATCAGGCCCTCGCTGGGCGAGCCGCTGATCCGGCATTCATCGACGATCAGCACCCGGCGCGCCGGTCCGATGGCGCGGACGATCTCGGCGAAATCGAGCGGCGCCAGCCAGCGCAGGTCAATCACGCGGCAGGCCACCCCATGCGCCTCGCGCAGGATGTTCTCCGCCTGGCGCGAGAGATAATAGCCGTTGGCGTAGCTGACGATGGCCAGGTCCTCGCCTTCGCCATGCACGCCGACATGGCCAAGGCGGATCATCGGCCCCTCGCCCGGCGACGGATAGGCGAAGGTCCAGCCGCCGTCCTTCTCGGCATGGAGGTCGCGGGTCATGTAGAGCGCGATCGGCTCGAGGAAGACGATGACACGCTGCTCCTCGCGCGCCAGCCGCGCGCACTCGCGCAGCATGGCCACGGCGTCGGCCCCGTTGCTTGGGCAGGCGACGATGAGCCCCGGGATATCGCGCAGCACGGCGATGCTGTTGTCATTGTGGAAGTGGCCGCCGAAGCCCTTCTGGTAGCCGAGCCCCGCGACGCGGACGATCATCGGGTTCGCATACTGGCCGGAGGAGAAGAAGCTTAGGGTTGACGCTTCGCCGCGTAGTTGGTCCTCCGCGTTGTGCAGATAGGCCAGGAACTGGATCTCGGGGATCGGCAGCAGGCCATTGTGCGCCAGGCCGATCGCCAGGCCGAAGATGCTCTGCTCGTCCAGCAGAGTGTCGATCACCCGGCGCGGCCCGAAGCGCTGGGCAAGCTTGGCGGTGACGTTGTAGACTCCGCCCTTGGCGCCGATGTCCTCGCCGGCCAGCACGATCTCGCGATGTTCCAGCATGAGGTCGGTCAGCGCCCAGTTGACCAGCTTGGCCATGTGCGCGGGCTTGGCCATGGCGGCGCGCTCGCCGGCGAAGGCGGCGTCGCGTTCCTCCGTGGACGGACCGTTGGACGGCGCGGGGGCGCGCGGAGGCGGGATCAGGCTGGCCATGACCTCGGCCGCGGTAGTGAGCTTCGGACGCCGAATAGCCTCCTCGGCGATGCGGCTCACTGTCTCGCCGGTCTCGTCGTAGATCGCCAGCGCCTCGGCGGCCTCAAGGATATCGAGATCGACAAGAGTGGAGGCCGAATGCAGCAGCGGATCGCTCGCCTCGGCCCGCTCGATCTCGTCCTTGGAGAGATACGCCGCCTGCACGTCGGAGCCGGCGTGGCCGTAAAGACGCACGCAACTCATATGCAGGAACACCGGCCGGCGGTGGACCCGGGCGTAATCCGCCGCCTCTCTGGCCCCGCGCCACGCATCGATCAGATCGAGCCCGTCGCACTTCAAGTATTTCAGCGCCGGGCGGTGGGCGAAGGCGGCCTCGATCCATCCGCGCGGGGTGCGCACCGAGATGCCGATACCGTTGTCCTCGCAGACGAAGACGATCGGCATTCGGCCGCCCTGGTAGGCGGTCCAGCAGGCGGCGTTGATCGCGCCTTGGGCGGTCGAGTGGTTGGCCGAGGCGTCGCCGAAGCTGGCCACCACCACCGCGTCGTCGGCCATCGTCCGGCCGGGGATCCGCAGCTCCTTGCCGAGGCCGATGGCGTAGGCCGCGCCCATGGCCTTGGGCAGATGCGAGGCGATGGTGCTGGTCTGCGGCGGGATGGCGAGGGACTTCGAGCCCAGCACCTTGTGCCGCCCGCCGCTGATCGGGTCCTCGGCCGAGGCGGTGAACGAGAGCAGCATGTCCCAGGCCGGCGTCTGGCCGGGCAGCTTCTTCGACCGTTGAATCTGGAACGCCGCGTCGCGGTAGTGGAGGAAGGCCATGTCGCCCACGTAGAAGGCCTCGGCCACGGCGGCCATGCCTTCGTGGCCGGAACTACCGATGGTGTAGAAGCCCTCGCCGCGCGCCTGCAGGGCGCGCGAGGTCCGGTCGAGCTGCCGGCTCAGCGCCTGGGAGGCGTACAGCTCGACGAGCTTGGTGGCGGGAAGGCCGTCCGGCAGCGCGCGAGGCGTCCGCTCGGGAAAGTCGCGCGCGGCCAGGCGGCCGCGGAACCGCTCATGAACAGCCTGGGCCGGATCCATGGGCGCGGCTCATACCTCTCCCGTGGGGAGAGGTCGAGATACGCCTTCAAAGGCGCGTCTGCGTGAGGGTGTGCCAGCGCCAGCTCTCTAGCGCAGCGCCTTCCACGGGATCGCATGGACGCCGCTTGCGCCGAGCACGGCCGCGATCCGGCCGGGACCGAGCAAGCCGCGGATCGCCGGATCGCGCACGTTGAGGCCGCCGGCGTAGGCCCCGAAGGCCGGCAGGATGACGCGCTCGCCGTCGGTCGCGAAGCAACGCCGCCGTCCACCCGCCCCGGCGACGCTGGCGCAGGGATGCAGATGGCCGGCGATCTCGCCGGGCGCCGGACGCGCCGCCGGTTCGTGCGCCAGGGTGAGGCCGCCCAGGCTGAGCGCGGCGAGGCATTCGCCAGGCAGGCCGCGCGGCGCCTCGCGGTCGTGGTTGCCGGCGATCCACACGAGCGTCCGGCCGAGTGACAAGCCCTCGATGCGCGCGGCGTCGCGCGGGCAGAGACGCGCCTCGGCCTCGCCGTCGTGGAAGGCGTCGCCCAGGAAGACGATCATGCGGGGCGCCAGCTCCACGACCTCGGCCTCGAGCCGGCTGAGGGTTTCGCCCGTGTCGTACGGCGGCAGGAGCTGACCTCGGGCGGCGAAGGCCGAGCCCTTTTCGAAGTGAGCGTCGGCGATGACGAGCGCCGCCAAGCCTTCCAGCCACAGGGCCCCGCTTGGCCGCGCCATGACCTCGGTCCCGGCCACTTGGAGCGCCAATCCGCTCACGCCAGAGCCTCGGCGATCAGCTCCTCGGCCGTGGCCGCCAGGATCGCCTCGCGCGCATCGCCGGGCGAGGGCTGCTTGCCGATCTCCATCATCACCGACACCGAGAAGGGCGAGAGATGCGGGAGCTTGCGATGCACGATCCGGCCCCGGATGCGGCTCAAGAGATCGCCCAACCGCGCGACGTCGACCAGGCCGGCGGCGGTGTCTTCCCGCGCGCAGCGCAGCAGTAGGTGATCGCACTGATGGCGGCGGAGCACGTCGTAGACGAGATCGGTGGAAAAGGTGATCTGGCGCGCGCTCTTGCGCTCGCCGGGAAAGCGCCGCTCGATCAGGCCGGCGATGAGCGCGCAATTCTTGAACGCGCCCTTCATCATCGCGCTTTCGGCCAGCCACGCCTCGAGATCATCGCCCAGCATGTCCTGGGCGAACAGATCGGCCATGTCGAGGCCGTCCATGGGTTTCAGCGCCCAGACGGCCAGGGCATAGTCGTTGGCCACGAACCCCAGCGGTCCGATGCCAGCGCGCGCCAGGCGACGCGTCAAGAGCATGCACAGGGTGGTGTGCGCCAGGCGGCCCTCGAACGGATAACAGATGAGAAAGTGACGCACGCCGCGCGGGAAGGTCTCGAGCAGCATTTCATCCGTCGACGGAATGGCGGAGTGGTCGCGCTGCAGCTCCAACCACTCGCGCACGTCGCCTGGCAGCACGCGCCAGTGGTCTTCGTCGCTCATCATCTCGCGCACCCTGCGGGCGAGGAAGGTCGACAGGGCGAATTTCGAGCCGCCCCACGACGGCATCTTGGCTTCCGCGCCGGGCGCGGGCGTGACCAGCACGTCGGCCCCCGTGACGCCGACCAGCCGCCAGACCCGGCCGGCGAAAATGAAGGCGTCGCCCGGCTCCAGGACTTCCAGATAGCCTTCCTCGACCTCGCCGATCTTGCGTCCGGCCACGCCCCGCCGGCCGGCCACACGCACGGCCAACATGGCCGGCGAGACGATCGCTCCGACATTCAGCCGATGGCGCAGGGCGGTCTCTGCGTTACGCGCCCGCCAGCGGCCGTCCTGGCCTCTGACGATGCGGGCGAAGCGGTCGTAGACGCGCAGGGCGTAGCCGCCGGTGGCCACGAAATCGACCACCGCCTCGAAATCCTCCCATGCCAACGCCCGATAGGGTCCGGCCGAGCGGACCTCGTTATAGAGTTCGACGAGATCGAACGGCTCGGAGCAGGCGCAACCCATGACATGCTGGGCCAGCACGTCGAGGGCGCCGACGCGGGGATAATCCGTATCCAGAGCATTTTCGGCGATCGCCTCGCGCGCCGCCTGGCACTCCAGCATTTCGAAGCGGTTGGCCGGCACGAACAGGGCTCGGCTCGCCTCGTCGAGGCGATGGTTGGCCCGGCCGATGCGCTGGACCATGCGCGCCGCGCCCTTGGGCGAAGCCAGCTGGATGACGAGATCGACATCGCCCCAGTCGACGCCGAGGTCCAGCGTCGAGGTGCACACCACCGCGCGCAGTTCGCCCCGCGCCATGGCCGCCTCTACCCGCCGGCGCTGCTCGGCCGCCAACGAGCCGTGGTGCAGGGCGATTGGCAGGGCGTCCTCGTTCAGCCGCCACAGCTCCTGAAAGGCGAACTCGGCCTGAAAGCGGGTGTTGACGAAGACGAGCGCCGTCCTCGCGCCCAGGATGGCGTCATAGACCTCGGCCATGGCGTGGCGGGCGGTGTGGCCCGTCCACGGCACCTGGCCTTCGGAGAGCAGCACCTCGACCACCGGCGGCGCGCCGCCCTGGCCGCGCACGAGATCCACCTCGCCCCTTTCGCCGGGCGAGAGCCATGCGCGGATGAGGTCCGGATCGTCCACTGTGGCCGACAGACCGACGCGGCGGTGGCCCGGCGCGAACCTCTCCAGCCGGGCCAGGTCGAGGCTCAAAAGATCGCCGCGTTTGGTGGGCCAGATGGCATGGACCTCGTCCAGGATCACGCAGCGCAGGTCCTCGAAATAGAGCCGCGCGCCTTCCCAGGCGCAGAAGAGGGCCAGCTGCTCGGGCGTGGTCATGAGGATGTCCGGCGGCTTCACCCGCTGGCGCTGGCGGCGCGCCGCGCCGGTATCGCCCGTGCGCGACTCGGCCTTGATCGCGAGACCCATCTCGGCAATGGGCGCGGCGAGGTTGCGCTCGATGTCCACCGCCAGGGCCTTGAGCGGCGAGATGTAGAGGGTGTGCACGCCGGCGGGGGCGGTAGGCGGCGGGCGGCTGGAAAGCTCGATCAGGCTCGGCAGGAACCCGGCCAGAGTCTTGCCCCCGCCGGTCGGCGCGATGAGGAGGGCGTGGCGCCCTTCGCGCGCCTTCTCGACCATGGCCAGTTGATGCGCGCGGGGCGCCCAGCCGCGCGCGGCGAACCACTCGGCGAAGGCCGGCGGAAGGATCGGGGAAAGGCCGGCGCCGTCCATCGCCGGCCACTATCGCGTTCCCGGTTCGTTTCGTCCAGGCGGCGGCGCGCGAGGGGTTGTGATGGAACAGTGAGGCTTGCTCGGGTATTTTCGTGGGATGACCGCCTCCCAGCTTCTCCGCGCCGCAGCTCTCGCCTCGGCCAGCCTCGCCGCGCTCAGCCTCGGAGCGTGCAGTAAGACCGGCGGCGCCCAGAACGGCGCCTATGTCGCCGGCTCGGCGGCGAACGCCATGGCGCCGGCGACCGAGCCGGCCGCCAGCGGCGCCGGCCAGGCGCCTCTGCCGCCCAGAAGCGAATATCAGGCGGTGGCCGATACCCCGCCGCCGCCCCTGCCGGTCTACGACCAGCCGCCGATTCCCGGGCTTGGCTACATCTGGACGCCCGGCTACTGGGACTGGAGCAATGACTACGACGACTATTACTGGGTGCCCGGCGCCTGGGTCCTGCCGCCGGAGCCGGATTTCTACTGGACGCCCGGCTATTGGCGCTACTACGACGGCCGCTATCTCTTCAGCGGAGGCTATTGGGGGCCGGGGGTCGGCTACTACGGCGGCGTGGACTATGGCCATGGCTACGCCGGGACCGGCTACTATGGAGGCCGGTGGCAGGGCAATCGTTTCTACTACAACACGCAGGCGAACAACTTGGGCCGCCATCGATTCAACACGGTGTATAGTCAACCTTATCGGGCGGACCACAACCGGGCGAGCTATAACGGCGGCCCGGGCGGCCTGAGGATCCGGCCTAGCCAGGGCGAGGTCCGCGCGGCGCGGGCCCGTCACTTCGCGCCGACCGCGAGACAGGTCGAGGCCGTGCGCGCCGCCAGGGCCGAGCCGCGGCTGCGCGC
>JBOHLC010000401.1:0-13143 GCA_050729395.1 Caulobacteraceae bacterium
CAGCGCGCCGGCGCCTGGCGGCACGCTGACATAGACGGTCCCCGACAGCGCCGCGTGAGGATGGATGTGGCCGGAGTGGGTCGCGCCGGGCCCGAGCACGCTCACCCATAGGCTGTCGAGGGCCAGCCGTCCGCCGCGCAGGTCCAGGTCGAATCCCTTGGCCGCCGCGGCCGCATGCCGGTCGAGGCGGCGCTTGAGTTCGGCGAACACCGTGGCCCGACGCGGCAGATCGTCCAGAGAGGCGTAGGAGGTGTAGCCGCCATAGCCATGCGCCTTGCTCCATTTCCGACCGGCGGTGTCCTCCGCGGCCAGCATGGCGCAGGCATCGGCCAGCTCGCGCCGGAAGCGCGCAAAGTCCGCGCCGGCGATGGACGCCTCATAAAGGCGCGTGACAAACAGCTCGCGGACGGCGGACATATCTGAATCTAACGGGATGTCGTGCGTGGAGGAAACCATGATCGAAGCCACATGCCATTGCGGCGCGGTGCGCATCGAGGCGCCGAGGCCGCCGGAAACGGTCACCGACTGCAACTGCTCGATCTGCCGCAAGCTGGGCGCGCTGTGGGTCTATTACGATCCGGCAGAGGTGAAGATGACGACGCCGGAAACGAATCTCGCCGGCTATGTCCGGGGCGATGGAACCCTCACGTTCCGCCACTGCCGCACGTGTGGGTGCACCACCGACTGGCGGCCGCTGCCGGGCAAGTCGCAGGACCGGATGGGGATCAACGCGCGCCTGTTCGCGCCCGAAATCCTGGCCAGCGCGCGCATCCGCCACCTCGACGGCGCCGACACCTGGCAATTTCTGGATTAGGCTTCGATGCGAACCGGCATCGACACATAGCCCTTGACGAAGTTCGAGCGCAGGCGGCCGATCTCGCCGACGATCTCGATCCGCTTGAAACGCTTCAGCATTTCTTCCCAGACGATGCGCAACTGCATTTCGGCCAGGCGGTTGCCGAGGCAGCGATGCACGCCGAAACCGAACGACAGGTGCTGGCGCGGGCGGGCGCGGTCGATGACGAAGGAGTCGGCGTTCTCGATCGCCTCCTCATCGCGGTTGCCCGAGACGTACCACATGACCACCTTGTCGCCCTTGCGGATGGTCTTGCCCCCGATCTCGCATTCGGCCAGGGCCGTGCGCCGCATGTGCGCCACCGGCGTCTGCCAGCGGATGATTTCGGGCACGGCGCTCTCCAGAAGCGACGGATCGGCGCGCAGGCGATCGTACGTATCCGGATTTTGATGGAACGCCAGCGCCGCCCCTGAGATCGAATGGCGCGTGGTGTCGCTGCCGGCGACCACCAGCAGGATCACATTGCCCATGTATTTGAACGGATCGTCGCCTCCGGTCGCCTCGTCGTTGGCTAGCATCGAGAGGAGGTCGTCGCGTTTGTCCGCACCCCGACGGTCGTCCCACAATGCCTTCAGTTGAGCGAAGGTGGCGAACATCTCGCCCATGCGCTGCTCCTCGGTCTCGACGATGGCCCCGGGACCGGGCGTGGTCAGCAGCAGGTCGGAGGCGCGTGGCAGCATCCGCCGGTGCTCGAAGGGAAAATCGAACAGCGTCGCCAGCATCTGGCTGGTGAGCTCGACAGACACGCGGTCAACGAAGTCGAATGTGCCGCCCACCGGCAGTTCGTCGAGAATCTTGGCCGCCCGCTCGCGGATAAGCGGTCCGAGCCTCCTCATCGCCTCGCTTGAGAACATCGGCGCGACCACGCGGCGCTGCGCCTCGTGGCGCGGCGGATCCAGACCGATGAAGCTCGTGGTGTCGTGGCTCTCGACCGCGTCGTTGATGGCTATGCCGCCCAGCTCCGAACTGGACGAGAACCTCTGGCAGTCGCCGTCGGCGGCGACGATATCGCGATGCTTGGTCAGCGACCAATAAGCGCCGAACTCGCTTTCCGCGCACCAGTGCACGGGATCCTCGGCCCGCAGGCGCTCGAACCACGGCCAGTGGGTGTCGGTTATGAAGTGGTCGATGTCGGCCAGCTGGAACTCTTCGAGCGGCGTCGACCAAGCGCGCTCCCGCGCCGCGTTCCTAAGATCGATCGCGCCGTCGGCCATGGCTTCGCTCCCTCGCTGCGGCGAGCAGCATAGTCCCGCGATTTAGCGGTAACACCTAAAGCCGGCTTACGCGGGTTGGTCTACCGGAAGACGGATTCCAGCCGGCCCATGGCTTCGCGCAGGCTGGCGGGCGAGCGGCAGACGCAGATACGGAAATAGTTCTCGGAACCAGGACCGAAGAACGTACCCGGCGCCAGACCGACGCGCGTCTTCGCCAGGATATCTACGCAAGCGGCCTTGGCGTCCGGCAATCCGTCGACCTGAAAAAAGGCGTACATGCCCGCCCTGGGTCTTGGCCCCATGCGCACGCGCGGCAAATACTCGAGCGCGTCGCACACGATGCCCATGCCTTCCTGACAATAGGCGCGCATGTGCTCGACGAACCACTCGCCTTCGGTCACCGCCGCCACCCCGGCATGCTGGATGAAGGTGGCGACGCCGCTGTTCGAATACTGGGTGATCATCGCCAGGGTCGGCCCGAGCGAGGGCGGATGGACCATCCAGCCGATGCGCCAGCCGGTCATCGCCCAGGACTTGGAGAAACTGTTGGTCACCAGCAGCCGGTCTTCGGGCTCGGAATGGTCGAGGATGGTCGGGGCGGCCCGCTCGCCGAACACCACGCGGTTGTAGACCTCGTCGGCGATCAGCCAGACGCCGCGCGCGCGGCACATGGCCAGCATCGCGCGCTGCGTTTCCATCGGGATCATCGCCCCGGTGGGATTGCCGGGCGAGGCGAAGAAGACGATGCGCGTCCGCTCGTCCATGGCGGCGGCCAGGCGGTCAAGATCGAGCGTCCAGCCGGATGGCCCCTCGTCCATGCGAACCGAGCGCACCCCGGCCCCGGCAACGCGCGCGGTTCCGGCCATGTTGGGCCACACCGGATCGACGATGACGATGTTGTCCCCCGGACCGGCGGCCATCAGCGCCGCCATCATCAGGGCGTGCATGCCGCTGGTGGTGACCGTTATCCGCTCCGGCCCGATCGGTCGCGCTCCGAGGCCCGTGTGATAGGCGGCGAGCGCCGCCCGTAGCTCGGGAATGCCGTTCTGGTGGGTGTAGAACACATGGCCGGCGGCGACCGCGCGGGCCATGGCCTCGCCGATGAAGGCCGGCGCCGGCAAGTCGCCCTCTCCGAACCACAGCGGGATGACGCTCGGATCGCCCAGCCAGCTGCGGGCAAGCGAGGATATGTTCTCGAGCGGAATGGCGGCGATGCTCGAGCGCACGCCATCGACGGCGAGCCGTGCGCCAATCTCTGAATCGGGGGTTTTCAGGTCCATGCGCCGACCTATACGCCCGCGCCGCGGAAGGCCACCGTCAGGAGCCCTTTAGCCGCTCGAGCAGATGATCTCCGACGCGCATGGCGTTGGCGACGGTGGTCAGGGTCGGGTTCACCGCCGCGGCGCTAACGAAGAAGGAAGTGTCGACGACATAGAGGTTGTCGAGGTCGTGCGCCTTGCACCACGGGTCGAGCACCGAACTTTTTGGGTCCGCGCCGAACCTCACCGTGCCCAGCTGATGCGCCGTGCCGTAAAGCGGCAACAGCGAGTGCAGCTCCAGCCGGTGCTGCGAGATCGCGTGCGAGGATTCGACAAAGCCTTCGAGCGAGGTGCACAGGGTGTTCACTAGGCGCTCGTGCCCCTCGAGATTGTTGTGTGTGTAATCGAGGATGATTTGGCCGTCCGTACCCAGACGAATGCGGTTCTCCGCCATGGGCAGGTCTTCCGAGATGACCAGCATGGAGAGCAGCCGCTCGGCCACCGCGCCGGCCAGGGCGCCTGGCACCAGCGCCGGCGGCAGCCAGTCCGAGATCTGACCCTCGAGGGTCTGGCCGCTCATATACTCCAGGAGCTGGATGTGGCCCATCGGCATGTCGAAACCGCCGCGCGGATCACCGAAGTAGAAATCGTTGACCGCCAATGTCTTGGGAAAGGTCACGTCGACCCTGCGCGCCGACATGGAGACCATCGCCGTCAGAGTGTGGAACATGTAGTTGCGCCCGACCTGATCGGAGCTGTTGGCCAGGCCATTCGGATGGGCCGGCGAGGCCGACGCCAGAAGCAGGGCGGCGGTGTTGGCCGCCCCGGCCGCGACGACGACTATGTCGCCGCTCCAGCGCTCCTCGCCGTGCTCGGTCTGGCAAACGACGGTCCGCGCCGCGCGGCCATCCGCGTCCATCTCGATTCGCACCGCCTTTCGCCCGGGAAGCAGCGTCACATTGGCCAGGTTCAACAGCGGCTCGATCGCCAGGGTCCGGGCATCGCATTTGGCGCGCAGCAGACACGGATAGCCGCCGCAGGTCTTGCACTTGATGCAGGTCGAGACGACTGGATGGGCCTCGTCGAGCTTGACTCCCAGCGGCAGAGAGAATGGCCGCCAGCCGGCGTTCTCCCAATGGGTCTTGAGCTGAGCGATAGCCGGATCGTGCGTCACGGCCGGCCAGGCATAGGGCGGTTCGTTTCCCTGCTCGGTCGGATCCTCGCCGCGCTGGCCATGCACCTGCCACAGGCGCTCGGCCTCGTCGTAATAGGGCGCGAGGTCGGTAAGGCTGATCGGCCATGCGGGCGATACGCCGCCGGCATGCTGAACTTCCTCGAAATCGCGCCCGCGCAGGCGCATCAGAGCCGCGCCGTAGAACGTCGTGTTGCCGCCCACGAAATAGTAACTGTTGGGCGTGAACGGGTGACCCTTGCTGTCGTACCACTGGTCCTGGGTGCGGTAGCGGTGCTGAATGAACACCGCGCGCGGATCCCAGTTTTCCGCCTCGCGTGGCAGATGCTCGCCGCGCTCGAGGATCAGGATCTGCTTGCCGCTAGGCGCCAGCCGCTGGGCGAGAGTCGCTCCGCCCGCGCCCGAGCCCACGATCACCACGTCGAAATGCGAAGCCATGGCCCTCTCGCGTCCTCAAGCGTCCAGATGATATTTCGCCGAACCAGCGCGGATCGCCGCCTTGACCAAGGGCTCGGGCAGGTAGCGTAACATCGCCGCCGCCAACTTGTTGTGCCAGCCGGGAATGACGATCACGCGACCGGCCGCATTGGCGCGGATCGCCGTTTCCACCACCTGCTCGGCGGTCTGGAAGAAGACACGCGGCGAGGCGTCCATGATTTTCTGGGTGCCGTTGGCGGCGGCGAATTCGGTGCGAGTGAAACCCGGGCAGATGGTGCTCACCCTGATCCCGGCCTTGCGGTACTCGGCGTCTAGCGATTCGGAAAACTTGATCGCCAGGCTCTTGGCCCCTGGATAGAGGCTGTGACCGGCCGCGCCTGGGGCGAAGCCGGCCAGCGAGGCGACGTTGATGATCGCGCCGGAGCCGCGCTCGATCATGCCCGGAAGCACGCCGTGGGCCAGGCCGCAAGCGCTGACCACAAGGGTCATGAGGAAATCGCGCTGAGCTTCCCACGGCACAGCGGCGAAGCTCTGAGGAATGGAGAAGCCGGCATTGTTGACCAGCGTGTCCACGCGCCGATCGCGCGCAGCCACTGCCTCCATCACTGTCCGTTCGGCCCCAAACGCCGCCAGGTCGCAACCAATGGCGAAGGCCGCCACCCCATGGCGCGACGATAGCTCACCCGCCAGGACCTCAAGCCGATCCAGCCGGCGCGCGACAAGCGCCACGTCCCGGCCGCGCGCGGCATAGGCTCTGGCGAAGGCCTCGCCGAGGCCAGACGAGGCGCCGGTGATCAAAACGACGTCATCTGCACCCCCCGTCGCCATTTTTTCCGCCCATTGCGCCCTCAAGTGGTGGGGCATCGTGTCAGCTTGTGCGCCAGTCCTCCCGCGGTCAATCTAAGGCGGATTTGAGTCGGCGTGCATAGGAGGGGGTGCCGATGACGGTGGCCATGACCGTCGACCTGATGTCAGCCACGGTGCAGCTGGAGCAGCCGCTGTCCGATGGCACGCGCACCGTCGCCACGGGCTTCCTGGTCTCCGACCCCACGCCCGACGGCCGCCCGCGCGTGGTCCTGATCACCGCCGATCACGTTTTCGAGGGCATGCCAAGCGATCAGGCGACCATTGGCTATAGGGTCAAGGGCGCCGACGGCGCCTGGACTTTCGCGCCCAGGCAGTTTCCGATCCGCGCCGGCGGCAAGCCGCTGTGGACGCGCAATCCCACGCGCGACGTCGCCGCCATCGTCATTAGCGCGCCGCCGGAATTCACCAGGGCGGCCATTCCGCTCGCCTGGGTGGGGGGCGACCAAACCTTCGCCAAGACCCAACTGACACCGGGCGAGGAAATGATGACCCTGGGCTTCCCGCAAGGCCTCTCGGCAAATCCCGCCGGCTTCCCCATCCTGCGCTCCGGCCGCGTCGCCTCCTATCCGCTCGGGCCGTCGACCGCCTATCCGACCTTCCTTCTCGATTTCCGGGTCTTCCCGGGAAACTCTGGCGGGCCGGTATGGCTCGACGAGACGGACGGCGGGGGAGAGCACGAAGTCATCGCCGGCATGCTTACCCAGCAGGTTCAGAAGGGCGATCAGAACCTCGGCATCGGCATCGTCACCCAGGCCCAGTTCATCCGCGACACCATCGCGCTGCTGGACGCCCCGACCAAGCCCGCTGTCGCGCCGGTTCCCGTGGTGACCTACGCCACCGACACCGCCGCCGGGAGGCGGTAGCCTAAGAAAACAGCAGGCCGATCGTATCGGCGACGCAGGCCGGACGGTCCTCGCCTTCGATCTCGATCGTGCACCTGTTCTTCACCTGCACCCCACCGGACTTCGCTTCCACGGCCAGCAGCTTCTGGCGCAGGCGCACGCGCTTGCCCACGCGGACCATGCCGGTGAACCGGACCTTGTCGGAGCCATAGTTGATACCGCGCGTCACGCCCTTGACCGGCAAGAGGCCCGAGGAGAGGAACGGAATGAGTGAAAGGGTGAGATAGCCATGTGCGATCGGGCCGCCGATCTCACGCTTGGCCCGCTCGATATCGACATGAATCCACTGATGATCGCCGGTGGCGTCGGCGAACTCGTTCACCCGTTCCTGGCTGATCTCCAGCCAGTCGGAGACGCCCACTTCTTGGCCGACGAGGCCTGCCAGATCCTTCAGTTCCACTGGCGCCATGGCCCGCCCTCCCTCTCACATCGAGGGCGCTGTCTCACAGCAAAGCGGGCTCGTGGCAAGCCTGTCAGGCGCCTCGCCAGTTGCCATGGAAGCCGAACGGCACTCGGCGGGGCGTGTGGGCGCACGCGATCGGTCCGGCGGCAATGTCGCTCGCGTCGAATACCGCCAGGTCGCTGGTGTGGCTCCCGCCGCGGTAGATCACCGCCAGGATCCAGCCGTCGCCTTCGCCCGAGCCCGCCCCGCGCGGCACGAATACCGGTTCGCCGGTCGCGTCGCCTTGCGGCAATTCATGGATCGTCCGCCGGCCGCTGACCAGGTCGATGTGGGCGATGGCGTCGAATTTCAGATCGCCCGTTCGGCCGGAATTGGCCGCGAACCAGCCGTGGCGATAGGCGAGGCCGGCGTGGCGCTCGTCGAAGCGCGGGAACTCGCCGGCGGTATCGTCCAGCGGCTCGCGCTTCACAACGTTGGAATTGTCGGCCAGATCGAAGATCCAGCGCACCAGCCGCGCGCTGGCGTTTTGCGTCCTGGTCCCGTCGGCAAGGGGAAAAAGCGGCGCGGCGGGATATTCCATGACGTCGGCGAAAATCTTCGAGCCTTCCTCCCAGGCGTTCATCGGATGGAAGACATAACAGGCCCGCGTCTCGAACCAGCGGATCGTCTCGACCCCTGCGCCCCGCGCCATGACGCCGACGAAGGCGCCCTTTTCCGGCTCCCAGGCGAAGGGTGGACCGCCGCGCATCGCCCGATCGAGACTGCCCGTCAGCGGCAAGATGGGGAACAGGACATGGCGGCGCGTCACCAGAAAGTCGTGCACCATGCTGCAATAGGGCGCTTCGAAGTCGTCCCGTCGGACCACTTCGCCTTGGGCATCGGTGACACCATAGGAGACGGTGGCGTTGAGCGGAGTCTCTCCGGCGGAATAGGCGAACCACACCATCTCGCCGGTTTCCGGATCGATCTTCGGATGGGCGGTAACGTTCCCGCGGTAGCGCTCGGCGTAGCCGCGCGTCTCCAGGCTCGCCGGGTCCAGTTGAGTGGGCATATGGCCTTCTTCCAGCGCCATCAGCCGGCTGGCGTGCCAGACGATGTTGGTGTTGGCCACGCCCGCATCCTCGCCAAGCACCGAAGGATCGGTGGTCATCGGATTTCCGAAGGTGCCGAACAGGGCCCGGCCGGCGGCATTCTCCCGCCTCCACTTGTTAGTCCTGACCCAGCGGTTGCGGTAGCGCGCCTTGCCGTCCTCGACGAAGAAGCCGTGGATCATACCGTCGCCGCCGAACCAGTGGTAATCGCCGGGCGGGACGAACTGCGGATTGGGTCCGTTGCGATACAGCGCGCCAGCGAGGCCCGCCGGAATCTCGCCGGTGACCTTCAACTCGACATCGATCTCGTCCAGCACCGGGGCGTAGTTGCCGAGGAGATAGGGATTGACCGGCTGCGGATTGTCCATGGCGTTCTCCAGAATGCGAGCTTAGAATTACGTTGTAAATTTATCTCGTAAAATGTAAGCTGGCGCAAGCTCTTTTTTCTCGTGGAGAATCGCTCGCTTGCCGAAGAACTTGACCGAGGAGGACGTCGCCCAGTTCCGGGACCGCCTGTGCGATGTGGCCGAACATTTGTTCGCCGAGCATGGCGCGGATGGCGTGACCATCCGCCAGCTCGCTGGCGCGCTCGGGGTCAGCGCCATGACGCCCTACCGCTACTTCAAGGACAAGGACGCCATCCTGGCCGCCGTGCGCGCCCGCGCATTCGACCGCCATGCCGAGATGTTGGAAGCGGCGCGCGCGGGACTGGCTGAGGGGCAAGCGGAGCGGTCAAACGCCATCGGCGCGGCCTATGTGCGCTTCGCTTTGGAGAACCCCGAGGCCTACAAGCTGATGTTCGACATCCGCCAGCCGAGCGCGGCCGACTACCCTGAACTGGTGCGCGCGGCCGAACGCTCAAAGGCGACCATGACCGCCCATCTGCGCGACTTGGCGGCAGCGGGCCTGTTCGAAGGCGACGCGGACTATGTCGGCCATCTCTACTGGGCGGCGCTGCACGGGCCGATCATGCTGCAGCTTTCGGGGCTGCTCGACGCGCCGTTCGACGCCCGGAAGCTCATCGAGGGCCTGACATCGGCGCTGGGACGCGCCAACTTCGCCATTCCGGCTTGACCGCCGTCGCGTCACGCGGTGAGCGTGTCAGCTCGCAATGGGGATAGAGCAATGGCCGAGCCGTTCGAGGTCCAATGGAGCGAGGCCGACGTGGGCGCGGTGCTGGAGCGCGTGCGGACCTATCCTTGGCCGCCGGCGCCGGATGTCCCGGACGGCTGGGGCTACGGATGCGACGGCAAATTCCTGAAGAATCTCTGCGCCCATTGGCTTGGCGGGTACGACTGGAAAGGCGCCGTCGTCGAGCTCAACCGCTATCCGCAGTTCACCGCCCGCGTGGAGGATTTCGATCTCCATTTCGTCCATGTCGTCGGCGAGGCGGCCGGGAAGCGGCCGCTGTTGCTCAGCCATGGCTGGCCCGGCAGCCATTATGAGTTCTGGGCCTCGATCGGCAAGCTGGCCTGGCCTTCGCGCCACGGCGGCCATGCGGCCGACGCCTTCGACCTGGTGATCCCCTCCCTCCCCGGCTTCGGCTTCTCGTCCAAGCCCAAACGGCCGTTCGGCCAGCGTGGAACGGCGCGCCTCTTCAACGCCCTGATGACCGAGGTGCTGGGATATGACACCTACCTTGCGCAGGGCGGCGACTGGGGGGCGCTCGTCACCGGGTGCCTCGGCCTCGACTTCCCGGCGCATGTGAAGGCGATACACCTCAACATGCTCGGCCTGCGGCCGCCCGGTGGCGCCAAGTCGGACGACGAGGCCAAATGGTTCGCCAATTCGGCGCTCGCCATGGACATGCTTGGCGCATATTTCCGCCTGCAGGCGTCCAAGCCGCAGTCGCTGGCCTGGCTCGGGGCGGGCAATCCGGTTGGCCAGGCGGCATGGATCGTCGAGCGATTCTATGACTGGAGCGACAAGCGGCAAAAGCCGTTCGATCAGGTGTTCACCGCCGATCAGCTCCTCACCAACATCATGATCTACGTCATGACCGGCAGCTTCACGACCGGCGCCTGGTACTACCGCGCGCTGATCGAAGGCGGCGGCGCGCCTCTGGCGGAGGGCCAGCGCTGCGAGACGCCGACCGCCTATGCCGACTTTCCCGGCGAGGCGCTCTACAAGACGCCGCCGAGAGCCTATGCCGAGCGCGCCTACAACATCGTTCGCTGGACCGAGATGCCGCGCGGCGGACATTTCGCGGCCATGGAGGAGCCGAACCTCTTCGTCGCCGACGTGCGCGCCTGGGCGCGGGAACTGTGAGCGAAATGTCCCTGGAGGACGTGCGCCCGATCGAGCTGGCCGAGATCGAAGCGGCGCGGATACGTATCGCGCCGACCATCCTGCGCACGCCGCTCGTCCGCCTGGAACTCGGCCCCGATTTTCCCGACATCCGCCTCAAGCTCGAGAACCTCCAGCCGATCAACGCCTACAAGCTGCGCGGGGCGGCCAATGCGGTCGCCATGCTGAGCGAGGCCGAGCGGGCGCTGGGCGTGTGGACGATCAGCGCAGGCAACGCGGGCCAAGGCGTCGCCTACGCCGCCCGGCGCGCTGGGATTCCGTGCACCGTAGTGGCGATCGAGACCGCGCCCATCTCCAAGCTCGAGCGGATGAAGGCGCTCGGCGCCAGGCTGGTCCTGGTCTCATACGACGACGCCTGGAAGGCCCTGGAGGAGCGAACCTATCCGGGCGTCGAAGGGACCTTCGTCCATCCGTTCGACGATCACAACTTCATCGCCGGCCACGGTTCAATGGGCCTGGAGATCCTCGAGGACGCGCCCGACGTCGCCGCTGTGATCGCGGCTATCGGTGGCGGGGGTCTGGTCGCGGGCGTCGGCGCCGCGATCAAGGCGATCAGGCCGGAGGTCAAGGTGTGGGGCGCGGAGCCGGAGACCGCCGCGCCGGCCGCCCGCTCCTTCGCCGCCGGCTCGGCGCAAAGGTTTCCCGAGTGGAAGCGCTCGTTTGTCGACGGCGCCGGCGGCCAGAGCGTCCTGCCGCGCATGTGGCAGCGGATGAGGCCGGTGGTCGACGGCTCGATCGTCGTCACCCTCGATCAGACGCGCACGGCGATGCGGCTGATGGCTGAGAAAATCCGGATCGTCACCGAAGGCGCCGGCGCCCTGGCCCTGGCCGCGGCCCTGACAGGCCAGGCGGGCGAGGGACCGATCGTGGCCATCGTCTCCGGCGGCAATATCGACCTCACCAGCTTCTGCGAGATCGTCGGGGCGGAGAACTGACCGCCGTCATGGTCCGTCACGACTTCGCCTCCGACAATGTCGCCGGGGCCATGCCCGAGGTGTTGGAGGCGCTCGCCCGCTGCAACCACGGCTTCGCGGGCGCTTATGGCGAGGACGAGACGAGCGTCAGGGCCGGCGACCTCATCCGGAGGTTACTGGACGCGGACGCCGAGGTCCGCTTCGTCGCTTCGGGCACTGCCGGTAACGCCCTGAGCCTGGCCGCCCTTGCCGCACCGCACGAGGCGGTGCTCGCCCATGAGTTCTCGCATCTGGCGACCGACGAGACCGGCGCGCCTGGCTTCTTCGGCGCGGGCATGGGGATCATCCAGCTTTCCGGCGCCTCCGGCCGGATCGAGTCGGCGGCCCTCGGCAAGGCGCTGGACGCGCCCGAACATGCCCACACGCAGTCGCCCGCCGCCCTGAGCCTGACCAACGCCACCGAGTGCGGGACGCTCTATTCGGAAGACGGCCTCCGCGTCCTCGTCTCGCGCGCGAAGGAGCGAGATCTTAAGGTGCATGTCGATGGCGCGCGCCTGGCTAATGCCGTGGCTGCGGGCTTTGATCCGAAGTCCCTGGCGAGGATGGGCGTCGACATCTTCGTGCTTGGTGGGACCAAGGCCGGCGCGACGCCGACCGAGGCCATCGTGCTGATGGACAAGAACTTCGGGCGCAGATTCGACGCGCGGCTGAAGCATTCTGGACAGTTGGTTTCCAAGGCCAGATTCCTCGCCGCCCCGTGGATCGGCATGCTGAAGACGGGCGCCTGGACGGGCCGCGCCGGTCACGCCAACGCAATGGCAAGCCGCCTTGCCGCGCTGATGCCCTTCCCGCTTGTCCATCCGGTGGAAGCGAATGGTGTCTTCGTGGCCATGGACGAGACCGCGCGCCGCCGGCTCGAGGACGCCGGCTGGTTCGTCTACCGCTTCCTCGACGGCTCCGTCCGCTTCATGTGCTCCTGGGCGACCACGCCCGAGGCGGTGGATGAACTCGGCGAGACGCTGAGGAAGATCGCCTGAGCCGCACTACTCCGCTGCAAGCGCCTCGCGCGCCAGGATCATCCCCTCCAGCCGCCGCTGGATGATCGTCTCGGCCTCGGCGACGATGCGTCCGATGAGATCGGCGCAGCTCGGGATATCGTGGATCAGGCCCTGGATCATGCCGGCCGACCAGATGCCGTGGTCGGGATCGCCGGTCTCATAAACCACCTTGCCGCGCACGCCGGCCACGAGCTCGCGCACATCCTCGAACTTGGCTCCGCCGCGCTCGAGCTCGACCACCTGCTGGCTGATGGCGTTCCTGGCCACGCGGGCGGTGTTGCGCATGGTGCGGAAGATGAGGTCGGTCGCCCGCTCGTCGTTCTCGACCATCTGCCGCTTCACGTTCTCATGGATCGGCGATTCCTTCGTGGCCATGAAGCGGGTCCCCATGTTGATGCCGTCGGCGCCGAGCGCCAGGGCGGCGACCAAGCCGCGGGCGTCGCCGAAGCCACCGGAGGCGATCATCGGGATCTTCACCTTGTCGGCCGCCGCCGGGATGAGGATGAGGCCGCCGACATCATCCTCGCCGGGATGGCCGGCGCACTCCAGACCATCGATCGAGATGGCGTCCGCGCCCATGCGTTCGGCCGAGAGGGCATGGCGCACCGAGGTGCATTTGTGGATCACCTTGATGCCGTGCTT
>JBOHLC010000402.1:0-4215 GCA_050729395.1 Caulobacteraceae bacterium
AACCATGAGGACGCCATGGCCATGGCGACCATGCACAAGCGCCTCTATGACCTGCCCGCGCTCACCGTGGCTCTCGTCGACGGGCCGGCATTCGGCGGCGGCGCGGGGCTCGCCGCGGCCTGCGACATGGCCGTCGCCACCGAGCGCGCGCGGTTCGCCTTTTCGGAGGTCAAGCTCGGCCTGATCGCGGCGACCATCAGTCCCTACGTCATCGGGGCCATCGGCCCGAGGCGCGCGCGGTCGCTGTTCGCCACGGGCCGGACCTTCGACGCCGCCTTCGCCCGCGATATCGGCCTGGTGGACGAGGTGGTGGCCGACGCCGCCGGCCTCGCCGCGGCAAAGGAGCGGATCGGCGAAGCGATGCGCGCCTGCGCCCCTGGCGCGGTGGCCGAGTCCAAACACCTCGTCGACCATGTGGCCGGGCGCGAGATCGACCATGGTCTGTTGGAGGAGACCGCCCGGCGAATCGCGCGCGCCCGCATGGGCGAGGAGGGCAGGGAGGGCGTCCGCGCGTTCCTGGAGCATCGCCCGCCCGGCTGGGCTACCCCGTGATTTCATCGGTATTGATCGCCAATCGCGGCGAGATCGCCCGACGCATCATCCGCACCGCCCGCCGGCTCGGCGTGAGGACGATCGCGGTATATTCGGACGCCGACGACCGCGCGCTCCATGTTCGGGAAGCCGACGCCGCCGCGCGCCTGGGTCCCGCGCCCGTTCGGGAGAGCTACCTGAAGGCAGATGCAATCCTGGCCGCCGCCGCCGCGACAGACGCCGAGGCGATTCACCCAGGCTATGGCTTCCTCTCCGAGAATGCCGATTTCGCCGAAAAGGTGGAGGCCGCTGGGCTAGTCTGGATCGGGCCACCGCCGGCGGCGATCCGATCCATGGGCTTGAAGGACCAGGCCAAGCGGCTGATGGCCGAGGCCGGCGTGCCGGTGACGCCCGGCTATCTCGGCGAGAATCAAGATCCGGACCGACTGGCCCGCGAAGCGGCGGCCATCGGCTGGCCGGTGCTGATCAAGGCCGTCGCCGGCGGCGGCGGCAAAGGCATGCGCAAGGTCGTGCGCGCGGCCGACTTTGACGAGGCGCTCATGAGCGCGAGGCGCGAGGCAGCCTCGGCCTTCGGCGACAACCGGGTGCTGCTGGAGAAGTATGTGACCCGCCCGCGTCACATCGAGGTGCAGATATTCGCCGATGGCCGCGGCGACGTGGTGCACATGTTCGAGCGCGACTGCTCGATCCAGCGCCGTCACCAGAAGGTGATAGAGGAAGCGCCGGCCCCCGGCATGGACGAGGTTACGCGCCAGGCCCTCACCGCGGCCGCCGTGCGCGCCGCCCGCGCGGTCGGCTATCGCGGCGCCGGCACGGTCGAGTTCATTGCCGACGCCTCGCGCGGCCTATCCGCCGAGCGCATCTGGTTCATGGAGATGAACACCCGGCTGCAAGTCGAGCACCCGGTGACCGAGGCCATCACCGGTCTCGATCTCGTCGAATGGCAGTTTCGCATCGCCTCCGGCGAGAAGCTGCCGCTAACTCAGGACGAGATTCAGCGCTCCGGGCACGCGATCGAGGCCAGGCTGTACGCCGAGGATCCCGCGAACGGTTTTCTGCCGTCGACCGGCCAGCTCGCCACTTTCTCTCTGCCCAACGACCTTCGTGTCGACTCTTCGGTCGAGTCGGGAGACTGGGTGACGCCCCACTACGACCCTATGCTGGCCAAGCTGATCACCCATGCACAGTCCCGAGAGGAGGCGGCGGCCCAACTCGCGCGGGGCTGCGCCCGCGTGAGCGCGTGGCCGGTCAGGACCAACGCCTGGTTCCTCGCGCGCTGCCTCGCCGACGCGACGTTTCTGCGCGGGGAGGCGGATACCGGCTTCGTCGATGACAACCTGGACCACCTTTCCACGGCGCCGACGCCTGGCAAACGCTCGCTCGCGGCCGTGGCCGTCGGCTTTGCGTCCGATTTCCCGATGGCGAGCCCCGACCTCTTCGCCTTCCGCCTGAACGCGCCGCCCTCAACCATCGTGCGGCTGTTCGGCGACGGCAAAGTCATCGCGGTGAAACTTTCTTCCGGACCGGTCCACTTCGTGGCCGAGCTGGAAGAGCAGACTTTCGAGGCCGCGGCGTCTGAAGCGGGCGTGACCGTCGATGGCGAATGTTTCCATATGGCCGGTCGCGAGGAAAAGGTGGTGTTCGAGGGGGGCGCCGCCTTCGCCTTTCAACTCTACCGGCCAAGCGTAGCTCTCGGCGCGGCGGCCGGCGACGGCGCCGTGCGTTCGCCGATGCCAGGTCGGATCGTCTCCGTGGTCCGGCGCGCTGGCGAAGTGGTGAAGGGCGGGGAGACGCTCGTCATCCTCGAGGCGATGAAGATGGAACACGCCCTGAAGGCGCCGTTCGATGGGACGGTGGACGAGCTCAGCGTAGCCGAAGGTGATCAGGTCAGCGAGAACGCCGTCCTGGCGCGGCTGACGCCATCCGCCTGACCCGTGGCCCTGCACCTGATCAAGCTGTGCGTCGGCTGCGACAGCGTCGATGAACTGCTCGCCTGGCGAAGAGACTCGGCCATGCCGGGAGAGCCATGGATCATGCGCACGCGGCAGACTCCAAAGCGCGCGGCGGAACTCGTCGACGGAGGGTCTCTCTACCGAGTCTATCGCGGTCAGATCCTGTCGCGCCAGAGGATCCTCGCCATTCGAACGATCGGCGATGGGCCGGTGAGCCGGTGCGAGGTGACATTGGACGAAGCGGTGGCGCGCACGGTCCCGACGCCTCGGCGGGCGTTCCAGGGCTGGCGCTATCTTTCGCCGGCCGACGCGCCGGCCGATCTGGCCGACATGGGCGTGGCCGAAGGCGCGCCGGCGGATCTCGTCAGGCGCCTGCGCGAGCTTGGGGCCTGGTGACGGCGATGTTGTCGATCAGGCGCGTGCGGCCGATCCTGGCCGCGGCCAGGATGCGCGCGGGGCCGGTGAGGGGTCCGGGGCCGAGACGCTCAAGATCGCACGGTCCGCGCGCCTCGACATAGTCGACCTTCGCGAAACCGGCGGTCGCTATCGCCTCGCGGGCGTCGGCCTCGGCCCCGGCCACGTCGGCGCCACCGGCCAGTGCGTCGGCGGCGTCCTGCAAGGCCCGGCGCAGGGCCGGCGCGATCCGGCGTTCGGCCGGCGTCAGATAGGCGTTGCGCGAGGAAAGGGCGAGGCCGTCGGCATCGCGCATTATCGGCGCGCCGACGATTTCCACCGGCAGGTCGAGGTCGAGCGCCAGGCGGCGGATGACCTGAAGCTGCTGGTAGTCCTTCTCGCCGAAGCATGCGACATCCGGCCCCGTCTGCAGCAGCAATTTCGCGACGATGGTGGCGACGCCGGTGAAATGACCGGGACGGTGCGCGCCTTCGAGCCGTTCCGAAAGCCCGGCGACCATCACGCTGGTAGCGAAGCCGGCGGGATAGATTTCCCCGACCGCGGGCGCATAGAGGAGATCGGCACCGGCTTCCAGAAGCTTCGTCCGGTCGCCCGCCTCGTCGCACGGATAGCGGGTAAAGTCCTCCCCCGGGCCGAACTGGGCCGGATTGACGAACAGGCTGACGACGACACGGTCGGCCGCGCGGCGGCCCCGCGCCACCAGCGCCAAATGCCCCCGGTGCAAGGCGCCCATGGTCGGCACCAGCGCCACCTTCAATCCCGCGTCGTGCCAATCCGCCACCGCGCGGCGCAATTGGGCGATGGTACGCACCGTGCGCAGGGTGGCGGGCGGCGTCGGCATGGCGCGGTGCTCTAACCCGGCCGGCGCTGCCCGGCAAGCGGGATTTCGCGGTAACATGGCTGTCGCGCGGCATCGCCGGTAATGCTAGAGCTTCGCGCCCAATGGATCTGTCGATCGTGATTCCGGTTCACAACGAGTCCCCGAACATCGCGCCGCTGGTCGCCGAGATCGGCGCCGCGCTGAAGGGTAGGCTCGATTATGAGATCGTCTATGTCGATGACGGTTCGGACGACGGCACCGCCCAACGCATCGCCGAGCTGAAGCGCGATCATCCCGAACTGCGCCTTATTCGTCATGCCGGCCGCGCCGGCCAGAGCGCCGCGATTCGCAGCGGCGTCAAGGCCGCCCGCGCCGCCTGGATCGCGACCCTCGACGGCGACGGCCAGAACGACCCGGCCGACATTCCGCTGTTGTGGCGCATCGCCCAGGCGGAGCATGCGGCAGGCGCCCGGATAC
>JBOHLC010000403.1:0-1629 GCA_050729395.1 Caulobacteraceae bacterium
TCCACCACTTCGTGGTCCCCCTCCCCCGTTCACGGGGGAGGATCAAAAAGAGGGGGGCCGACTCTACTGTCTCCGGAGGCCCCCCTTCACTTAAGCTTCCTCCCGGAGGCGGAGGAAGATCGGGGGAAAACTAGGCCGCGGCCCAGCGCCGCGAATCGAGCGCCTGAGGGTCGTCGAGAGCCAGGTCGTCCCAATCGAGATCCGGCGGCGGACTGGCGGCCGCGGCGATCACCGCGTTGACTTCGGCCGCCGTGGCCGCGCCGACGATGACCGCGTCGGCCTCGGGCCGCGAAAGAGCGAAGGCCAGCGCCGCCTGGAGCGGATCGCTGCGCCCTTCGGCGATCAGACGCCTCGCGCGCGATAGCCGGCTGACGGCCGCGGCCGGAAGGTGGCTCGGGGCGCGGTCGGGCGGCAGGAAGAGAAGGCCGTTCAGGAAGATCGAGCGCAGATGCACCTCCACGCCCATGTCGCGGATCGAGGCAAGGGTGCCGTCGACCAGCAGGCGCTGATCGAGCAGGCTGGCCGGGGCCTGCATCAGGTCCGGACCGAATCGCCGGGCGAGTCCGGCCGGATCGTCGGAAGCGTAGGCGGAGATACCCACCCGCTCGAACAGACCTGCCTCGCGCAGCTCCAGAAGTCGTTGCCACAGGGCCTTGCCGAAGGGGGCGAAGAGGTCGCCGGCGGCCTGGATCATGATGGCGTCGGCGCGCACCAGGCCCATGCGCGCGAGGGAGGCGCGGGCCTCCTGCTCGACGAAGTCGGGGCCGCGGTCGCCGCGGGCGGCCTTGACGGTGATCCTGAACGGCGCGGGGCGGGGCATGACCGCGCCCAGGATGGCCTCGCCATGCATCGACGCCGCGCCGGTATCGAGGACGGAGACGCCGGCGCGGCCGGCGATCGAGAGGATTTCGCGCACCTCCGCTTCCGGTGGGCGACCCTTGGTCGGCGCGGCGCCGTCAAGACCGAACTGGGCGGTCCCAAGGCCGAGCTTCGAAATCAGGGGGTGAGGGCGCAAGTCTTCGGTCCGGGCGAGCGGCGGGAGGCTCATCATCGCGGCCAAGCGTAAACAAGGCGTATCGACGGTTTTGAGGTTTGGTTAACCCTTCCGTCGAGCAAATTCAGGGGGTTAGGGGCGCCTGCCAATCGCCCGAGGCGCCGCCGCGCTTTTCGATGAGTCGCACGCCCTCGACGACCATGTCGCGCTGCGCCGCCTTGAGCATGTCGTAGATGGTCAGGCACGCCACCGCGACGGCGGTCAGCGCCTCCATCTCGACTCCCGTCGGCCCATGGGTCGCCACGCGCGCGCTGACCGCGAGGCCGGCCGGGGCCGGCTCGACCTTCACCTCGATCCGGGTCAGCGCCAGGGGATGGCAAAGCGGGATGAGGTCGGCGGTGCGCTTGGCCGCCATGACGCCGGCGATCTCGGCCGCGGCGCGGACATCGCCCTTGCGCGCGTCGCCGCCGAGCGCCAGCTCGCGCGTCGCCGCCGACATGCGCACCAGACCCTCGGCCCTGGCCTCACGCGCGCTCGCCGGCTTGGCCGAGACATCGACCATGCGCGCGCGGCCATCCTCGCCCATGTGGCTGAGCCCGCTCATCGCTCGGCCAGCCTTCCCATCACCTCGACCA
>JBOHLC010000404.1:0-1284 GCA_050729395.1 Caulobacteraceae bacterium
GAGAACATCCCTATTAGTGGGGGGTCCATAAGGATATCCTTATGTGCGCATTTGGCGGCGCATGGCCACGATGCGCCGAGCCTTTTGCTTAAGCGTACGCGGCTTTGTCAGGCTGTCAGTACATCAACCGCTTGCCAGCGGCGCAGCGTAGCAGTTCCTCGGCGCGCTCAACGTCGGTCATGCCCAGGGCGGCGCGGGTGTTGTACCTGAAATCAAGCTTGCTCAGGTAACGGTGAACGTGGGCTTCCGAGACGTGGCGGAAAGTCCCGTAAACTCCGCGCTTCAGGATCGAAAAGAAGCCTTCCACGGTGTTGCTTTGAGCGTCACCGCGAACGTATTCCTCGACACCATGATTGACCGTCTCGTGGCTAGCGTAGTGCACGCCGATAGGCCGGTATTGGCCCGCGTCATCGATCATGAGCGCAGACTTGCGGCTGGCGTTCTTGAACATGATCGGGCCAAGCGTGGCGCCGGTGATGTTGGCGACGTGAAACTAGCGCGCGCGCCTCCCGAAGGGACGAAGGGGGGCCGGCGCCGGCGCGGCGATCCCCCATCCCCGGCTTCGCCGGTACTTCCCCCTTGAGAAGGGGGAAGAGAGGTTCACCTCAGCCCAGAAAACTCACGCCCACGCCGAGCGCCTCCGCCGCCCCGGCCAGCCGCCGATCGAGCGTGACAAGTGTGTGGTCGCCGCGCCTGCATGCCGCCAGATGCAAGGCGTCGGGCGCGCGCAGGGCCAGATCGAACCTGCGAACGAACAAGTCCGCCAATGGAAAGTCGCCCGCGCCGATTTCGCCGGTCACGGTGTGCATCGCGCGCCATTGGTCGAAGTTAGTCAGCAATTCCAATCCCTTGTCTTGCGCCATCAGTTTCATGCGCACGAGCCGCGAGAGGGCGGAAGTCACCTCGATCGCCGCCAGGCCGCCGACGACCCATTGATCCTCCGAGTCGGCCAGGAAGCGCCCGACCGCGCCGCTCGACGCTTCCTCCACCAGCGTCGGGACGATCGCGCTGGCATCCAGGTAGAGGCTCACGGCTCCGGATCGTCGTAGATCATGTTCAGGAGTTCGACCGATGTCGGGCCGGGACGATCGAGCTTGAGACGCCTGGCTCTCAGCCATTCCACAGCGGCCGCTCGCGCTTCCCGGCTTGGCGCCGTCCCGGCTGCGGTCACCGGCCGGATCTCCGCCACCGGCTTGCCGTGACGGGTGATCACCACTTCCTCGCCGGCGGCGGCGCGATCGATCAGCCTGGGCAGCGTGGCCTTTGCGTCTGCGACACTATAGG
>JBOHLC010000405.1:0-15008 GCA_050729395.1 Caulobacteraceae bacterium
CATGACGAGCGAGCCCTTGCGGTAGTGGATGTAGCCCTGATCCGGTTCGACCCGTTCCAGCGGCTGCTCGTCCACCGCCTGGCCGCCGCGGGCGCGAAGATAGTTGTCCAGCTCGAACTTGAGGAACTTGCGTATGTGGTTGGGGCCGTAGATGCGCCGCATCACCCGCAGCGCCGAGTATTGCGCTAAAGTCTCCGACAGCGAGGTAGCGCCCTGCTGGTCGGCGCCGACGATCTGGTGCCCCCACCATTGGTGAGAGAACTCGTGCGCGGCGATGTAGGTCACCATGTCGATGCGCGTGGGGTCGCGATAGTCGGCGATGAAGCCCAGGCCCTCAGACCATGGAAAGGTTCCGGCGAAGGACTGGGCGAACTGGGCGTAGTCGGGAAACTCGACGATGCGCGCCTGGTGGAACTGATAGGGCCCGAAGTTGGCCTGATAGTAGTCGAGGGAGACCATCAGGGCGCGCAGCATCCGGTCGACGTTCTCGTCGTGACGTGGATCGAAATAGACCGAAAAGCGGACGCCCTTGTAGGTGACGCTTCGCACCGCATAGCGCGCCGACTGGATCGAGAAGAACTGCAGGATCGGCCTGGTGGAGACGAAGCGCGCGGTGCGCATTGAACCGTGCACGACATCGGACACCTCGTCACCCGGAGCGAGGGGCACCTGGTCGGCCGGGGTGGTGATGGTGATGTCGCTCGTCGTCCAGCCGGCATGGGAGATGTAGTTGTAGGCGCGCGTGGCCTGATCGCCTGGCGGCGCGGGATGCAGTTCCTCCGGCAAGCCGTATTTCCGCCGCTTGCCACGGTCGGTCAGCAGAAGGCTTCGGTCCACGCCGATGATCGGCGCGATCTGCGTCGAGTTCACAAACGTGCCGTTGTCGACCACGCTGGTGAGATCGCGCGTCTTGTGCTGGGCGTTGCGGAATCCGACTTCGGCCAGGCGCGTGTCGAACGACAGGGTGCGCTTCTCGCCCGGCTGCATCGGCGTGTCGAAGGCGAAGATGCGATAGTTGAACCGATCGTAGGTTTTCTTCGGCCACGCGCCCTGGACGCTGAGCGCCCTGACCTCGAGGTCGCGGGCGAAGCGCACATGCACCTCGCGTAGCGGCGCGGCGGTCTTGTTCTCGAGCACATAGACGCCGCGGGTCTCCAGCGAAGGGCCGTCCGGGTCGATCACCACGTCGAGCTTGACTGCGGTCACATCAGGCTGGGGAACCTTCTCGTACGGCAGCAGGGCCTTTTCATAGTCGGCTAGCCATTCATCGTCGCCAGGGCCGGTTCGGTAGGAGTTGAGGACGTTGGTGTTGCGATAGATGAACGCGCCGGTGGCGCCGCACGCGAGCACGGCGAAAAGGCCCAGCCACAGAGCGCGCCCCCGCAGGCGCCGGGGCGCGGAGCGGATGCGCGTGGCCAGTGAATCGGTCACGCCTCGCCGCCAGAGCGCATAGGCCGCCACCAGCAGCACCAAGGCGAACGCCCCCCAATAGGCCCGGTCCCACCAGGCCCCGATCCAGAACCGTCCCGCGCCGTTCATATCCGACAGGGGCGCCGGATTGGACCCGCCGTAGATGTAGAGGTTGTTCTCCAGCCCGTTGGCCGGCAGGGCGAAGGTGGCGACGATATAGAGGACCATCACGCCCCAGCCGGCGAACTTGTTGGGCGCGATAACCTGGCCGAACACCGCCAGCGCCGAGATGATGGTCAGATCGACGACGCCCGGCGCGACGTACCAGGCCAGGTATTCGCCGAGCTCGAAGTCGTAATAGCCCTTGAGACTCTGGACTATGATCGCGGCGAGGACGCCGACCAGGAGGATCGCGGCCATCACCAGGCTCACGGCCGCCGTCTTCGGAAGGATGAAGGTCCAGTCCGGGGCCGGAGTGGCGTCGATGATCTCGTGCGTGCCCTTGTCCCGGTCGCGCCACACCAGTTCGCCGGCGAAATAGGCGGCGATGACCACGACGAAGAAGGTGAAGCTGCCGTCGAGCGCGGGGATCAACAGACGCGTGACCGGCCACACCGCCGCGCCGTAGCGCCCATCGTCGGTGGTCGTCCAGAGCGCGCCGCCGGCGTTGGCCAGGGCGAGGCCGAGGATCACCCACAGAACCGGACTGCGGAATACCAGGCCCATGTCGAAACGCGTACGCTCGATGAGCTGGGCGAAGAGGCCGCGGCCGTCAAATCTTTGGCTGACGCCCGCCGACGCGGGCCCTGGCGCGGCGGTCTCCGGCGCGACACGCTCCGGCCGCGCGCGTCCGGGCAAGGCGCTGTGGCGATAGAGCGGATAGGCCAGCGCCAGAACGCCGACGCCAAGGCCCGTGAAAAGAAGACGGTTGAACAGCAATCCATCGGTGAGCGCCGGCAGCAGGGCGTTGCGGTCGTTGGCGGTCCAGTAGCGGGTGGCGACATCGAACGCGAACAGGCCGACAGGATCCCACCGGCCGAGGATCGGCTCCAGTTCCGGCCGGCCGAGCGCCAGGCCGGCGATGGCGTAGGCGGCCACGAACACGATCACGGCCACGAACACCCAGGCCATCGAGCGACAGACCGTCGCCAGGGTGAAGAACAGGGCCGAGGTGAAGAGCAAGGTCGGCCCGGCCATCACGACGTAGGCGAAAGCGTAGGCGTCGGGGCGGAACGGGCCGAACTTCTCCGGATCGAGGCCCGGCAGCAGGGCGCCCACGATCAGCCCGGCGGTCACCGCGGCGTAAGCCAGCATGGCGGCGGCGAAGGCGCCGGCGAAGCGGCCGTACAGGTAATCGAACTTGGTCAGGGGCGCGGCGCGCAGGATCGGTCCGAACCCGGTCTCATCGTCGCGCAGCACCGCCCCGGCCACGAACGCGGCCGCCGCGAACATGAAGAACATCCCCATGATCAGGTTGCTCTGGATCGTGGCGTAGGGCGAGTTCTTGTGGACGTTGGCCGTGTCGCCGATCTGGATGTTTTCGGTCGCCATGAAGCCGAACATGAGCAGGAAGAAGACGCCGGCGACGGCCCAGAACAGCGGCGAGCGCACGATCTGGCGAAATTCGAAGACGGCGACCTTGCCGAGCATGGCGGGCGCGAGGCGGGGCGTCAGGCGGCACGGGCCGGCGCGTGCGCCTCGGCCAGCGTGGAGAAATAGACGTCGTCCAGGCCGCCCGCCGCGGGCTCGAATCCGGCGCCCGGCGCCTCGTCGCTCAGCACGTGCACAACGGTGCGGCCGGAGAACAGGCGCGATGAGATCACCTGGCGGTGCGCCCGGATCTCGGCCAGTTCGTCCTTGTCTACGCTTTTCATCCAGATGCGCCCGGCCAGCGAGGCCATGAGCTCAGCCGGCGCGCCCTGGCGCACGATGCGCCCCTCGCTGATGATCGCCATGGCCGGGCAGAGGTCGGCCACATCGGCGACGATATGGGTCGAGAGCAGCACCACTACGTTTTCGCCGATCTCGGCCAGCAGGTTGAGGAAGCGGTTGCGCTCCTCGGGGTCAAGGCCGGCCGTCGGTTCGTCGACGATGATCAGGCGCGGCTGACCGATCAGCGCCTGGGCGATGCCGAAACGCTGGCGCATGCCGCCCGAGAAGCCGGCCAGGGCGCGCTTGCGGTGCTCCCACAGATTGACCTGCTGCAGCAGACCCTCGATGAGGGCCCGGCGGGGCTTGGCGTCGGCCACGCCTTTGAGCACCGCCAGGTGATCGAGCATCTCCAAGGCTGAGACGCGCGGATAGACGCCGAAGTCCTGCGGCAGATAGCCCAGGGTGCGGCGCAACGCGTCCGGATTGGTCAGAACGTCGATATCGTCGAAGCGCACGAAGCCCGAGGTTGGCGTCTGAAGGGTGGCGACAATGCGCATCAGGGTCGACTTGCCCGCGCCGTTGGGGCCCAGCAGGCCGAACATCCCCTTGGGTATGGTCAGGCTGACATCGTCGAGCGCGCGCACGCCACCGCGGTAGACATGGCTCAGGGCCTCGATAATCAGCATCTGGCGCGGCTCGCTCCGGCGCGGCGGCTTAAAGGAAGATCGCCCTACCGCCGCAATGCATTGGGCGGCGCTGTGCGGCAAGTGAAAGAACGGTTAGAAACGCCCCGCCATGAGCCTTGCCGTGCCCGACGCCCCATCCCCCGCCACTGTCGCCATCCTCGGGAGCGGCGCGCGCTTCCCTGTCCGCCGCATCCTGTGCGTGGGCCGCAACTACGCCGCGCACCGCCGCGAGATGGGCGGCGACGACCGCGATCCGCCGTTCTTCTTCTCCAAGCCGGCCGACGCCGTGGTCGCTTCGGGCAGCGACATTGCCTATCCCTCGGCCACCGCCGACCTGCACCACGAGGTCGAACTGGTCGCCGCCTTGGGCGCGGGCGGGGCCGACGTTCCGGTCGATGGGGCCGCCTCGCTGGTGTTCGGCTATGCCGTCGGCGTCGATCTCACCCGCCGCGATCTGCAGGGCGCCGCCGGCGCCAAGGGCCAGCCATGGGACGCCGCCAAGGGCTTCGACAACTCCGCGCCGATCGGCGCCATCCGCCCCGCCGATGGTCCCCCGCCGCAGGGCCGCATCCGCCTGGCCGTCAATGGCCAGATTCGCCAGGACGCGATGATCGCCGACATGATCTGGAACGTCGCCGAGGTCATCGCCCAGGCCTCGCGCCTGTGGCGCCTGGCGCCGGGCGATCTCATCTTCACCGGCACGCCCGAAGGCGTCGGCCCGCTCGCGCGCGGCGACCGCGTTGAATGCGCGATCGACGGCGTCGGCGAGCTCACATTTCGGATCGTCTAAGACAAAAGGAGGGTCGCCCAGTCATGAATGAGATCGCCGCGATCGTGGCCATCACCTTATTGTTCGCCGCCGCCGGTCAGGCCGTGGCGCAGGCCGAACGCGTGCCCCTCGATGGCGAGCGCGCCATCGGCGGGGTGACCATCGCCTGCACCGGCATTGGCCAGGAGAGGAACGATCCGCGCTGGAACGCCTATCCGGTTCGGATCGAGTCGTCCGACACCAACCGCGCCATGGTCGCCGACGAGATCGTGAGCGTATCGGACCGCTCCGGCGCTGTCCTGGCCACCGTCCAATGCGAAGGCCCGTGGATCCTGCTGCGGCCGTCCGCGCCCGGCCCCTACACCGTCAAGGGCTGGCTGCCCGGCGCGCCGAGCGCTTCGGCGGGCGGCGCCTTCCGTATTCCGGCCAAGGGTCAGACGCGCATCGAGCTGCGCTTCCCGGTCACGCCATAGTCCATGCTCGACGACCTGAAGGCCCGCAACCTGGCCTGGGCGCTGGGCAAGACGCGCGCCGATCCCGACTTCTTCACGCGGCTCGAGCGCCAGCAGAGCCCGGCCTATCTGTGGATCGGCTGTTCCGACAGCCGCGTGCCGGCCAATGAGATCGTCGGCCTCGATCCGGGCGAGCTTTTCGTGCATCGCAACGTGGCCAACCTCGCCCCGCCGCAGGACGCAAACTATCTCTCGGTGCTGCAGTTCGCCGTCGAGGTGCTGAAGGTGCGCCACGTCCTGGTTGTCGGCCACTATGGTTGCGGCGGGGTCAGGGCCGCGATGGAGGACGAGCGCCACGGCCTGATCGACCACTGGCTGCATCCGATCCGCGAGACAGCTGAAAGCCATCGCGCGGAACTCGCCGCCCTCGAGGGTCGCGCGCGCGAGGACCGCCTGACCGAGCTCAACGTCAAACGCCAGGTGCTCAACGTCGCTTCCGACCTCATCGTGCGCGACGCCTGGGCCCGCGCCCAGCCGCTCAGTGTGCACGGCTGGGTCTACGCCCTGGCCGATGGCCTGGTGCGCGATCTCGAGGTTACGATTTCCTCGCCCGCGGAGTACGAGATCGCGCGCGCCGCCGCGGCGAATTAAAGCGCGCCTTAACCCTCTTCCGCGCACCCTCGCGGGGTTAAGCTATCGGCTGGCGAATCGGAGCGGGGAGACATGGCGAGGGGGGCCAGGCGGCGGCGCGATCTTCGGGCCTGGAAGCGGATGTTCGCCGAGCTGTGGACGCCGATCCTGCGCGCCCGCCTCGCCGGCTTGGCCGCGGTCGTGCTGGGCGGGGCGCTGATCGCCATTCTGGCCAGCTACCGCGCCTCCGATCCGAGCTTCGACACCGCCGGCCCTGGCCCCACGGCCAACCTGCTGGGCTCGGTGGGCGCCAACCTGGCCGATATCGGCTTTCAGAGCCTGGGCGTGGGAGCCTGGGCGATCGCCGTGCTGCTCATCCTGGCCGGAGCGGCGCGGACCATCGACGGCGCGCCGCCCAGAAGGCCTTCGCGCCTGGGCCTGAGGATCGTGCTGGCCGGCTTGGGCGTGCTGGCGCTGGCCGGCGCCGCATCGGCCCCGCCGCCGCCGGCGACCTGGCCCCTGGCCGCCGGTCTCGGCGGCATGATGGGCGATGGCATGGTCAATATCGTCACCCAGCCGCTGGACGCGGCCAAGGCGCCGGCGCCGGTGGTCATGGCCGCCTGCATCCTGGCCTTTTCCAGCCTGGCGGCCATGTCGCTGTCCCTGTTTCTGGGCCGCCCGGTCGGCTTGCTGAGGCTGTCGAGGGCCAAGGTGGCCGCGCCCGCCAAGGCTCCCTCGCCGCGCATCCAGCCAGTCGCGGCCAATGAAGAGGAAGAGGACGAGGAGGAGGACGAGGAAGTCGACGCGGCGAGCGGCGAAGCGACGCTGGCGATCAAGCCGCCCAAGGTCGGCTCGAGGCCGTCCGAACGCGAGGCGCGCGAGACGCAGCCCGCGCTGCCGTTTGGCGAGCACGCCGGCTATCGCCTGCCGGAACTGGCCATGCTGACCAAGCCGAAGGCGCGCGCGGCGAGCATCGACGAGTCGGCGTTGCGCCAGAACGCGCAGCTGCTGGAAAACGTGCTGGCCGAGTTCGGCGTGCGCGGCCAGATCGACCATATCCGCCCGGGCCCGGTGGTCACGCTCTACGAACTGGTCCCCGCCGCCGGCGTCAAGTCGGCGCGGGTGGTGGCCCTGGCCGACGACATCGCCCGCTCGATGAGCGTCGCCGCCTGCCGGGTCAGCGTCGTTCCCGGACGCAACGCCATCGGCATCGAGCTGCCCAACGCCCACCGCGAGACGGTCTTCCTGCGCGATCTGCTGTCCAGCCCCGAATACGAGAAGGCCAGCCATATCGTGCCCCTCGCCCTTGGCGAGACGATCGGCGGCGAGCCGTACATCGTCGACCTGGCCAAGATGCCTCACCTCCTGATCGCCGGCACCACCGGCTCGGGCAAGTCGGTGGGCGTCAACGCCATGATCCTGTCGATCCTCTACCGGCTGACGGCCGACGAGGTTCGCTTCATCATGATCGATCCGAAGATGCTGGAGCTGTCGGCCTATGACGGCATCCCGCACCTGCTGGCCCCCGTGGTCACCGATCCCAAGCGCGCCATCGTCGCGCTCAAGTGGACCGTGCGCGAGATGGAGGACCGCTACCGGCGGATGTCCAAGATCGGCGTGCGCAACATCGCTGGCTACAACGAGCGCGCGCGCGAGGCCATGTCGCGCAAGGAACACTTCGTGCGCACCATCCAGACCGGCTTCGACGAGCGCGGGCGGCCGATCTTCGAGGAGGAGAAGATCCGGCCCGATCCGATGCCCTATCTGGTGGTGGTGATCGATGAGGTCGCCGACCTGATGATGGTGGCCGGCAAGGACATCGAGGCCGCGGTGCAGCGCTTGGCCCAGATGGCCCGCGCCGCCGGCATCCACCTGATCATGGCAACCCAGCGGCCGTCGGTGGATGTCATCACCGGCACGATCAAGGCCAATTTCCCGACCCGGATCAGCTTCCAGGTCACCTCCAAGATCGATTCGCGCACGATCATGAACGAGCAGGGCGCCGAGCAGTTGCTGGGCATGGGCGACATGCTTTACATGGCCGGCGGCGGCCGCATCACCCGTCTGCACGGCCCGTTCGTCTCCGACGGCGAGGTCGACACCGTGGCCCGCTTCCTGCGCGCCCAGGGCAAGCCCGACTATGTTCCGGACGTCACCGCCATGGACGAGGAGGACGAGGACGACGGCGCGGGATTCTTGGGCGGAGACGGCGAGGGCGCCGATCTCTACGACCAGGCCGTGGCCATCGTCACCCGCGACCGCAAGGCGTCCACCAGCTACATCCAGCGGCGCCTGCAGATCGGCTATAACCGCGCCGCCTCGCTCATCGAGCGGATGGAGAAGGAGGGCGTGGTCAGCATGGCCAACCACGCCGGCAAGCGCGAGGTGCTGGTGGGACCGCCGCCGTAACTCCGGCCCTCCCCATGGGGCGAGGGAGGCTCTATGTAACCGGCCGATGCCCGCCACCCATTCCCGTCGCGCCGCGCTCGCTCTGCTCGCGGCCGCGTGCGCGGGGCCGCTCGGCGCCGCGCCAGCGCTTGCGCCCCAGGACCTCGCCCTTGTCGAGAAGGCGCGCGACTACCTGCGGGGGATATCGAACGCCATCGGCCGCTTCACCCAGACCGACCCGGCCGCACGGGTGACCACCGGCACGTTCTACCTGAGCCGTCCCGGGCGCGCGCGCTTCGATTACGATCCGCCCTCGGGCCTTGTGGTTGCCTCCAACGGTTTCCGCGTGGCCGTGCTCAACCGGCGGCTGGGCACTCTCGACGCCTATCCGCTGGGCGCGACGCCGCTGGGCGTGCTGCTCTCGCGCGACATCCGCATCGACAAGAACGTCGAGATCGGCGCCGTGAAACGGCGTCCCGGCGGCTTTTCCATCATCGCCCATCGGGCGACGAAGAAGAACGAGGGCCAGATCGCCCTCGATTTCAGCGACAGGCCGATCGCCCTCACGGGGTGGTCGATCACCGATCCCCAGGGCGGGGTGACCCGCGTCAGGCTGGCCGATTTCGCGCCGTCCAGGCGCCTGCCCAATGCGTTCTTCGAGCTTTCGCCCTCCAGGCCGCCGCAAGCGGCGCCAAAGGCGGCTCGTTAGGGATGCGGCTTCGCCTCGCCACCTGGAACGTCAATTCCGTGCGCCTGCGCGCCGAGCAGGCGGCCAGGTTCATCGCCGAACAGGCGCCGGACGTGCTCCTGATGCAGGAGATCAAGTGTCAGGCCGGCGAGTTTCCGGTCCAGGCCTTCGTCGACGCCGGCCTGCCGCAACTGGCGATCAGCGGCCAGAAGGGCTGGCATGGTGTCGCCATCGCCTCGCGCCTGCCGATCGAGCCGGTCGCGCCCCTGGCCGTATGCCGCGAGGGCCACGCGCGCTGCGTTTCCGGCAGGATAGCCGGGGTGGAGATCCACAACCTCTACATCCCCGCCGGCGGCGACACGCCCGACCGGGCCCTGAACGCCAAGTTCGATCACAAGCTCGATTTCTTCGCCAGGCTGACGGCGGACATGGCCGCGCGCGATCCCGCCGCGCCCCTCATCCTGGCCGGTGATCTCAATGTGGCGCCCGGCGAACACGACGTGTGGAACCACAGGTTCATGTCCAAGGTGGTCAGTCACACGCCGGTCGAGGTCGAGGCCATGGCCGCGCTCAAGGCGAGCCTCGCTTTCCGCGATCCGATCCGTGAAGCCTCGCCGGATCCGGCCAAGCTGTTTTCCTGGTGGAGCTATCGCGCGGCGGATTTCCGCGCCTCCAACCGGGGCCTTCGGCTCGATCATATCTGGCTGACTGGGGCGCTCTCCCGAGGCGGCGACGCGCGCATCCACGATCATGTGCGGGCGTGGGAGCGGCCAAGCGACCACGCGCCGGTCAGCGTCGATCTGGCGATCTAGCTAGGCGCTGGGGCGCTATTCGGGCCGATCCAGGATGCTGACGGCAATGCCGCCCGGCTCGACCTTCACGCCCAGGAAGCGCATCGTCCCATCGGCGAAGCTGATGTCCTCCAGCGCGATCTCATGGTCGCGTTTCAGCTGGCTGACATCGCCGAACGTGAGCCTCAAGGTCATGTCGCCGCGGGCCACGCCGTCGGCCTCGGCCTTTTCGATCTCGCCGCGGAAGTGTCTGGCGGCCGATGCGCGTGGCCTTGCGGGCGCGGGTCGTTTCATGGCGCGCTGAAGAAGCCGTTTTCGCCGCTGACGCGCACCTGGCACGGCCGGCCGCTGTCCTGCATCAGCCGCGCCTGCTTGTTGGCGGCGGCCTTGGAAATCTCCTTGTCGGTGGATTCGCCGAACAATTCGCCGTCGAGTTCGACGGCCCACGAACCGCCGCGACGCAGAACGGTCAATACCGCTCGATCCTGAGTCATACGCATGAACATTTCTAGCACATTTCACGCTGAGGGGAATTTCTTTTCAGAAATCTCTTGCCATCAGACCTCCATAATGCGCACCATGCAGCGTCAAATATCGTTTTGGCTCGCCAGCCTTCCGAGCGGAAGTTACTTCAAGCTTCGGACTCGTCTACCGACCCTCTCCGACAATTTGATCTCATGGCCGACTGTCGGCGCGAGAACTGATGTCCAGAAAGGGACAATTATGCAAACCGGAACAGTAAAGTGGTTCAACGGCCAGAAGGGCTTCGGCTTCATTCAGCCTGAGAGCGGCGGCGCGGACGTCTTCGTGCACATCTCCGCCGTCGAGCGGGCGGGCATGTCCTCGCTGAGCGAGGGGCAGAAGATCGGCTTCGAAGTCGAGCGCGACCCGCGCAACGGCAAGATGGCCGCGTCCCAGCTCCAGAGCGTCTGACCACACGTCGCCGGTGGGCTCGCCAACGCGGCTCCCCGGCGGCAACCTCATTATCGGCTGATAAGTTCAAGGTGCGGGCGCTCTCGCTCCCCTACTGAACGAGCATCGGCATGCGCGCCAGGACGGCGAGGTTGGCCTCGAGCAGCGAGGCGGCCTTGTCGAGCGGCGCGCCCAGCCTGGCGGCGACATCGCGCGCCAGCTCGGCCCGCGTGCGCGCGCCGTCGAGGCCGGCGATGAACTCGCGGCTGAAGGGGTCTTCTATGTCGACCAGCGCGTGACGCAGGCTGGTGAGCCGGGTCGCGCCTGATGCGGCCTGGAGCCTCGCCAGTGGATTGGCCGCCGGCCGCTCGCCGGCCTGGGCGACAAACCGCATCGGCGCGGCGTGCAGCTCGACCGTCCCGGCCCAGTACATGCGCTGGAGAACGACCGCGCGCTCGTCGTCGTGGATCACGTCGCCAACGCGGACTGTGTTCGGCCAAGCTTGGCAGATCCGTTCCACGGCCTCCGCCATCTTTTCGTCCGTGACCTCGAAGCTGTTGGAGCTGGTCTCGAACACGCCCTTGTCGTTGCGCCGGGCCGGGGTCGAAACATGGAGGTCGAACATGACCGCGGGATCGGGCCGCCGCTCGACCGCGCGCCCTTCGTGGATGAGCAGGCTCTGACGGAAATAGCGCACGACCTTGAAGTCCATCTCCTGGATGTGGGCCATCAGGTCGAAATGCGGGTCGTCGAGCGCGGCGGGCGGCGGGAAGCCCTCGGCGCAGCGGCCCGACTCGGCCTCGGTGAGGAAGGCGAGGCCATGCTGGCGGCAATGGCTCAGGAACTCGTGGAAATACAGCGGGTGATAGACCTCGCCCAGCTCGTCGTGGGCCATCACCTCGAGCGAGCGCTCCTTGAGCACCCTGGCCTCGTCCTTCATCAGGCTTTGGAAGAGACCGGTCTCCGGGTAGGCGTCCACGATCTCGTCAAGGTAGCGCCAGGCGGCGGCGGCGCGATCCTCGGGCGTTGCCAGGTCACGCACTTGGTAGAGCAGGATGTCGCGCAGGACCTGGCGCATGCGGCAGCCGGGCAGGGCGTTGTAGCTGACGAAGGCGACGCCCTCCGGCGCGAGCACGCGACGAATGAGCGCCATCAGCGCTTCGCGCGCGTCGGCCGGAATCCAGGAATAGACGCCGTGGCAGATGACGTAGTCGAACGGCTCCGCGCCGAGATCGATATCCCGGATGTCGCCGCGCCTGACGTCGATGTTGGAAAGGCCGAGCGCCTCGATCACCGCCCGCCCTCGGCGCACCGCGCTGTCGGCCAGATCGAAGGAGACGAAGCGGGCGCCCGGAAAACCCTGGGCGAGGGTGATCAGGTTGGCTCCGTCGCCGCCGCCGATGTCGAGCACGCGACAGGCGTCGATCGGGGCGAGGGCCACGCCGAACATCATGGCGTGCGTGGCCATGCGGTCGGGATGGGACTGCGGGAAGACCTTCGAGGGATAGGCAATGACGTCGTAGGACGTGGGCACGGCCGCCACCTCGGTGAGTTCAGGGCGCCGTCTGGTAGTCGTAGGAGAAGCCTCCGTCCTTCGCCCCCACCGCGATGGCCTCCACCTCCTCACCGGCCATCTGCCGCTCGAGCAGGCCGATCGACAGCTCGGGCAGCATGGTGTTGGTCAGGATGGCGTCGATCACCCGGCCGCCGGAGGCCACCTCGTTGCAGCGCGAGACGATCAGATCGACCACGTCGTCGCCGAAGTCGATGTCGATGCCGTGGTTCTCGGCGATGCGCGTCTTGATCCGCCCGAGCTGGAGCCTGACGATGCCGGCCAGCATGGCCGGGCTCAGCGGATAATAGGGCAGCACGATCAGGCGGCCGAGGAAGGCCGGCGGAAACACCTTGAGCAGCTCCGGGCGCAGCGCCTGGGCCAGCGCCTCCGCGTCCGGCGCGGTGTCCGGGTCCTCCGACAGCTGGGTGATGAGGTCGGTGCCGACGTTCGAGGTGACCAGGATCAGGGTGTTCTTGAAATCGATGAAGCGGCCCTCGGCGTCGTCCATGTAGCCCTTGTCGAACACCTGGAAGAACATCTCATGCACGTCCGGGTGGGCCTTCTCCATCTCATCGAGCAGGACCACTGAATAGGGCCGACGGCGCACCGCCTCGGTGAGTACGCCACCCTGGCCATAACCGACGTAGCCGGCCGGCGCGCCCTTGAGCGTGGAGACGGTGTGCGCCTCCTGGAACTCGCTCATATTGATGACGATCATCGAATCGTCGCCCGAGTAGAGTAGCTCGGCCAGGACATGGCCGGTCTCGGTCTTGCCGACGCCGGAAGGGCCGCACAGCATGAACACACCCACCGGCTTGTTGGGGTTGTCGAGCTTGGCGCGGCTGGTCTTGATGCGCTTGGCGATCTCGTCCATCGCGTGATCCTGGCCGATCACCCGCGTCTTTAACTGGGTCTCGATGGCCAGGATGGCGGCGATCTCGTCCTTGACCATGCGGCCGATGGGAATGCCGGTCCAGTCGCCCACCACCGCGGCCACCGCGTCGGCGTCAACGACGCCGAAGACCATGGGCTGGTCGCCCTGACCGGCCGACATGGCGGCGGCGGCCTCGGCGAGCGTGGCCTTCAAGGCCGCCTCGTCCGGCGCATCGCCGTCCTTGGCCTGGGCGCGAGCCTCGACCAAGGCGCCGCGCGCGGCGATGACCGCCTCGAGGGCGGCCTTTTCGCCGTCCCACTTAGCGACGATCTCGTCGACGGCGGCCTTGGCCTCGGCGATCTGTTCCTCCAGCTTGGCCGCGCGCCCGACGCCGCTGTAGAGGCCCGCCTCCTCCCGCCGCGCGATGTCCAGTTCGACCTCCAGGAGTTCGAGCCGCCGCCGGCGATCCTCGACCTGGGCCGGGGTGGCGTGCTGCGAGACCGCGACCCGGGCGCAGGCGGTGTCCAACAGGCTCACGGCCTTGTCGGGCAATTGGCGGGCGGGAATGTAGCGCTGAGACAGCTTCACCGCCGCCTCGAGGGCTTCGTCCAGCACCACCACCTGATGATGCTTTTCCATCATCGGCGCGACCGAGCGGATCATGGCGATGGCGTTTTCAGTCTCGGGCTCGCCGACATTGACCGTCTGGAACCGTCGGGTGAGCGCCGGATCCTTCTCGAAATACTGCCGGTATTCGGCCCAGGTGGTGGCCGCGATGGTGCGCAGGCGTCCCCTCGCCAGGGCGGGCTTCAAGAGGTTGGCCGCATCGCCCGTGCCGGCCGAGCCGCCGGCGCCGATCAGGGTGTGCGCCTCGTCGATGAACAGGATGATCGGCTTGGCCGAGGATTCCACCTCGTCGATGACCGCGCGCAGGCGCTTTTCAAACTCGCCCTTGACCGAGGCCCCGGCCTGCAGAAGGCCGATGTCGAGGGCGCGCAGGGTCACGTCGCGCAGCACCGGCGGCACTTCGCCGTCGACGATGCGGCGGGCGAAGCCTTCGACCACGGCGGTCTTGCCGACCCCCGCTTCGCCGGTGAGGATCGGATTGTTCTGTCGCCGCCGCAGCAGGATATCGATGACTTGGCGGATCTCGGCGTCCCGGCCGACGATCCTGTCGATCTCGCCCTTTCGCGCCCGCTCGGTCAGATCGATGGAGAACTGCGCCAGCGCGTCGCCGCCGGCCGCCGATGGCGCGGCGCCGCCTTCGGGCGCGTCGAGGGCCGTCCCGGCCTCGGCCGAGCCGGTCTCCGACGAGGAGGCGCAGATCTTCTCGAACTCATCGCCCAGCTTGTCGGCCTGGATCTTGCGCCATTCGAGCGAGATCGACTGCAGGGCGTTCTTCAGCGTCGGCGTCTTGAGCATGCCGTAGATCAGGTGGCCGGTGCGCACCCGCCCGGCCGAGAACATCAACGAGGCATAGAGCCAGCCTTTCTCGATCGCCTCCTCGATCTGCGGCGAAAAGTCGGAGATCGAGGTCGCTCCGCGCGGCAGGGCGTCGAGAGCGGCGATGACATCGCGGGCGAGGCGCGCGTCGTCGATCTGAAAGGCCGTACGGATGGCGGCCACGTCGTTCTTGGCGTCCTGCAGCAGTATATGGATCCAGTGAACCAGCTCGACGTACGGGTTGCCGCGCATCTTGCAGAAGCCCGTGGCGGTCTCGATGGCTTTCAGGGCCGTCGGATCGAGGCGCCCGAACAGGGCGGATCGGCTGATCTCGGTCATGCTGTCACCTCTTGCTTGCGCGCGCGGGCCAGACGGCGCGATCCACGACTCAAATGCGCGTCGGATCGGACGCCGCCGGCCGCGTCGGGCGTCATCCAGCCGGTCCAGCCGAGGCGGCCGCGTCCATCCAGCCTGACCGCCCTGGCCTCCGCCTCGTCCAGTTCCAGGGCGATGTCCCATTCCAGATGCGAGGGACTGA
>JBOHLC010000406.1:0-2839 GCA_050729395.1 Caulobacteraceae bacterium
GCGTCACCTTCTTCGACACCGCCGAGGTCTATGGCCCCTTCGTCAACGAAGAGGTCGTCGGCGAGGCCCTGAGCCCATTCCGCGATCGCGTCGTGATCGCAACAAAGTTCGGCTTCGACATCGACCCCGAGACGCGCCGGAACCGAGGCGTCAGCAGCCGACCCGAACGGATCCGTCAGGCGGTCGAGGGCTCGCTCAAGCGTCTCGGCGTCGAGGTGATCGACCTCCTGTACCAGCACCGCGTCGATCCGAACGTACCGATCGAGGAGGTCGCCGGGACGGTCCGCGACCTCATCGCCGAGGGCAAGGCCAGGCACTTCGGCATGTCGGAGCCTGGCGTGCGGACGCTCCGCCGCGCCCACGCGGTGCAGCCGGTCGCCGCGCTCCAGAACGAGTACTCGCTCTGGTGGCGGGAGCCGGAAACCAACGGCATTCTCGAGGCCTGTGACGAACTCGGCATCGGCTTCGTGCCCTACAGCCCACTCGGCAAAGGCTTCCTGACGGGCGCAATGAGCAAGGACACCCAACTGCCGCGGAGCGACTTCCGCACAAGCGTCCCGCGCTTCTCGCCGCAAGCGATGGAAAAGAACCAAGCCTTCGTGGACCTCTTGCGACGGGTCGCCGACGCGAAAGACGCGACACCTGCCCAGATAGCACTCGCCTGGCTGCTCGCGCAGCGGCCCTTCATCGTCCCGATCCCCGGCACGACAAAGCTGCACCGACTGGAGGAGAATTTAGGCGCCGCCGATGTCGAGCTCACGCCGGACGACCTTGGGGAAATCTCGGCGGCTGCCGGGCAGATCGAGGTCGAAGGCGAGCGCTACGCGCCGCAGCAGCTGGCCATGGTGGGGCGCGATGCTCCGCCGGTTGGCGCGGAGGCCTAGCAAACCCCACCGTTGAGCCGACGGGAGGGGTTACGGTGACAGGTTACGGTGACAGTGCACTTATCTCTCCTAAGATCAGTGGGCCGATCCATTGCACCAAGGAGATAAGTGCTGATTACGTTGACAGTGCACTTATCTCTCCTAAGATTAGTTTGGCTGATCCATTGCACCAAGGAGTTAAGTGCACTGTCACCGTAACTTCACCGTAACTTCGAGTGGCCGCCTTTGCCGGTATACGCCCCCGCCTTTTTCCCGCTCGCCGCCCGGACTATCTACTTGCCAATCGAACAAGGAGCCGCGTCATGGCGAAGCTGGACGGTGCGAAGGTGGTGGTGATCGGCGGCGCTTCGGGCGTCGGCTTCGCCGTGGCGAGGGCGGCGATGGAGGCCGGCGCCAAGGTGGTCGTGGGCTCCAGCCAGGCCCCGCGGATCGAAGCTGCGGCCGCGAAGCTCGGCCCAGGCGCGACGGGTCATACCGTGGATGTGAAGGACGAGGCTTCGGTCGCCGCCTTCCTCGACGCGGCCGGCCCGTTCGATCATCTGGTCTTCACCGCCGGCGACTGGGGCCACATGCTCGGCCCGACCCGCGATCTCGACGTCGAGGCCAGCAAGGCCCGGATGGAAGTCCGCTTCTGGGGCGCGGCCCGCGCCGCCAAGCACGCGATCCGCCAGATCGCCCAGAACGGCTCGATCACCTTGACCGGCGGCATGCTGGCGCATCGGCCCATGCCGGGCGCGCACCTGGTCACGGCCTCGGCTCACACGACCGAGGGCCTGGCCATGGGTCTCGCGCGCGACCTGGCGCCCATTCGGGTCAACGCGGTCTGCCTGGGCCTGATCATGAGCGAGCAAGTGCAAACCATGGGCGAGGCCGCGATCAAGGGTTTCACCGCCAACCTGCCGCTGTCGCGTGGCGGAACCGTCGAGGAGGCGGCCGAGGCCTACCTCTACCTGATGCGCGCCACCTATGTGACCGGCCAGGTCGTGCGGGTCGACGGCGGCGCCAGCCTGGTCTGACCGCGCCGCGCAACTTTTCTAACGGCCCGGTTCGAAAATGTCGGGCGGCGCGAGGGTTCCCGGCCCGGACCGCCGCACCATGTTTGGCCGAACGCGTTCAACCGCAAGCGAGGAGACTTCCCATGGCCAAGCTCGACGGCAAAATCGCCCTGATCTCCGGCGGCACGAGCGGCATCGGCGCCGCGACGGCGAGATTGTTCCAGGCCGAAGGGGCGACGGTGATCGTCACCGGCTCCAGCCAGAAATCGGTCGATGCGGCCAAAGCCGAGCTTCCGAATGTCGAGGCCCTGGTCTCCGACGCCGCCGACGTCGCCGCCACCAAGACCCTGGTCGACCAGGTGAAGGCGAAGCACGGACGCATCGACGTTCTCTTCGTCAACGCCGGTATCGCCAGGTTCGCGGCCATCGAGGCGGTCGACGAAGCCTTCTTCGACGCCCAGTTCGACGTCAATGTGAAGGGCGCCTTCTTTCTCATCAAGCACGCGATCCCGGTCATTCCCGACGGTGGCGCGATCATCCTCACCGCTTCGGTGGCCGGCGCGAACGGCGGCCTTGGTGGCAGCACTATCTATGGCGCGACCAAGGCGGCGCTGCGCTCCCTTGGCCGCACGGTCGCCAAGGAACTGACGCCGCGAGGCATCCGCGTGAACACCATCAGCCCCGGCCCGATCGTGACCCCCATCCTCGACAAGGGCGGCCTCACGCCGGCGCAGAAGGACGCCTTCATCGCCGGCGCCAAGACCCGCATTCCGATGGGCCGCACCGGCACGGAGCAGGAGGTCGCCGCCGCCGCCCTCTACCTCGCCGTCGACGCAACCTACACCACCGGGGCCGAGCTCTTCGTCGACGGCGGCCTCATCGACCTCTGACCGGCCCACCGCCCGCCTGACAAGCGGGGAGAGGGCGAGACGCGCCTAGGGCGCGTCCGGGTGAGGGCCT
>JBOHLC010000407.1:0-2206 GCA_050729395.1 Caulobacteraceae bacterium
CTCTCCTTGCGCCTTTGTGCGTCATGACCAGCCGCGACGACGACTTCAAGGTTCGCCCGGGTCGGATCCGCCACGGCGTCCAGGGCGCCAGGCGGCCGAAGACCTTCGTGGACGAGGTGATGCGCGCCGCGAAACGGGCCGGCCATACCGGTAAGACATTCGGGCGAGCCGGCCGAGCCAAGGGTCGGTCGACCTTCGGGCGGGGCCGGCGCGCAGCCCTCGACCTCGCCTCGCGCTCGCCGTCGCGGCGCGTGGTCGTCATGTCGCGGATTGTCCGCCATCATGGGGCCCGGTCGCGCGGCGCGCCGCTCTCCAAGCACCTCGCCTATCTGAAGCGTGAAGGCGTCACTAGGGACGGGCGGGACGGGCGGATGTTTGACGCCGCCTCCGACGGCGCCAATGAGCGCGCCTTCGCCGAGCGGTGCGAGGACGACCGGCATCACTTCCGGTTCATCATCTCGCCCGAGGACGGGGCCGAGATCGGCGACCTCAGGACCTTCACCCGAGAGCTGATGGCCGATGTGGAGAAGGACCTTGAGACGAAGCTCGACTGGGTGGGCATCGATCATTGGAACACCGACAATCCCCATGTCCACGTCCTCATCCGGGGGCGGGATGACAATGGCCGGGACCTGGTGATCAGCCGGGACTACATCGGCCGCGGGTTGCGTGATCGCGCCGCCGAGCGCGTCACCTTGGATCTCGGGCCGCGCAATGAACTGGAAATCCGGTCTGCCCTGGAAAGGGAGGTCGCGGCGGAACGTTGGACCAGTCTCGACCGCGCCCTGCGCGACATCGCCGACGAGGGTGGTGGCGTCGCCGATTTGCGACCCGGCGCGGCGGGCGAAGATCCCGATGCGAGACGCTTGCTGCTCGGCCGCGCCGCGAAGCTCGAACGCCTGGGGCTCGCCGAAGGCGCCGGTCCGGCCTGTTGGACCCTGAAGCCCAGCCTGGAGCCGACCTTGCGCGACCTCGCGATCCGCGGGGACATCATCAAGACCATGCACCGGGCGATGACCCACGCCGGCGGCGAACCGGACGTCGCTGGCTTCGCTCTGCACGGCGATGAGATCTCGGAGCCGGTGCAGGGCCGCCTCGTTGCGCGCGGCCTGCGCGACGAACTGAAGGGGTCGGCCTACGCGATCGTCGAGGGGGTGGACGGCCGCACGCACCACCTCCGCTTCACCGACTTGGAGCTGACGGGCGATGCTCAGCCTGGCGCGATCGTGGAAGCACGGGCCTGGGAGGATGCGCGAGGCCATCGGCGCCTGTCACTCGCCACGCGCTCGGATCTTGCCATCGAGGCACAGATCTCGGCGCCGGGCGCCACCTGGCTGGACCGGCAACTCCTGGCCCCGGCGCCCATCTCCGGCGATCGGGGGTTCGGCGCCGAGGTCCGCGAGGCGATGGAGCGCCGGGTCGATCACCTGGTTGTAATGGGTCTGGCGCGCCGGAAGGGACGAAGCGTGCTCTTCGCGCGGGACCTTCTGAATACGCTGCACCGTGCGGACCTGGACGCCGCCGTCTCGAAGCTCTCGGCCGAGACCGGTCTGGCGCATCGCCCGGCAGCCGAGGGCGAACACGTCGCTGGCGTCTACCGCCAGAGGGTCACGCTGTCTTCAGGCCGGTTCGCCATGATCGACGACGGCCTCGGCTTCCAACTTGTGCCTTGGCGGCCGGCGTTGGAACAGCAGCTCAGACGGCACGTCTCGGGGGTCATGTCGCCCGGCGGGGCGGTGGCGTGGGATTTTGGGCGCAAGCGCGGATTGGGGATTTGATGGATCCCCCAGAGGCGGATGGTGCGGGCACATCTGCGGCCCACCCCTAACGGGGGCTGTGAGGCGGGGCTGCGACGAGTTAGGCGAGTTGCCGGAATGCGGTTAGAGGCGCATTAAGACCGTACAGGGCGGCCGGGCGTTGACCCAACCGCCCCTTTGGTACGCAGCTAAAGGCCCTGGGTCTCAAGCCTTCCAGCAAGCTGAACCTAAGCACCCGGGCGATCGCCAGCAATGGCCGGCGCGCCCTCCGGCATCTCGACGGGTCTGTTGCCGCCAAAAAAGAGATGGCGCCTGTCTTCCGGAGTTGGCCGAGTTCGATCGAGGAGCGCCTCGACCGCCGTTCGGCTTCATCGGTAGTATCGGCGCACCCATTCATACTGCTGCGCGACCGGGCCGTCCGGATTGTCCCATCCCTCGAAGGTCACGAT
>JBOHLC010000408.1:0-2023 GCA_050729395.1 Caulobacteraceae bacterium
GTCTTGCTCGACACCACCGATCTTAGTATAGACGCCGCCTTCGATGCGGCCCGCCGCATCGTCGAGACGGCGCGCGCCCGCGCGGGAGCTTGAACGAGCCTCCCAGGCGGCAATCCCATCGCGCCACACCTCGCACGGCCGCGGGCGACGCTCTGACATTTCCGAACAATCACCCTTCGCCCGGGCGAGACGCGCCCCCGCGAGCACGAACAAATTCAAGAAGGACACTTATGGCGGACGATCTCAGCATGAACCCCTCGCGCGAGGATTTCGCGGCCCTGCTCGACGAAAGCATGGCGTCGGGCGACTTCGCCGAGGGCACGGTGGTCAAGGGCCTTGTCGCGGCGATCGAGAAGGATGTCGCGGTCATCGACGTGGGCCTGAAGACCGAGGGCCGCATCGCGGTCAAGGAATTCGGCGTCGACGAGGCCGGCCGGCCCACGCTCAAGGTGGGCGACACGGTCGAGGTGTTCCTCGAGCGCATCGAGAACGCGCTGGGCGAAGCGGTGATCAGCCGCGACAAGGCCCGCCGCGAGGAGGCCTGGACGCGCCTGGAAGCGGTGTTCGCCAAGAACGAGCCGGTGATGGGGGCCATCGTCGGCCGGGTGAAGGGCGGCTTCACCGTCGACCTCGGCGGCGCCTCGGCCTTCCTGCCCGGCTCCCAGGTCGATATCCGCCCGGTGCGCGATGTCGGCCCGCTGATGGGCCGCGAGCAGCCCTTCGCCATCCTCAAGATGGATAGGCCGCGCGGCAATATCGTCGTCTCGCGCCGGGCCATCCTGGAGGAGGCCCGCGCCGAGCAGCGCACCGAACTGGTCAGCCAGCTGCTGGAAGGCGAAGTGCGCGAGGGCGTGGTCAAGAACATCACCGACTACGGCGCCTTCGTCGACCTCGGCGGCATCGACGGGCTGCTGCACGTCACCGACATGAGCTGGAAGCGCGTCTCCCACCCGAGCCAGGTCCTGGCCGTGGGCGATACGATCAAGGTGCAGATCATCAAGATCAATCCCGACACCCAGCGCATCAGCCTGGGCATGAAGCAGCTGCAGTCCGATCCGTGGGACGGGGTGGAGGCCAAATATCCGCCGGGGGCGAAGTTCACCGGCCGGATCACCAACATCACCGACTACGGCGCCTTCGTCGAACTGGAGCCGGGCGTCGAGGGCCTGGTCCACGTCTCGGAGATGAGCTGGACCAAGAAGAACGTCCATCCGGGCAAGATTGTCTCGACATCGCAGGAGGTCGAGGTGGTGGTGCTGGATGTGGACGCCTCCAAACGGCGGGTCAGCCTCGGCCTCAAGCAGGCCATGCCCAATCCGTGGGATGAGTTCCTCGAGCGCCATCCGGTCGGCTCGACGGTGGAGGGCGAGGTCAAGAACGCCACCGAATTCGGCCTGTTCATCGGCCTCGACAGCGACATCGACGGCATGGTGCACCTGTCGGACATCGACTGGAACACGCCCGGCGAAGAGGCCATGGCGCGCTACAAGAAGGGCGATACGGTCAAGGCCCGCGTGCTGGACGTCGATGTCGAGAAGGAGCGTATCAGCCTGGGCATCAAGCAACTCGGCGGCGATCCCATGGCCGGCGATTCCTACCGCAAGGGTCAGGTGGTGACGGCCACGGTGGCGGAGATCACCTCCGGCGGGGTCGAAGTGACCTTCGGCGACGAAGCCGCGCCGGTGAGCGCCTTCATCCGCAAGTCGGACCTTTCGCGCGACCGCTCCGAGCAGCGCCCCGAGCGGTTCGCCGTCGGCGATCGCCTGGACGCCCAGATCACCAACATCGACAAGGCCGCCAGGCGCGTGTCTCTGTCGATCAAGGCGCTGGAGATGGCCGAGGACAAGGAGGCGATCGAGAAGTTCGGCTCGTCCGACAGCGGCGCGTCGCTCGGCGACATCCTGGGCGCGGCCCTGCGCGAAAAGGCGGCGACGAAGGAGTAACTGATCTCCGATCCTTCTCCGTTCACTGGGAACATGATCCTCCCCCGATTTCGGGGGAGGGGGACCACGAAGTGGTGGAG
>JBOHLC010000409.1:0-29804 GCA_050729395.1 Caulobacteraceae bacterium
GCGTAGCGGGGGAGGGGGACCCCGAAGGGGTGGAGGGGGCGGCCGGAAGCGCTGACACGCGGCTTCCGCCCCCCTCCCGGCTTCGCCGGCCCTCCCCCCGCTTCGCAGGGGGAGATCAAGCGGCGTCGACCTCGGCTCGCTTCCACGCTCACAGCGAAAAGGCTAACAGTTCGCGCAGGTGCGCGTTGAGGAACTTGCCGTTGGGATCGGCGCGCTTGCGCGCTTCGCCCCAGCGGGCGGCATCGGGATAGAGGCGAAGCACGTCGTCGGACTTCAGGCTGTGCCGCTTGGCCCAGTGCGGGCGCCCGCCATGAGCGGCGAACACCGGCTCGATGGCCGCGAAGGCCTCGCGCCAGGGCATCTTGGCATACTGGTGGAACGAGATCGAGACACACGCCCGCCCATTCATCGGCGAGAGCCAGATGTCGTCGGCGGCCACCGTGCGATACTCGAACGGAAAGATGATCGGCAGCTTGCGTCCGCGGACCTCGTTGATGGCCGCGCGCAGCGCATCCGCGCCATTGGCCGCCGGGATCTCATATTCCATCTCCTCGAACCTGGTCGGCCGCTCGGAGGGGAAGATGCGATAGGCCGGCGCGGCGCGCACCGAAGCGCTCATGGCCCGGGTGATCATCCTCTGCAGGCGGGGCGCGAGCGCGGGGAACACCCGCGCCACGTCGCAGATGAACTGCATGGCCCCGCTTTCGATATCGACGCCCGGCCGATCGTCGCCCTCCTCGACCGGCTCGAGGATCTTCAGCAGAACCTCGTCGGCATAGGGGAAGGTGAAGAACTCCACATGGCGATGCTGGTCGGCCAGGCTGTCCCACTGCTCGAGAACCTGGCCAAGCGGCGCGCGGCGCAGGGTCTCGCGCAGGCGATAGGCCGGCGGGACTGAAAGCTCGACCCGCGAAATGACGCCGAGCGCGCCCAGGCTGACCCGTTGGGTCTGAAAGAGGTCGGGCTCGCGCGTCTCGTCGCATTCGACGACCGACCCGTCGGCCATGACCAGGCGAAAGGCGCGGGCGAAAGTCGAGAGCGCGCCCAGCGTGCGGCCCGTGCCGTGCGTCGCCGTGGCCAGGGCGCCGGCGATCGCCTGCTTGTCGATGTCGCCCTGGTTGGCCAGCGACAGGCCCTCGGCCCACAGGGCGGCGGTAAGCTCGCCGATCGGCATGCCGGCCGGGACCCAGACGCTCGACCGGTCGGGCGAAACTTCGAGGCCGCCTTCCATGTCGGCCAGCGACAGCAGCAGGCCGTCGGTCTCGCAAAGGGGCATGAAGGAATGGCCGGCGCCCGCCACGCGCGCGCGCCTGGCGCCGGCGACGAGGGCGGCGAGTTGGGCTTCGGTCGTCGGCCGTTCGATCCGCTCCGGCGTGGCGAGAACGCTACCCGACCAGTTGCGCCATCGCGGCATCAGGTTCCCTCCTCCGCACCCGCCCGAACCCTCTTCGCCGGCGCGAGCGGCTGGATTTGACCTGAAAGCGCGCGGAGGAGCAAACACAAGGCCATGTCTCTCGATCCGAGCCTCAGCTGGGTGCGCGGCGCCGACACCCCGCCGCTGCTGGAGACGACCATCGGCCAGGCGCTCGACCTCGCCGCCCTGCGCTGGAGCGAGCGGCCGGCGCTGATCTCGCCACCGCAGGGCGTGCGCTGGACGTGGCGCGAACTCAGCCGGCGCGCCGACGCGCTGGCCGGCGGCCTGCTGGCTCTGGGTCTGGCGCCCGGCGACCGCATCGGCATCTGGTCGCCCAATTGCGCCGAGTGGGTTCTGACCCAGTTCGCCGCCGCGCGCGTCGGCCTCATCCTGGTGACCATCAACCCGGCCTACCGCCGCTCGGAGGTCGCCTATACGCTGAACAAGGTCGGGGTGAAGGCGCTGGTTGCCGCCGAGAGCTACAAGACCAGCGACTATGCCGGCATGATCGAGGATCTCGCGCCCGAGATCGCGGCCGCCCCAGAGGGGCCGCTCGCCGCGGAGGCCCTGCCCAACCTGAAGCGCCTGATCAAGATCGGCGGCGACCCGCGCGCCGGCTGGCTCGACTTCGAAGCCGTCGCGGCCGGCGAGCCACGGCGCATGGACGAAGTGGCGCATATCGACGCCACCCTCGATCCGCGCGCGGCGATCAACATCCAGTTCACCAGCGGCACAACCGGCGCGCCCAAGGGCGCGACCCTGTCGCACCGTACCATCCTCAACAACGGCCTCTTCGTCGGACTGGCGCAGGCGCTGACGCCCGACGACCGCATCTGCATCCCGGTGCCGCTCTATCACTGCTTTGGCATGGTCATGGCCAACCTCGCCTGCGTCACCCATGGCGCGGCCATGGTCTTCCCGGCCGCGACCTTCGACCCTGGCGCGACCCTGGCGGCCATCGAGTTCGAGCGCTGCACCGCGCTCTATGGCGTGCCGACCATGTTCATCGGCGTCCTCGGTCACCCGGATTTCGACCGCTTCGACGTTTCCTCCCTGCGCACCGGGACCATGGCCGGCGCCCCCTGCCCGGTGGAGGTGATGAAACAGGTCATCGAGCGCCTCCACATGAAGGACGTGACCATCGCCTATGGCATGACCGAGACGAGCCCGGTGAGCTTCCAGACTTTGCCCGACGATCCGCTGGAGCGGCGCGTCTCGAGCATCGGACGCGTCCAGCCGCATGTGGAGGTCAAGATCGTCGACGCCGTCGGCGAGGTCGTCTCGCGCGGCGCGGCCGGCGAGCTGATGACCCGCGGCTATTCGGTCATGCTCGGCTACTGGGACGATGCGGAGCGCACGGCCGAGTGCCTGAGCCCCGACGGCTGGATGCGCACCGGCGATCTGGGGACGATCGACGCCCAGGGCTATGGCAACATCGTCGGGCGGATCAAGGACATGGTCATCCGCGGCGGCGAGAACCTCTATCCGCGCGAGATCGAGGAGTTCCTCTACACCCACCCCGACATCGCCGACGCCCAGGTCGTCGGCCTGCCCGACCCGCGCTACGGCGAGGAGCTGTGCGCCTGGATCCGCCTGCATCCCGGTCGCGCGCTCGACGAGCCGGGCCTGCGCGCCTTCTGCGCCGGCCAGATCGCCCATCACAAGATCCCGCGCTACGTGCGCTTCGTCGACGAATTCCCGATGACCGTCACCGGCAAGGTGCAGAAGTTCCTCATCCGCAAGACGATGATCGAGGAGCTGGCCCTCATCGAGGAGACGACAGCGTAAGCGTCACAGCGACATCTGCACGCCCATTTCGACCACGCGGCCGGGCGGAATGGCGAACACCTCGCTGGGGTCGGCCGAGTTGCGCGCCAGGGCCAGGAAGATGCGGTCCAGGAGGCGGCGCGCGCCGTGGTCGCGCCCGGCGACGATCGAACGCCGGCCGAGGAAATAGGAGACGCGCATCGGATCCAGCGAGACCCCGGGGATGGTCAGGGCGGCCAGGGCCGCCGGCACGTTCGGCCGCTCCATGAAGCCGAACAAGAGGAAGACGCGGACGAACGCGTCGTTGATGGTCTCGTAGCTGCCGCGTTCCGCGTCGGGCACGCGCGGCTGGTCGGCCGTGCGCACCGTGACGATGACATTGTGCTCATGCAGCACGCCGTTGTGCTTGAGATTGTGCAACAGGGCGCCGGGCGTCAGGTCCGGCTCAGGCGTGAGATAGATCGCCGTTCCGCTGACCATCTGGCGCGGCTTGCGCGCCAGCGAGGCGAGGAAGTCACCCAGGGGAATGCGCTCGCGGCGGGCCTTGGCGGCGACGATGCCGCTGCCGCGCAGCCAGGCGGCCATAACCAGGATCACGGCCGAGGCGATGGCCAGGGGAACCCAACCGCCGGTCAGAAGCTTAAGCGAGTTGGCCGAGAAGAATGTCAGATCGACGGTGATCAGCGGCGCGATCACCAGGGCGGTGCGCCACAGCGGCCATCTCCACAGGCGGCGCACGACGATGGCGGCCAGCGCCGTGGTCACGGTCATGGTGCCGGTGACGGCAAAGCCATAGGCGTCGCCCAGGGCGTCCGAGGTCTTGAAGATGCCGACGAGCAGGATCACGCCGACCATCAGCAGCAGATTGACCGTCGGCAGGTAGATCTGTCCGGCCTCGGTCGCGGAGGTGCGGCGCACGCTCAGCCTGGGCAGAAGTCCCAGCTGCATGGCCGAGCTGGACATGGAGTAGGCCCCGCTGATCACCGCCTGGCTGGCGATGATGGTCGCCGCCATGCCGAGGATCACCAGGGGCACGCGCAGAGACTCGGGGGCCATCAGGAAAAACCAATCCTGGTCGGCGCTGGCGTGTCCGCCGGCCAGCGCATGTAACGCGAACGCCCCCTGCCCCAGGTAATTGAGCATCAGAGCCGGGAACACCACCGTCAGCCACGCCGCCTGGATCGGGCCACGGCCGAAATGTCCCAGGTCGGCATAAAGGGCCTCGGCGCCGGTGATGGTCAGCGAGACTGATCCCAGCACGAACATCCCGATCAGGCCGTGGCTGAGGAGAAAGGCGACGCCGTAGGTCGGGCTTAGGGCGAGAAATATCTGGGGCGCGTCGCCCAGATGGACTATGCCCAGGGCCGCGATGGTGATGAACCAGACGACGCAAATAGGCCCGAATAACGCGCCCACCTTCCCGGTGCCACGCGATTGGACCATGAACAAGGCGATGAGCACCACGAGCGTGAGGGTGATACCCACGGCCGGGGTTACGATGTGCGAAAGCGCCGGTGCGGTTCTCAATCCCTCGGTCGCCGACAACAACGAGATCGCCGGAGTGATGATGGCGTCACCGTAGAAGAGAGCGGCGCCGGCGATGCCGAGCGCCAGCACGACGCGGGTGCGATGGCCGATCGCGCCCTGAGCCAGGGCCATAAGAGTGAGGATGCCGCCTTCACCGCGATTGTCGGCGCGCATCATGAAGGCCACGTATTTGATCGTGACCACGATCATCAGAGCCCAGAACATCAGGGAGACGATGCCCAGGATTTCCGGCTCGCCCATTGCGCCTCGCGCGGCCTGGATGCCGGCCAACTTGAAGCAGTACAGCGGGCTGGTGCCGATATCGCCGAAGACAACGCCGAGGGAGCCCAGCATCAGGCCGCGGAAGCGCCAGCGTGCCCCCCGGGCGTCGGCCGGTGTCCCGATCGGTTGCGAGTGCGCGCCCATCATCGTCGCCCTTTGAGCGTCGGGCCGGAAATGCATTGGAGGATCATCGCGCCGCCCCTAGATGGCCATCTGAACGCCCATCTCGACCACGCGGCCGGGCGGGATGGCGAACACCTCGCTGGGGTCGGCGGAGTTGCGCGCCAGGGCCAGGAAGATGCGGTCGAGGATGCGGCGCACGCCATGGTGGCTGCCGGCCACGATCGAGCGTCGGCCGAGAAAATAGGAGACGCGGGTCGGCTCGAGCGAGACGCCCGGAATGTGGAGCGCCGCGAGGGCCGCCGGCACGTTTGGCCGCTCCATGAATCCGAACGAGAGCGTGATCCGGGTGAACGCCTTGTCGAGGGTTTCGAAGCTTCCGCGCTCCGCCGCCGCGATCCTCGGCTGGTCGGCGGTGCGAACGGTCACGATGAGGTTGTGCTCGTGCAGCACGCCGTTGTGCTTGAGATTGTGCATCAGGGCGCCCGGCGTCAGCTCCGGTTCGGGCGTCAGATAGATCGCCGTGCCGCTGACCAGATGGCGCGGCTTGCGGGCGAGCGAGGCCAAAAAGTCGGCAAGGGGAATACGGTCGCTCCGGGCCTTGGCCACAATGATCGCGCTGCCCCTCAGCCACGAGGCCATGACGAGGATCCCGGCCAGAGCGATCGCCAGCGGCGCCCACCCGCCCGACACCAGCTTGAGTGAGTTGGCGCCGAAGAGCGAAAGGTCCACGGCGAGCAACGGCGTCGCCAGCAACGCCGTACCCCACAGGGGCCACTTCCAGATACTGTGCACGACGATCATCGCCAGGGACGTGTCGACGACCATGGTGCCGGTGACGGACAGGCCATAGGCGTTGGCCAGGGCGCCCGAACTCTTGAATATGGCCGCCAGCAGGATCACCCCGCCCATCAGCAGGAAGTTTATCGTCGGCAGGTAGATTTGGCCCGCTTCGGTTTCCGAGGTGCGGCGGACCGTCAGCCTGGGCAACAGTCCAAGCTGCATGGCCGCGCTGGCCATGGAAAAGGCGCCGCTGATCACGGCCTGGCTGGCGATCACCGTCGCGGCCACGCTGAGGATGACCAGCGGCACGCGCAGGGCCTCGGGGGCCATCAGGAAGAACCAGTTCTGGCCGACGCTGGCGTGGCCGGAGGCGATCGTCTTGAGCGCCAGCGCGCCCTGTCCGAAATAATTCAGGACCAGGGCTGGAAAGACCGTGCTGAACCACGCGGCCCGGATCGGACCGCGCCCGAAATGGCCCATGTCGGCATAGAGGGCCTCGGCGCCTGTGATGGTGAGCGAGACCGATCCAAGCACGAACAGCCCGGTAAGCCCGTGGCTGACCAGGAAACCCAGGCCGAGGGCCGGATTGAGGGCCAGGAAGATGCGGGGCCGATCGGCGACGTGCATGAGTCCGAGGGCGGCTATGGTGAAGAACCACACCAGGCAGATCGGACCGAACCATGCCCCGACCCTGCCGGCCCCGCGCGATTGAAACAGGAACAGGGCGACAAGCACGATCAGACTGATGATGATCGCCGCCGAAGGCGTCATCACGCCGGCGAGAGGCGGCGCCGTTTGCAATCCTTCCACCGCCGAAAGCACCGAGATGGCCGGCGTGATCAACGCGTCGCCGAAGAACAGCGCCGCCCCGGTGATACCCAGCGCCAGCACGATCCGGGCGCGCCGCCCGACCACGCTTTGGGCCAAGGCCATGAGCGAAAGGATGCCGCCTTCACCTCGATTGTCGGCTCGCATCATCAGGGTCACATATTTGAGGGTGACCACCATCATCAGGGCCCAGAACATCAGCGAGACGATGCCAAGGATGTCGGAGGAACTGACCGTGTCGCGGGCCGCCTGATCGATCGCAGTCTTGAGGGTATAGATCGGGCTGGTGCCGATATCGCCGAACACCACGCCCATCGAGCCCAGCATCAGGGCGCCGAACCGGCCGCGCGTCAGGTGCCGAGGCTGCATGGGCGCGGCTTTACGGCGCCTTTACGGCGATGGAAATGGGCCGGCCGTCAGGTCTCCACGCGCCGAACGCCGATGCGCGGCGCGGGGCCGCCCGTCTCGAGCGCCGCCTCGAGCACGTCGCTTGCCTCCAGTTCGGCGTCGCGCACCTCCAGCTGGCTGCGGATTTCGCCGTGCCGCCGGGCGTCGAGCCGCCAGCCGAGCACGCACAGGCCGCCGGCCATGACGAAGACGATCGGTCCGGCGAGGAAGGCGATGTCGAGATTGTGAATGGCGCGGGCGGTGTTCACCGCGCCTTCGAGCGGGTTGAAGCCCAAGACGTGCAGCAGCGGAAACGTCAGGCCGATCGACGCCGCGCCGGCGATCTTGGTCGCCAGGGTGTTGACCGAATAGACCAGGCTCATCCGCTGGCGGCCCTGGGTCAGGCGGATCTCGTCGCCGACATCGGCCAGCATGGCCTGGACCATCATGCCGAACCCGGCCGACATCATGCCCTCGAAGGCCATGAACGGTATGGCCAGAGGCAAATTGGCCTTGGGTAGGATGAAAATCGAGAACAGGCCCAGGGAAAAGGCCGTCGTGGTCACCATCAGCGTGCGGTGCTTGCTGATCCTGCGCGCCAGGACGGCGGTGAGGAGCGCCCCTGGAATGCCGGCCAGGATAAAGACGGCCAGCAGGATCGAGGCTTCCTGGCCGCTGTAGCCGCGCGAGTCCTTGAAGAAGAACAGATAGATCGCGCTCATCCAGTTCGGACCCATCGACAGGGCCAGCTGGGCCAGGAATAGCCTGAGCAAGTCGGGCTTGAGCAGCACCTCCAGGTAGTCGCGCGCCGCGAAATGCCTGGCGAGGTTCGGCGCGACGAACTCCGGCGCCTTGGCGGCGGCCACGAGCACGCACAGCGGCGTCACGCCGATGAGGAACCAGCCGCAGGCGCGGACGCTGGCCGCGTCGCTCAGGTGGAAGGACGGCCCGCCGATCAGCACGGCCATGGCCGCCAGCGTGCCGACCACGCCCACGGCGTTGATGATGCCGAAGAGGCGCGAGCGCTCGTCGTACTGCGGGGCCAGGGTCGCGCTCCACGCCTGGTGGGCCAGGCCGACGATCGAGACGCCGAGCGCCAGAGCGATCAGCCACCAGAAAAGATAGCTCGGCCCGAAGCCGACCGGGGCCATGAACAACTTGTACAGTGCAATCATCAGGATCGGCGCGCCGGCCACCATCCAGACCCGATAGCGTCCGAGCCGCGTGTCGGTGTGGTCCATGAACAGCGCCAGGATCACGTCGACCGGCATGTCCAGCAAGCGCACGGTCATCCACACGACGCCGATGGTGACCATCGAAACCGCCAGGTGGGCGGCGAAATAGTTAGGCAGATAGACGGCGACGGCCAAGCCCAGGGCAGAGAGTGGGATGGTGGGAACGGCGAACGGCAGGGCGATGGCCAGCGGCAGCTTGGGCGGCAAGCTCTGCCTGTCTGCGGCCATCGGCGGCGTCTCCTTACGCGGTCGTCGGACTCATGAGGGCGCATTCGCCGCCATTGGCAAGGCCGCCCCGGCGGGCTAACGCGGATTTAATCAGGCCAGCTGGCGCGCGGAGAGCGGAATGTATCTGACGGTCAATGGCGCGCGCCTCTTCTTCGACACGGTGGGCTCGAGCCTGGCCCTGAAGAAGGACCGCATGGTCCAGCGGCCGGCGCTCATCGCGCTGCACGGCGGACCGGGCTTCGATCATTCCTCGATGCGCCCCTATTTCGACCGCTTCGCCGACACCCATCAGGTGATCTTCCTCGATCACCGCGGCAATGGCCGCTCGGGCGGCGACGAGGACAGTTGGACCCTCGACCAATGGGGCGACGACATCGCCGCCTTCTGCGATGAACTCGGCATCGAAAAGCCGGTCGTTTTCGGCCAGTCCTTCGGCGGCATGGCGGCCATGGCATACGCCACGCGCCATCCCGAACAGCCCGGCAAGCTCATCTTCTCCTCGACCGCCGCGCGCATGCGCCTGGATGTCACCTACGCGATGATGCGCGAGCTGGGCGGCGAGGAGGCGGCGGCCATCGCCCAGGCGTTCTGGTCCGATCCTTCCGTGGAGGGGGCCAACGATTACATGGCCAGGTGCATGCCGCTCTATAACCCGACGAGCGATCCGGCTGTCGCGGCTGAGCTGAGGGCGCGGGCGATCATGCGCCTGAAGGTCATGTTCCATTTCATTGTCGGCGAGCAGCGGACGATGGATTTCCGCCCCGCCCTGGCCCGCATCGCCTGCCCGACGCTGGTGGTGGCCGGCGCCCTCGATCCGATCACGCCGGTGGCCTGCGCCGAAGAGATTGTCGCCTCGATTCCGAACGGCCTCGCCCGGCTGGAGGTGTTCGAGGGCTGCGGCCACGGCGCGCACCGCGACAATCCCGAGCGGGCCGAGGCCGTGCTGCGGGCATTTCTTGGAGCCTGACCTCATGAACTCCGCCGACAGCTTCAGCGCCGACTACCAGACCGCGCGGGCCAGTTTCCGCGAGGCCGCGCGCGCAGCCGGGGGCGAACTCGAAACCCTCGCCCACCCAGAGCGCGGACCGGACGGCGGCGATCTTTCCACCGATGTCGCGCTCTTGGGCCCGAAAACCGCCGATCGCTTCCTGGTCATGATCGCCGGCACCCATGGCGTGGAGGGATTTTGCGGCTCGGGCGCGCAGATCGACTGGCTGAGGCGCGGCGAGGCGGCGAGCCTGCCCGCCGGCGTCGCCGTGCTGATGATCCACGCCATCAACCCCTTTGGCTTCGCCTGGCTGCGCCGGGTGACCGAGGACAACGTCGATCTCAATCGCAACTGGGTGGATTTCTCCGCCGCCCTGCCCACCAATCCCGGCTACGACGCCTTGGCCGACGCGGCCGTGCCCTCCCATTGGTCCGACGCAACTCAGCGCGAGAGCGCGCGCGTACTAGGCGCCTACGCCGGCGAGCACGGGGCCTTGGCCCTGCAGCAGGCGCTGAGCGGCGGCCAATACAACAATCCCAAGGGCGTTTTCTTCGGGGGCCAGCGGCCGACCTGGTCGCGACGCACCCAGAGCGCCATCTTCGCCGAGTATCTGAAGGGCGCGGCGCGCGTCGGCATCATCGACTTCCACACCGGCCTTGGACCCTGGGGCTACGGCGAGCAGATCGTCACCGACGCGCCGCCGAGCGCCGGCTACGAGCGCGCGCGCGCCTGGTACGGCGCGGCCATCACCTGCCCTGCCTCCGGCACCTCGACCTCGGCCGACATCAAGGGCGACGGCCTCGCCGCCGCGCCGCTCCTGTTGGCCCACGCCGAGGTCACCGGCATGGCGCTCGAAGTCGGCGTCAAGTCGCTCGCCGAGACGCTCACCGCCCTGCGCGCCGACGCCTGGCTGCACGCCCATGGCGATCCGGCCTCGCCCGAAGGCCGGGAAATCAAGGCCGCCATGCGCGACGCCTTCTTTGGCGACGCCGACGACTGGAAGGGGATGGTGGCCGGCCAGTCGCTGCTGGCCTGCCGTCAGGCGATCAGGGGGCTGGCGACTTAGCAGGCGGCTGCCAGAGCTCGACCTTCACTCCGGCCGGATCGACCAGATGAGCGAACCGGCCGTACTCGCCGTCGTCCCTGGATAGCGGCGTCTCGCCGGCTTCTGCCGCGCGCGCCAGCACCCCGTCGAGATCGTCGACGATCAGATTGATCATCACCGCGTGCGGCGAGGGCGCGAAATAGTCGCTGTCATCCGGAAACGCCGCGATCAGAGTGTGGCCGATGGAGGGATGCTGGAAGACCGCCCCGCCGAAGTCCTCCAGCGTCAGGCCGAGCACGCGCCGGTACCAGTCCTTCCAGGCCTCGATGTCCGCCGTCTTGACGAACAGGCCGCCCACCCCGACCACCCCGGCCATCGGCGCGCCTCCCGGACCTAGCCCTGGCGGGCCTTGTAGCGTGGATTGGTTTTGTTGATGACGTAGATGCGGCCCTTGCGGCGCACGAGCTTGCAGTCGCGGTGGCGCGTCTTGAGCGTCTTGAGCGAGCTTCTGACTTTCATGGCCTGGCGGATCCGAGGGGAACTTTTGGGAGCGCGGTCGTATAGGGAGGGCCTCGGGCGAAGTCAAATGAAGCGGCTTTGCCCATCACGCATCGCTGATCGCTGAGGCGGCGGATTCAATTGAACCTGGACGCGGGCGGGATAGATTCGGCGCCATGCTGAGTCGCCGAGTCTTTTTCACCCTCGCGGCCGCTGGCCTCGCCGGCGCGGCGCGCGCGCAAGCGCCATCAGGCGCCGAAGTAGAGCCCTATTTCGCCGATTGGCTCAGCCGCTTCCGCGCAAAGGCCGAGGCGGCGGGGCTGTCGCACGGTCTGCTCGACCGCGAGCTCGCCGGTCTATCGCCCGATCCCAGGGTCGCCGCGCTCGACGCGCGCCAGCCGGAATTTGCCCGGCCGGTGAGCGCCTACGTTGAGAGCGTCATCAGCCCGGCGCGCATCGCCGAGGGCCGGGAGAGGCGCTCCCTCACCGCCTTCGGGGCCATCGAGGAGACCTGGGGCGTGCCGCGCGACGTGCTCATCGGCGTGTGGGCCATGGAGTCCGGCTTCGGCGCCCACCAGGGCGACATGGACGTGATCCGCTGTCTGGCCACCCTGGCCCAGGGCCGCCGCCGCGACTGGGCCGAGGAGCAGCTCATCGCCGCGCTGACGATGATCGCCGACGGCTATGTCACCCGCGCCCAGCTGCGCGGCTCGTGGGCCGGGGCCATGGGCCAGACCCAGGTCCTGCCGACCGTCTATCTCCCGAGCGCGGTGAGCGCGAGCGGCGCCCGGCGGCCGGACGTTTGGGGATCGGCGGCCGACGCCCTGGCCACGGCGGCGCACCTCTTGAAGCACGACGGCTGGCGGCGCGGCGAAGGCTGGGCGGTCGAGGTCATGCTGCCGGCGGGCTTCGACTATGGCCTGAGCGAAAACACCGCCGAGCCGTTCGCCTGGTGGGCGGCCAAGGGCATGCGCCGCTCGTCGAACGCCACGTGGCGCAGCGCCGATTCGGAAGCCCCGGCCACGTTGCTGCTGCCGAGCGGGGCCGACGGTCCGGCGTTCCTGGCCCTGCCCAACCACTTCGCCATACGCGGCTACAACAATTCCATCGCCTATGCCTTGGCCGTCGGCCTGCTGGCCGACCGATTCGCCGGCGGCGCGGGCCTAGTGACGCCCTGGCCGCATGAAGTGGCCCTGAGCCTCGATCAACGCATGGCCGCTCAGAGCGCGCTCACCAAGCTCGGCTTCGACCCGGGCGTGGCCGACGGCATGGTCGGTTTCGGCACGCGCCGCGCCCTGCGCGCCTGGCAGAAGAAGGAGGGCCTGCCGGCCGACGGCTATCTCTCGACGCGGATGGTCCAGCGGCTCAACGCCGCCGCGGCAAGGGTCTAGGACGCCCCCGGGGCGGCGAATCAGGGGATGTGTGCAGCCTCTGTGGGGCTGGGCCGGAGCCGCGAGTGATCACAATCTTGCCCGCCCCACAGAGCGCGTTCGTCATCGAAATCGCGCTCAGTTCACGGTTCCGTGAACTCTTCCCTTGCGTTCAGCCACGAACCCGGCATATTCCCCCCGCAGCGTCTGCAACTTCCGACGCCATTAACCTCACCCAAGGGGACCAGGGAATCATGACCTCTACCTTCGTTCGTTCGTTGCTCGTCGCCGGCGCCGCCGTTGGCGCGCTTTCGCTCGCCGCTTGCAACAAGCCCGCCGCTCCGGCCGCGGACAACGCAGCCGCCGACGCCGCCGCCGCCGCGAACACGGCTTCGACCGCGGCGATGGATGCCAGCAACGCCGCGACCAACGCTTCGGCCGACGCTTCCAACGCGTCCGCCGCCGCGTCGAACACCGGCCAGTAATCAAGCCCAATCTGGCTTGGATGAAGGGCCGCCCGCTCGGGCGGCCCTTTTTCATTGCCTGAAGAATCTCGGGGCCCATTCGTGACCGGGCCGATCGAATGGCGCGATGGCGCTCCGCCGCGCTCACGCCGCTTCGGCGATCTCTATTATTCGGCTCAGGACGGCTTGGCCGAGGCCCGGACCGTGTTCCTGGCTGGCTGCGGCCTGCCCGAGGCATGGCGCGGCCGACCCCGCTTCCGCGTGTCCGAGCTGGGCTTCGGGACCGGGCTCAACATCGCCGCCCTGCTCGACTTGTGGTCGCGCGAAGCGCCCGCCGACGCCCACCTCTCGATCTTCACCATCGAGGCTTTCCCGCTCGCCGCGGCCGACGCGGAGCGCGCGCTTGGCGCCTGGCCCGAGCTGGCCTCGGTCGCGGGCGCGCTCATCGAACGCTGGCCGGGCCAGGCCCGCGGCTTCCATCGCCTGGACTTGCCGGAGTATCGCGCCACCCTCGACCTGGCGCTGATGGACGCGGCCGAGGCGCTGGCCGCCTGGTCGGGCGAAGCCGACGCCTGGTTCCTCGACGGCTTTTCGCCGGCCCTCAACCCGGAGATGTGGCGGCCAGAGGTGCTCGATCTCGTCGCCGCGCGCAGCGCGCCCGGCGCGCGGCTGGCCACCTACACCGTCGCCGGAGACGTGCGGCGCGGTCTCGCCGCCGCCGGCTTTGCGGTCGAGCGCGTTGCGGGATTCGGGGCCAAGCGCCAGCGTCTGGAGGCGCGCTGGCCCGGCGATCCCGCTGCTGAACGGGTCCTTCCGCGCGTAGCCGTTGTGGGCGCGGGAATCGCCGGCGCATCGCTGGACCGGGCGTTCGAGGCCCTGGGCGTCAGGGTGCGGGTGATCGGCTCGAAGGCGCCTCCGGCCTCCGCCGGACCGGCCGCTCTGGTGACGCCGAGGCTCGACGCGGGTCTGGGTGACCAGGCCGCCCTCTTCGCCCAGGCCTTCGCCCGGGCGCGCGCGCTCTATGCGGCGACGCGCGGCGCGGTCATTTCGCAAGGCGCGACCCAGCTCGCGGTCGGACCCAAGGATACGCGGCGGTTCGCCGCCATCGCCGCATCGGATCTGTTCGAGCCTGGCGACATGCGCCTGATCACCCCCGCCGACGCCTCCGGTCGGATCGGCGAGGCCTCGCCGGAAGGGCTGGCCATCGACACCGCGCTGGTGGTCGATCCCGCTCCCGTGCTCGCCGTGGAGACTATCCACGCCACCGTGGCGTCACTGACATCGACAAATGGAATCTGGAGCCTGGGGGACGCCGCTGGCGTCGCATTGGCCGAGGCCGAGATCGTGGTCATCGCCGCCGGCATGGCAAGCGCGCTGTTGGTCCCAGGCCTGCCGCTGCGGCCCGTGCGCGGCCAGGCGAGCTTCGCGCCCGGCGCACGGATCGGCCAAGCTGCGCTCTTCGGCGCCTATGCGGCGCCGGCCAGAGGCGGCGTGATCTTCGGCGCGACGCACGACCGTGATGAGGAAGACCTTGAGCCGAGGGCGGAGGACCATGCGCGCAACCTCGCCGCTGTCGCCGCCGTCCTGCCGGAGCTTGCGCGCTGCTTGGAACCGGCGCCGCTCGAGGCGCGGGTGGGCGTGCGGGCGACGACATCGGACTATCTGCCGCTTGCCGGCGCCGCGGGCGCGCCCGGCCTCTTCGTCCTCACCGGACTAGGCTCGCGCGGCTTCACCCTGGCGCCCCTGCTGGCTGAGCATGTCGCCGCCCTCGCCCTCGGCGCGCCTTCGCCCCTTCCCGCGTCCCTCGCCGCCCTGGTCGATCCGGCCCGTTTCGCCCGGCGGAAAAAGCGGTCTCAGTAAAGAAGGTGCGGCGCGCGCTCCTCGCGCCAGGCCTCCTCGTCGGGCCACGCCAGGGCGTCGAGGTCGGCCGGCGTCGCGGCCGGATCGTCGACCCAAGCCGCTAGCTGCGGGCCGCCGTTGATCACGTCGATGGCCCGCTTGCCGTGCTCATATTCGTAGGCGAAGTCGCGCCACAGGTCATAGCCTGGCCAGAGCGCGCGGATGGCCTTGAAGGCCAGCGCCATGACCCGCCATGGCTTGAACGCCGCGTGATCATAGACCGGGCCTTCGGTGACGATCCGCACGCCGTTGCACAGCTGGCCGACGTGCTTGTGGAAGGTCGGCTCGAACCAGGCTTCGCGCAGGGAGCAGCCGTCGAGCCAGTTTGGCGCGGCCGAGCGCATCCAGGCAATGATCTCGCGCGCGTCGATGTCGGGCGCGCCGAAGCCTTCCAGCGGGCGAGTTGTGCCGCGGCCTTCCGACAGGGTCGCGCCCTCGACCATCACCGTGCCTGGAAAGGCGCGGGCCATGGATAGATTGGGCGCATTGGGGCTAGGGTTGACCCAGGCGCGTTCGCCCAGGGGCCAGCCGAAGCCGGGCGCCCTCTCCGGGGCCCAGCCTTGCATTTCGATGACCTGGAAATCGACGTCGAGCTTCAAGGTGGCGATGAACCAGGCGCCGAGTTCGCCCAGCGTCAGGCCATGGCGCATGGGCAGCGGCCCGGCGCCGACGAAGCTTTCCCATCCAGGCCGCAGCCTCAGGCCCTCGATCGGCCGGCCGATCGGGTTGGGCCGGTCGAGCACCCAGACCGACTTGCCATGCTCGGCCGCCGCCTCGAGCATGTATCGAAGCGTGGTGACGAAGGTGTAGATGCGCGTGCCGACATCCTGCAGGTCGATCAGCACGACATCAAATGCGTCCATCATCGCGGGGCTTGGCCGCCGGACATCGCCGTAGAGACTGAACACCGGAATGCCGTGGACCGGATCGTGGAAGTCCGCCGTCTCGATCATATTGTCCTGCTTGTCGCCGCGCAGGCCATGCTGCGGACCGAAGGCCGCGGTCAGGCGCACATCATCGCAGGCGGCCAGGGCGTCCAGGGAGTGGACGATCTCCGCCGTGACCGACGCCGGATGGGCGAGCAGGGCTGCTCGCCGGCCCTCCAGCGGCGCGCGCAGGGCGGGTTCCTCGAGGAGCCGGTCGATGCCGAACTTCATGTGGACTCCGGGCTTGGCAGATCGAGCACAAAAGCCCGCGAATGGTGAAAATCCGGTTTTTCCGGCGGATGGGCGAGCGCCCAGTAGGACTTGACCCCGCTGGTTTCCTCGATCACCGCCGAGAGCCCCAGCCGCCAGGCCGCGCCGACCGGCAGGTGTGCGCCGAGATCGATGGCGGCGCGCAGTTCATAGAGCGCGCCCGTGGCCAGGACATCGATCCTGGGCGGCGCGATCTCGCCCACCAGGGTCATGCCGACGCGATAGCCGCTGAAGCGATAGGCCGCCCAGGCGCCGGACGGGCCGAAGTTGAGCTCGATATATCCTTCCTCGCCTTCCGGCCGGACGAAGGCCTCGAAGCAGGTGCGCAGCCACAAATCATCGGCCCGCGCGATCTCGCCAAGGCCCGGCAGGTAGAGCTGCTCGATCGGGCCGAACAGGGCGTAGGTCACGGCCAGGCGACCGGCCTGCGGCCGCGCGGCGCCGACGCGCAGGATGAGATCCGCCGCGCACGGCGTCAGCGGATGGACGGTCAGTGGCTGCGGCATCAGACGCGACCGCTCACCGGCAGCAGCGCGCCGGTGATTCCCGAAGCCTCGGCCGACAGCAGGAATTCGACCGCCGCGCCGATCTCGTCCGGCGTCACCCACTTGGAAAAATCGGCCTTCGGCATGTCGCGGCGGTTGGCCGGCGTGTCGATGATGGTCGGCAGGATGGCATTCACTCGCACCCCGTCGCCCCTGAGCTCCTCGGCCAGCGCCTCGGTCAGCCGCGCCACGCCCGCCTTGGACGCGGCATAGGCGCCGAAGCCCGCGCCCGCCTTGACCGCCGCCGCCGCGCCGACGTTGACGATCGCCCCGCGCACGGCGCGCAGCAGAGGCAGGGCCGCCTGCGTCGTCGCCACGGCGCTGCGCAGGTTCATGGCGTACATCAGGTCCCAGGTCGCGAGGTCGCCGTCGGCCAGGGTCTGCCAGCGAAAGCCGCCCGCGATGTTCACCAGGCCATCCAGTCGGCCGAAGCCGGCCTCGATCCGGGCCATGGCCGCCATCGCCGCTTCCGGATCGTCGAGCGCGACGCCGGCGAGCGCCAGGGCCGGTTCGCCGGGAATCTCGGCCGCCAGATCGAGCGCGGCCACGCGCGCGCCCGCTTCGCCCAGGCGTTGGACCACCCGCGCGCCGAGCGCGCCGGCCGCGCCGGTGACGGCGATCACCTGGTCTCGCACGGCCACTCTCAGATCACCTCCAGCGCGTCGCGGTCCGGCAGCGCCGGAAAGGGCGCGGTCGGCAGCGCCTGGTACCAGAACGCCGTGGTGGCGATGTCATCCCGCAGCGGCAGATAGCGGCGATCCTTGTCGGTCCGCCAGCCGAGCGCCTGCAAGGTCACGCGCACATCTGTCTCGAAGCGCACGGGATCGGCGATGTGCCAGCGGTACATGCCAAAGCGCTGCTGCGAGTTGTACGCGCCATCCGGCCTGATCACCTGCGGCAGGCCGCAGTAGGGCGTGGTGAATTCCTGATAGGCGCTCGGACGGTCGCGCTCGACGATTCCCGGATCGAAGCCGTAGGCGCCACCGAAATAGTCCTCGGTTCCGGTGCCGCAGATAGTGGGGAACGCGCCGTCGCCGTCGAGGAAGAACTTGATCTCGCCCTCGCCCCACCAGCCGGAATTGTTGACGCCCCATGCGATATAGGTTCCGACATAATGGCCGCGACCGGCAACGCCATCGAGGAGGTTCACCACCTCGCCGTAAGGCAACGGATTGACCCGTCGGAACTGCGCGTGGAAGCGCCCCGCGTCGTCCTCGATCTCAGCCAGCGCATAGTTGATCTGGTAGTAGACGACGAGCGGAACGGAGCCGAGGTTTTCCATGGTCAGCCGCGCGCGCGAGGCGAACGGCATCTCCCAGTAGCAGTTGAAGCCGCGGCCCGGATTGACGCACACGGCGAGCGAAGAGACCTGTGCGAACCGCTCCCAGCCGCAGGCGAAGAAGTCTCCTGTCGGGCATTCGATGGAAGGTTGCGCCTGGCCGTCCCAGTAGGCGCGCAGGATGGCGTGCCGCCAGCGGCCGCGGGCCAGCGTCATCCATATCTGCTGGATGGCGCCGGGACCCTCGATATCGGCCAGTTCGCGCGTCTCGCCCGGTTCGATGACGATATAGGGCGAAACCTTCCAGCCTTGGCCGAGATCGCGTGCCGCGTTCGCCGCCGGGCCGTCGGTGGACATACCGCCGCCGCCTTTCGCGCCCGTGAAGTTCTCCGGGCTGATCGAGCGGCTTCTGGCGTTCGCCAGGCGCGAGAGGTTGCCCAGATGGACGCCGAGCCCCGATGACATTGCCTCAAGCCCCGCCGCAGCTATGCTGGGAGTCCGCCGCTTTCCATGCCCCGCCCGTGCGCGCGTTTAGCGCTCGGTAGACCACGCCGCGATTATCCCCGGGCGGGCAGTTTGCCGGCAGCGAGACGACACAGAGTTTCACCCGGTCGCCGGGCCGGAAGGCTTGGGCGATGGGGCTTGTTTCATAGGCGATCTGGATGTGTCTGTCGGTATAGCTGACCACGCTGCCGCTGTCCGGCGTGCCGAGCCGCGTGCCGACCGTCTTGACCCGGGTGGCGTAGCACTGTCCGACCTTGGGAAAGCCGCGCGCCCACGGCGAGGCGGGCGCGCCGGCCCCCTGGGCAACTCCGGCGCCCAGAAGGACCAGCCAGATCGCAGCTGAGAGACGCGCGCGCTTCATATTCATCCATCCTCTCGCGGCGCTGCCGTTGGTGAATTGCCGCCGTGGAACCGGCCGAAGTGGCGCGCCATGAACAGGCCACTCAGAAGGGCGCCCAGGCCCAGGCAAGCCGCGTCGAGCGCGGATCTCGCGTCGAACTGGCCGACCTGGGTGACCAGCAGCCAGGCGACGACGAGGTTGAAAAACCCCCACAGCACATTGACGGTGGAGGACGACAGCCCCTGGCCCGGCGGCTTGGCGAACGGGCTCTGGAAAGGCCGACCCGTCAGGCCGCTCACCAGATGTGGTACGGCGTTGGCGGCGAAGGCCCCGCCAAGGAAATAGGCCAGGTCGCGGAGCCAGTGCATCAGGGCCTCTCCTTTGAAGGCGCGGCGGTGGGCCGGCCCGGCTGGTTAGCGAATGCTCCGCAGCGCGAGCTGCATGGCCTCGGGGCCGACACTGACCGGCCCGGTGAACGGGTGGTCGATCTCAATGGTCATGAAGAGCGCCATGAAGATCAGCACCGCCAGCATGCCGGTCATGATGGCCTGGCTTCCAAGGCTTGGCAGGCCGAAGAAGAAAGTGAAGGTGAGGGTGACGAAGGCCCCGGCGAACAGCACCGACCACAGAACGCCCGGCACGACGCCGGTCGCCAGCAGCAGGCGCGTGCGCCTGGCCCGCGTGAGACTGTCGAGGCGGTTGAGCATCTCGCTCAGGATGGTGGTCTCGCGCGGCGTCGAGAGAGTGTCGGCCAGAACCGCCGCGTAGAGCGCGTCGAGCGCTTGGCCCGGCTTGCTGCTCATCTTTGCCCGGGACATGGCCGGCCAGCCTTCGGCCACCGTCAATCGCACATAGGATGCCAGTTGGCCGCGGACGGCGGCGCCGACGCTTGGCTGAAGCCCCAGCGACAGGCGATCGAGGGCGATGACCGCAGACGCCTCCTGGGCGACGGCGGCCTCGGCGTCGCGAAACTTTTCCCACACCACGATGACTGCGAACCCGAGCAGGACGGCGTAGACCACGCCGACGACGGCGAACTTGAATCCGGCGACCTCATTGTTGGTGGTCAGACGCTCGAGCGAGAAGATTCGGCGCACCACGAGCAGACCGCAGATGAACATCGCTGTCGGCAGGACCACCACGAGGAGGAACCCGAGCCACAGCGGCAGGGATGACAGGAACACTGACACGTCCGCTCCGCCCCTCGCCCATGACCTGACCGCGATCCTATCGCCTGTCGGCCGCGCTGTGAATTGCCGCGGCCAGGCGCGCCGGCTATGCCAATCGCGGATAGTTGGGGCGAGACCGATGAGCGCCTTCGTCAATACGCTGCTGCTGGTCTACGCGGCGCTGTTTCCGGTGGTCAATCCGGTCGGCAGCGCGCCGCTTTTTCTGGGCGTGACCGAGGGCTGCGCCGGCAACGAGCGCAGGACGCTGGCGCGCCAGGTGTCCGTCAACAGCTTCTTCCTGCTCCTGGGATCGCTGTTCATCGGCTCGCACGTGCTCGGATTCTTCGGTGTCAGCCTGCCGGTGGTGCGCGTCGCCGGTGGCCTGGTGGTCACCGCCTTCGGCTGGAAGCTGCTCAACGCCGAGCCCTCGCCCGACGCGAAGCACGCCGCCGAGAGCGCGCGCGGCGCGGCGCCGGAATCCTTCTATCCGCTGACCATGCCGCTCACCGTCGGCCCGGGCTCGATCTCGATTGCCATCACCCTGGGCAGCCAGCGGCCGAGGACCGTAAGCCTCGAGCATCTGGCGACGCTCGGCGCCGCCGCGGTCGCCGGCATCGTCCTCATCGTGATCAGCGTCTACCTGTGCTATCGTTTCGCCCAGCGTCTCGTGTCCATGCTTGGGCACGGAGGGACGAGCGTGGTGGTCAGGCTGTCGGCGTTCATCATGGTGTGCATCGGCATTCACATACTGTGGAGCGGCTGGAGCGACCTGAACGGTATTCCACACTGAGGGAAGGGCGGCTGATGAGCGGCGAAACGGTCATGAGATTCGGATGCGCGGCCTGCATGGACCGCACGGTCATCTCGCCTGGTCTTGCGAGGCGATATTTCCTCACCGCCGGAGCGGCCGTGGCCGGCGCGGCGGCGCTGGCCCCGCGCGCGGCGCGGGCCCAGTCCACCCTGACGCCCGACGCGGCGCTCGCCGAGCTGACAGCCGGCAACGCGCGCTTCGCCGCCGCCAGGCTGGCCTCGTTCAAGGAAGACTTGCACATTCTGAGAACGGCGACCGTCGCCAAGCAGGAGCCCTTCGCCGCCGTGCTCTCGTGCGCCGATTCCCGCGTGCCGCCGGAACTGGTCTTCGACCAGAGCCTTGGGCGCCTGTTCGTGACCCGCGTCGCCGGCAACATCGCCACCACCGACATCATCGCCTCCCTCGAATATGGCGCGGTGGTGCTGGGAACGCGCGTGATCGTGGTTCTGGCCCATCAGGGCTGCGGCGCGATCAAGGCGGCGGTGGCCGGCCAGGCGGTTCCGGGCCAGATCAGCGCCCTCTTCGCCCCACTGCAACAGGCCGTGGAGCAGGGCCATCACGACTATGAGCTGACCGCCAGGCTCAACGCCATCATCCAGGCCAAGCTGCTGGCCGTCGCCTCGCCGGTCCTGGGCGACCTGATCAAGCAGGGCAAGCTCAAGATCGTCCCAGCCTACTACGCCCTCGACACGGGCAGGGTGACACTGCTTTAGCCACTTCACCTGCCGCGATGTGTGTTGGTTTTCCAATTGAGAAATTGAGCTTTCCAATATAGGAACTCCTCGTTGGCGGCGGGGAAGGGTCCATGAGCGAGGGGAGCTTCGACGTCCTGGTGATCGGCGCGGGGATCGCCGGAGCCTCGCTCGGCGCCTGCCTCGCGTCGCGCCGGCGGATCGCTATCCTCGAGCGCGAAAGCCTCCCCGGCTATCATTCCACGGGCCGCTCGGCCGCGGTGTTCTCCGAGACCTACGGCAATGCGCCGGTGCGCGCGCTCTCGCGGGCCAGCCGGGCGCTCCTGTTCGAGCCGCCGGCCGGCTTCTGTGACCACCCGCTGGTCGCGCGGCGCGGCTCGCTGCACATCGCCCGCGAGGATCAGCGCGGCGAGCTCGAAGCGTTCCTCGCCCTGCCGGACGTGGCGGCGAACGCGCACGCGGTCGGCGCGGGCGAAGCCATGGACCTGTGCCCGATCCTGCGGCCAGGCTACGCCGTCGCCGCCGCCCATGAGCCGGGCGCCCACGATGTCGACGTCGCCGCCCTGCACCAGGGCTATCTGCGCCTCGTCACCGTCAGCGGCGGCCGCATCGTCACCGGCGCGGAAGTTGGCGCGCTCGAGCATGGACCAGGCGGCTGGCGAGTCATGACGTCCGCCGGCGTGTTCGAGGCGGCCGTGGTCGTCAACGCGGCCGGCGCCTGGGCCGATTCGCTCGCCGCCCTGGCCGGACTGGCCGGCCTGGACATCGTTCCGCGCCGGCGCACGGCCATCCTCGTCGACGCACCGCCGGGCATCGACATCGCCGCCATGCCCAACACCATCGACATCGACGAGCGCTTCTATTTCAAGCCGGAGTCGGGTGGCCTGTTCCTCTCCCCGGCCGACGAGACGCCCTCGCCGCCGTGCGACGCCCAGCCCGACGAGCTGGACGTGGCCGTCGGCATCGACCGGGTGCAGACCGCGACCATCCTCGAGGTCGACCACGTGCGACGCAAATGGGCCGGGCTGCGCAGTTTCGCGCCGGATCGGACGCCGGTCATCGGTTTCGATGCGCGCGCCGAGGGGTTCTTCTGGCTGGCCGGCCAGGGCGGCTACGGCATCCAGACCGCACCGGCGGCGGCCCGCCTGGCGGCCGGCCTGATCCTGGACGCCAGTCTCGCCGACGAATTGGCCGCGTACGGGGTTTCCGCCCACGATTTCACGCCAGACCGGTTCGGCCGCTCCACTTTGCCGCGCGTCGGTTAGCCGACGGAGAAAATTTGTTGCGGCTTTGGAAATCGGGGGCGATACTGTCCGAAAGTTAACCATCGGGGGCCGACATGAAGAATCGCTACAGCGTCCTGTTGCTGGGAAGCAGCCTTCTCGGGCTCGCCGCGGCGCCGCTGGCCGCCTCGGCTCAGACCGCGACACCGCCGAACGCCGGTCAGGGCGCCGCCACGTCGCTTCAGGAAGTCGTGGTCACCGCCGAAAAGCGCACAGAACAGCTCAAGAACGTGCCGATGAGCGTGAGCGCGCTTCCAGGCGCCGCCCTGGAAAAGCTCCACGTCATGGACTTCGGGGACTTGGCGGCCTTCGTGCCGGGCCTGTCACTGGTGAGCTCGGACCCTGGCGTTACCCGCCTTACTCTGCGCGGTCAGAACGCCGGAGGCGACGGCTCGACGGTGGCCGTCTATGTCGACGAATCGCCGTTTGGCTCGAGCAACGCCCTGCTCAACGGCGCCATCCTGACCAGCGATTTCGACACCTGGGATTTGGCGCGCACAGAAGTCCTGCGCGGACCGCAGGGCACGCTCTATGGCGCCAACAGCGAGGGCGGTCTGATCAAGTTCGTCACCAATCCGCCGGTGCTCGGTAACTACTCAGCGGCCATCGAAGCGACCGGCGAGAGCATGGCTCACGGCCAGTTGGGCGGGGACATTCGCGGCATGGCCAATCTCGCGTGGGGCGACATAGTCGCCCTGCGCGTCGACGCCTTCAATCAGGCGATTCCCGGCTACGTCGACGATCCCCTGAGCGGCCAGCGCTACGTGAACCAGGGCCAAAGGTATGGCGGCCGAGCTTCCCTACTGTTCAAGCCGACCGACAATTTCTCGATCCGGCTGACCGCCCTCGGCCAGTGGTTGAACACAAACGGCAGCTCCCAAGTCGACATAGACCCGGTCACCTTGCAACCGGTTCATGGCGACCTCACGCAAGAGCGATACTACCCCGAGCCCAGCACCTTCCGGTACGAGAACTACAACGGCACCATCAACTGGGATCTGGGGCCGGTGAATCTCGTGTCGACCACGAGTTACGGTGTGATGGATACCGCCAGACAGGTCGACGGCACGTCCGCCACCTACGTTCCCGCCAGCCTTGTCGACGGCGTCTACAGCCCGCCCGTCAGCCTGGGCGGACTCCTCAGCGGCATCTTTGGCGAGCAACTTGGCGCCTACGAGAACAACAATGCTTACTTGAAAAAGTTCACCCAGGAGATTCGCCTGTCGTCTCCGGCGTCCGATCGATGGGAATGGCAGCTGGGCGCCTATTACACCCACGAAGACGGCGACCTGGCCCAGGCCCTGAACGCTTTCCTCATTCCGGGCGGCGCTTCGGCCGGCCTGCCGGCGTTGGAGATCGTTAGCTTGACGTCCACTTATCAGGAGTGGGCCGGCTTCGGCGACCTGACCTATCACTTCAACTCCAGCTTCGACCTGCAGATCGGCGGCCGTTATTCGGCCAACAAACAGTCCGGCACGGAAAGCCTTGCCGGGCTCCTTGTCGCGACCACCAACTTCACCACGCCATCCAGCGGCCATGTCTTCACCTGGTCGGTGGCCCCGCGCTGGCACGTGAACGCCAACACCCTGGTCTATGCGCGCGTGGCCACCGGCTTCCGTCCAGGCGGCCCCAACGTCTTGCCACCGGGCACGCCGGCCAGCGTGCCGCGGGAGTATGGAGCCGACAACACCATCAACTATGAGATCGGAGTGAGATCGACCCAGTTCGAAGGACGCCTTTCGATCGACGTTGCGGCCTTCTATGTCGACTGGAACAACATCCAACTCCTCGAATACGTGGACAACACTGGCGTCGACGCCAACGGAGGAAAGGCGCGCAGCGACGGCGTCGAGTGGACCTTCGGTTTGGCGCCGGTGAGGGGCCTCAGGTTCAACTGGACCGGAGCATACACCGACGCGGTGCTGACCTCGCCCGCGTCGGCGGTGAACGCCTATCCTGGCGATCCGCTTCCCTATGCGCCGAAGTGGAGCACGTCACTGGATGGCGAGTACGATTGGCCCATGTTCGGGAACTATAACGGCTTCGTCGGCGCTACCTGGAGCTATGTCGGCTCCAGGAGCACGGACTTCGCCAGCGGACCCACGTCGCCGGAGTTCCCCGACCAGCCAGAAGCCGCCGGCCAAGTGGTCTTGCCGAGCTACAACACCTTCGCGGTTCGCCTCGGGCTCGAGAACGATCGCTACAGCGTCCAGCTCTGGGGCAAGAACCTGGGAGATACGCGCGGCATCAACTCCTACGAGAGCAGCGGCGCGCCGGGCTTCGCGGGCGAGGCCGCCTACATAGAGCCGCGCACCTTCGGCATCACCCTGGCGGCGAAGTTCAATTAGGGCGGAAGACTCTACGGGGGATGGGAGAGAAACGATGATCAAGCGCGTTGCCGTGGCTTGCCTGGCGGTATTGGGCCTCTCCTTGGGCGCGGCGACGGCCCCGCCGACCGCGGTGGCGCCGGTGACGCCCAGCGCCCATCCCGCGCCTGGACCCGCGCCCGCCGCCACTCCAGCGGCGGCGCCCACCCCCGATCTCACCGCCCAGGACGCGGAGACCTTCTTCGACGGGCTTTTCCCCTATGCGATCCAGCGCGGCGATATCGCCGGGGGCGTCATCGTCGTGGTCAAGGACGGCCAGATCCTGTTCGCCAAGGGCTACGGCTATTCCGACATGGCCAAGCGCACGCCGGTCATCGCCGACAAGACCTTGTTCCGCCCCGGTTCGGTGTCCAAGCTGTTCACCTGGACCTCGGTCATGCAACTGGTCGGCGAAGGCAAGATCGACCTAGACCGCGACGTCAACGACTACCTCGATTTCAAGATCCCGCCGAAGTACGGCAAGCCGATCACCATGCGCGAGCTGATGACCCATACGGCGGGGTTCGAGGATGGCATTTCCGGCGCCTTCGTTAAGAAGCCAAGCCAGCTCATCCCTCTGCGCACCTATCTGATGCGGCACATGCCGACGCGCATCTATCCGCCCGGCAAGATCGTCGCCTATTCCAACTATGGCGCCTCGCTCGCCGGCTACATCGTCCAGCGCCTGTCGGGCGAGCCGTACGCGCAGTATGTGGCCAACCACATCTTCACGCCGCTCGGCATGAGCCACTCGACCATGGTCCAGCCCTTGCCGGCCAACCTGGCCCCTGACATGTCCAAGGGCTACATCGTCGCCACGGCCGCCAAGCCCTATCCCTTCGAGCTGATCGAGACCGCGCCCGCCGGCGCCCTTTCCTCCACCGGCGTCGACATGGCTCACTTCATGATCGCCCAGCTGCAGAACGGGACCTACAACGGCGCGCAGATCCTCAAACCCGAGACCGCCGAACTGATGCACTCGCCTCAGTCGTTCATGGCGCCGGGGGTGAATGGCTTCGATCTCGGCTTCTATCAGGAGAACCGCAACGGGCTTCGGATCATCGGACATGCCGGCGACACCGACCCGTTCCACAGCGACCTGCATCTGCTGCTCGACAAGAACGTCGGCATCTTCATGTCGGTCAACAGCCTTGGCACCGCGGGTGAAGCCGAGAAGGTGCGCGTCGGCCTCTTCCGCGCCTTCCTCGACCGATATTATCCCTACTCGGCGCCGGTCGAGGCCACCGTGGCCAACCCCAAGGCCGACGCGGCCAAGGTCGCCGGCTGGTACGAGGGAAGCCGGAAGATAGACACCGCCCTACGCCTCGTCTTCGCCCTTGGGCAGGCGAGTGTCACCGCCCATCCCGATGGGACCATTTCGGTCAGCCTGCTCAAGGGCCTGAACGGCGTTCCCAAGGTCTGGCGCGAGGTCGGACCCCTGACGTACCGCGAGGTCGGCGGCCAGACGCACCTGAAGTTCGTCACCAACGCCAGCGGCGCCATCCAGTACTGGATCAGCGACGATTTCATCCCCGTGGAAGTGTTCATGCCCGTCCACGGCCTGAAACAGTCCCCATGCTTCAACGCACTGACCATCGCCTTTGTCGCGGTGCTGGCGCTGACCCTGGCCATCTGGATCGGCGGGGCGATCACCCGCAGGCGCTTCGGCGCCCGGCTCGAGTTCCCACCCACCCAGGCTCGCCTGCGTCTGGCCTCCCGCATCGGGGTCATCATCCTTCTAGCCACGGTGGCCGGTTGGATCGGGCTCTTCGCCCTGATTTCCTCGGGCAACGGCGCGCTCAACAACTGGATGCTGGCCCTCTACTGCCTGGGCGTGCTGGCGATCATCAGCGCCCTGGTCGTGCTGGCCGAGGCGATTATGCGGGTGGTCAGGGGTCCCGGCCGCTGGCTGGCCCGCTCGGGCGAGTTTGTCCTGGGCCTCGCTGCGCTCTGGGGGTTGTGGCTGATCTTCGCCTATGGCCTGGCCAACTTCAGCCTGAACTACTGAGGCGGCTTGCCGGAGGCCATCGGGGCGCGCCGGTCAGGTGATGTTATGGGCGCTGACCGGATCGCTGGCCGGAAAGGTTTCCTCGATACCTTCGTCGATCAGCGCCTCTTCGTGGCTCTCGCTCGCGGCGTCATTCTCGGCGGTCCGGTTCGGCTTCATGGCCGGGCCGCGAGGCCCGCCGCGCCTACGCGCGCCCGGCTGGACGTGTCGCCCCCTGTTGGGTTCGGTTCGTTGCCTGCTCATCGCCAAGGAACAACGCCTTGCCGCGCCCGGCGGTTCACTGGCGAACGAACCGTGAGAGGCGGCCGCTGGACCGTGTTCACCCCCGCGCTTCATGCGGTTGACAAGTCTGGTGGCGGCGCCTCTATCTACCGCTAAGTTGCGTACGGCGATGGAGTTCGCCGTGTAACCGCCGATTGGCTGATGACTCCTTCTTGGCCTCGAATGAGGGAAGGAGTCGCGCGTCCAATGCAACGAGCCGTTGGCTCGCCGTGGCCAGTGCTGGCCAGACGAGAACGCAGTATTTGTCCCCCATCCCGCGGCCAGTCATGGCGCCGCCGAAGTCTGTGGCGATGACACTGCACGCGCTGCTCCTTCAGCTCGCGCAGGTCCTGATGGTGGTGGCGTTCGCGCCACTCATTCAGGGCATTATCGTCAATTTCGAGGAGCGGGTTCAGCGCGCGCAGGGACCCAGCATCTTCCAGCCGTATCGCGACCTCTGGAAACTGTTTCACAAACGGCTCGTCGTGCCCGAAACGGCCTCGTGGATCCACTGGCTGGCGCCGATCGTCGCCTTCACCTGCATGCTGGTGGTGCCGATCCTGATCCCGGTCCTCACCGACTTTCCGCTGCCGTACTCGAATATGGGCGACATCCTTGGCGGCGGGCTCATTCTCACCTTGGGCTCATTCATGATCCTGCTGGCCGGCCTGGACAGCGGTAGCGCGTATGGCGGCATCGGATCGAGCCGCGCGGTGATGGTGAGCATCCTGGCCGAACCGACCCTGATCCTGGTCTTCATCGGCATCACCCTGCTCGCCAAGTCGATGCTGCCGTTCGTGGTGAACCATCTCCTTGTCGGCAGCCCGGCGGTCTATTTCAGCCCGGCCCACCTCTTTCTCGTGGCGGCGTTTTTCGTGCTGCTACTGGTGGAGACCGATCGGCTGCCAATCCACTCGAACACGCACATAGAAGTCTACATGATCGAGGAGGCCAGAATCCTCGAATATTCGGGCCCCTTGCTCGCTCTGTTGAAGTGGGCGTCAATGATGAAGCAGTTCATCCTGTTCACCCTATTCTGCAACGTGCTGACGCTGCCATGGGGTCTGTCGAGCAAGGGAACCGCGCTGGGCGTCCTGGCGAGCGCCGGCGCCCTCATCGCCAAGTTCGTGCTCGTGGGTTGCGCGGTCGTCTTCGTGGAGACCGTGCAGTCGCGCCTGCGATTCTATCGCTACCAGGAGCCGCTGGCGGCGTCCTTCCTGTTCGCCGTGCTGTCGATCATCGGAACGCAGCTGAGCTGAGCCATGCCGATACAAAACCTGCCGCCCCTCGCCGCCTCGATCTTCAGCTTGCTGGCCATCGCCTCGCTGCTGCTGACGTTCGTGATGCTAGGCTCGCGATGGGTGGTGAATTATCTCTACGCCTTCGCGGCCGAATCCTGGCTGATCGCGGCCCTGTCGACGACCGTGGGAATCTTCGGCCATTTCCCCGAGCTGTTTCTGATCGCCATCCTGACGATCATCTTCCGCGGCGTACTGCTGCCTTATCTCGTCTGGCGGATCATCAAGGGTCAGGGCGTCAGTCGCGAGGCGCACCTCACCCTGCAGCCGGCGAGCGCATTGATCGTCGGTGCGTTCAGCGTGGTGTTTGCCCTCGTCGTCGCCAACCGCGTCGGCGGCCAGTTGGGCCTGACCGGCACGGTCGCGGTGCTGGCGCTCACGGTCATGCTGTCGATGAAGCTCATCGGCTTCCTGATGCTCTCAATTCGTCACGAGGCGATCAGCCAGGTCCTGGGGCTGCTGATCCTGGAGAACGGAATCTTCCTTGGCGCCCAGGTTCTGGTGCCCGGCATGCCGATGTTGCTGGAGATCGTCATACTCTTCGACCTTCTGATCGCCGTGGCCTGTTTCGGCGTCCTGGTCCGCTATCTGTCCAGCGCGGTCGGGACGACCAGCAGCCGCGAACTCAAGCGGCTGGTGGGCTAGATGACGGGCGCCCTTCTCCTCGCCATAGGCTTGACCCCGGCGATCGCCGCGCTGGCGAACGCCATATTGCGCCGCCCGCGCGCGGCCGAGTTCCTCAATCTCGCGGCGAGCGTCGTCGTCCTGGCCTGCGCCCTGCCGCTGCCGGTCTTCGCCATGTCGGGCGCTCGCTACTATTGGGCAGGCTACATCGGCCTCGACGGCTTGGGCGCCTGGGTCGTCCTGTGCACGGCCTGCGTCTACTTCCTCTCCTCGCTGTTCGCGGTCGGCTACATGCGCACGCTCGGCGAGGAAGGCCGTCTCTGGTGGTTCTATTCGCTCTTCGAGGTCTTCGCCCTCACCACCCTCGTCGCCCCTCTGGTCAACAACGTCGGCGTCTATTGGATCGTGATCGAGCTGACGACCTTGGTCAGCACCTTCCTGGTCGCCTTCGAGCGCGAGGCGGAAAACATGGAGGCCGCCTGGAAGTACATCATGATCGTCTCCGCCGGCCTGAGCCTGGCGCTTCTGGGCGTGGTTCTCTTCTATTGGGCGGGCAGCTTCGTCCTTGGTCCCACCTACGATCTGACCTGGAG
>JBOHLC010000410.1:0-7702 GCA_050729395.1 Caulobacteraceae bacterium
CGACTGAGAGGCCGGAGGCACTCCCCCGCTTTGCGGGGGAGTAAAAGAGGGGAGTTACTCGGCGGGTTCGGCCGGTGCCACTTCGCCGGCTTTTTCCTTGCCGGTGGCCTGGTCGACGACTTTCATCGACAGGCGCACCTTGCCGCGCTCGTCGAAGCCCAGGAGCTTGACCCAGACCTTGTCGCCTTCCTTGACGACGTCGGTGGTCTTGTTGACGCGGCCCTGGGCGAGCTGGCTGATGTGAACGAGCCCGTCCTTGGCGCCGTAGAAATTCACGAACGCGCCGAAGTCGACGGTCTTCACGATTGTGCCGTCGTAGATCATGCCGACTTCCGGATCGGAGGTGAGCGACTTGATCCAGTCGACGGCGGCCTTGATCTTGGCCCCGTCGCTGGCGGCGACCTTGACCACACCGTCGTCATTGACGTCGACCTTGGCCCCGGTGGTGGCGACGATCTCGCGGATCACCTTGCCGCCGGTGCCGATCACGTCGCGGATCTTGTCCACCGGAATGGTGATGGTCTCGATCTTGGGCGCGTACTCGCCGACATCGGGACGAGCGCCGTCGATGGCCTTGGCCATTTCGCCGAGGATATGCAGCCGGCCGGCTTTCGCCTGGGCGAGCGCCTGCTTCATGATCCCTTCGGTGATGCCGGGGATCTTGATGTCCATCTGCAGCGAGGTGACGCCGTCGGCAGTGCCGGCGACCTTGAAGTCCATGTCGCCGAGGTGGTCCTCGTCACCCAGGATGTCGGACAGCACCGCGAAGCCGTCCTTCTCCAGGATGAGGCCCATGGCGATGCCGCTGACCGGCTTCTTCAGGGGCACGCCCGCGTCCATCAGGGCGAGCGAGGCGCCGCACACGCTGGCCATTGACGAGGAGCCGTTGGACTCGGTGATCTCCGAGACCAGGCGGACCGTGTAAGGGAAGTCCTCCTTGGACGGCAGCATCGGCCGGATGGCGCGCCAGGCGAGCTTTCCGTGGCCGATCTCCCGCCGGCCAGGGGCGTTCATCCGCCCGGTCTCGCCCACCGAATAGGGCGGGAAGTTGTAGTGCAACAGGAAGGCCTCCTTGTAGGTGCCTTCGAGCGCGTCGATGAACTGTTCGTCGTCGCCGGTGCCGAGCGTGGCGACGACCAGGGCCTGGGTCTCGCCCCGGGTGAACAGGGCCGAACCGTGCGTGCGCGGCAGGACCGACACCTCCGAGACGATCGGCCGGACCACGTCGACGGCGCGGCCGTCGATGCGCGTGCCGGTTTCCAGGATGGCGCGGCGCACGACGCTGGCCTCGCATTCCTTGAACACCGATCCGAGCTTGGCCGGATCGACGCCGTCTGGGTTCTCTACCGACCTGGCAAGGGCCTTGACCGCCTTGGCCTTGGCCGCCGAGACGGCCTCATGGCGCGCGCCCTTGGCGGTGATGGCATAGGCCGCCTTGATGTCCTCGCCGATCAGGCCAGCGACCTTTGACGCCAGGGCGTCGTCGTCGGCCGGCGCGAAGTCGAACGGCTCCTTGGCCGCGTGCTCGGCCAGTTCGATGATCGCGGCGATCACCGGTTGGAAGCCGTTGTGGGCGAACATCACCCCGCCGAGGACCTCTTCCTCGTTCAGTTCCTCGATCTCGGATTCGACCATCATCACCGCCTCATCCGTGCCGGCGACCACGAGGTCGAGGCGATTGGCGGGGTCTTTCACCTGATCGAGGGTTGGATTGAGCACATATTCGCCGTCGATGAAGCCGACGCGCGCCGCGCCGATCGGGCCCATGAACGGCACGCCCGACAGGGTCAGGGCCGCTGAAGCCGCGACCATGGCGACGATATCGGGATCGTTCTCCAGATCGTGGGAGAGCACGGTGATGATCACCTGGGTCTCGTGTTTGAACCCCTTGACGAACAGGGGACGGATCGGCCGGTCGATAAGGCGCGAGACGAGCGTTTCCTTCTCGGACGGGCGGCCTTCACGCTTGAAGAAGCCACCAGGGATCTTGCCGGCGGCGAAGGTCTTCTCCTGGTAGTTGACGGTCAGGGGGAAGAAGTCGAGCCCGGGCTTGGGCGCTTTGTCAAAGACGACGGCGGCGAGCACGGTGGTCTCGCCGTAGGTGGCGAGCACGGCCCCGTCTGCCTGACGGGCCATGCGGCCGGTCTCCAGGGTCAGCTTGCGGCCACCCCAATCGATGGACTTGCGTCGGATATCGAACATTTCGTGATCTCTTTCTCTCAATTCCCGAGGGCCTATTCCCTTGGGGGGCGGACAGGGTCGGTCGGCTGAATCCCAGCCTGTTGCTTCCGGTAGTCCTCTCCTCGTTCGACAGGCGGGGTGAGGATTGCTTTCGAACCCTCGGCGTCATGGGCCTTTGTGGACCAACAGGTCCTCCAGGCGGAAGGGCCGGCGCGTTCATGCCTGTCGATGGCGGCGGCGGCGAAATGGGGACGCGCTTGAACGCGCGCGTGGGCAGTCAATTGCTAGCGGCGCAGTCCCAGAACGCCGATCAAAGTCTGATAGCGGGTCTCGTCCGCGGTTTTCAGGTGATCGAGCAGCGAGCGACGCTGCGAGACCAGCTTCAGCAAGCCGCGACGGGAATGGTTGTCCTTCTTGTGGGTGCGGAAGTGTTCGGTGAGGTTGGCGATCCGCTCCGAAAGGATGGCCACCTGGACTTCCGCCGATCCGGTGTCGCCCGGCGTGCGGGCATGGGTATGGATGAGCTCGGTCTTGCGTTCGGCGGTAATCGACATCGATTTCTTTCCGCTCAGCTGAGATGAAAGACACGTGTGGGAGTGAGCCGTCCCGCCCGCATCTCGCACAGGGCCACGATATTCGCTCCATGACGGGCTGAAACGGCGCGGGCGCCCGCAAGACGGGCCCTCAAGGTTTCCACCTGCCGGGGAAGCAGAACGATCGAACGTCCCTGCGTCAACCTGAAGGCGTCTTCGGCGGTAACGGCCAGCTCCGGGATGTCGTCCAGGGCGGTCTCGACCGGAAGCAGAACCTCCAGAGGCGCGCCCCTATGGCACAATTCCTCCAGCCTTTCCAGAGTTATCGCGGCGGCGGCTTCGAACGGGCCGACGCGGGTGCGCCGAAGCGTCGCGACATGGGCGTGGGCGCCGAGCCGGGCGGCGAGATCGCGCGCCAGGGCGCGCACATAGGTCCCCTTGCCGCAGACGATCTCGATCGTCGCGTGGTCGGCGTCCGGCGTATCCGCCAGCCGCGCCTCGTGGATGGTCACCTTGCGCGGCGCCAGTTCGACCTCGATCCCCTCGCGCGCGAGGTCGTAGGCGCGCTCGCCGCCGACCTTGACCGCCGAGTACGCCGGCGGGACCTGATCGATCTCGCCGACAAATTCGGCCAGCGCCGCCGCCGTCGCCTCGGACGAGGGCCGCATATCGGACGTCGCGGTCACCGGGCCTTCCTCGTCGAGGGTCGCCGTCTCCACCCCCCAGCGAAGGGTGAAGCGATAGGCCTTGTCGCCGACCATCAGGAAGGGAATGGTCTTGGTCGCCTCGCCAAGGGCGATCGGCAGCACGCCATCGGCCAGAGGATCGAGCGTGCCGGCGTGGCCGGCCTTTCTGGCATTGAAAGCGCGCCGCACGCGCCCGACCGCCGCGGTCGAGCCCAGACCAGTTGGCTTGTCGAGGTTGATCCAGCCGGAGACCGCGTCTCCCTTGCGGCGGCGCGCCATCAGCCTTCCTCGTCGACCTCGAGGTCGCGGCGCACGCGCGGATCGTCCAGCAGCCGGTCCATGTGCGACGCGACGTCGAAGGTATCGTCATGGACGAACTTGAGATCGGGCGTGAAGCGCAGCTCGATCGCGTGTCCGAGGCGTCCGCGCAGCCGGCGCGTGGCCCGATTGAGCGCGGCGACCACCTCGGCCGCTCTCTCCCCGCCGAGCGGCTCGACGAAGCACACCGCGTGCTTGAGATCCGGGCTCATTTTCACCTCGGACAGCGTCACGGAGATCCCAGCCAGGGCCGGGTCGGCCAGGTCAGTCTCGCGCAGGATATCCACCAGGGCGTGACGCACCAATTCGCCGGCGCGGAGCTGGCGCTGGGTCGGACCGGCCGGCGCGCGGCGGTCCTGGGATCGGTGGAGGGGCATGGAGGCTGCAAGTCCAGGGCTGCGCCGCCCGGGATTCGGACCCGGCGCGACGGAAGGGCGCGCTTCTAGTCGCGGCGGGGAGGGCTGTCCAGGGGTGTCACTTCCAAATCGATCGACCAGAGCCCGGGAGGCCGAGGCCTGGCCACATGGCGGTGACCGCCTCGACCACGGCGGGGTCCATGCGGATCGGCCGGCCCCACTCGCGCGAGGTTTCCGGCGGCCATTTGTCGGTGGCGTCGAGGCCGATCTTGCCGCCGAGGCCGCTCTGGGGCGAGGCGAAGTCGAGATAGTCGATCGGCGTATTGTCGATCACCGTGATGTCGCGGGCGGGGTCCATGCGCGTGGCGATGGCCCACATGACATCCTTCCAGTCGCGCGCGTCGATGTCGGCGTCGACCACGATCACCCACTTGGCGTACATGAACTGGCGCAGGTAGGACCACACGCCGAGCATCACGCGCTTGGCATGGCCCGGATAGGCCTTGCGGATGGCGACCACGGCGATGCGGTAGCTGCAGCCCTCCGGCGGCAGCCAGAAATCGACGATCTCCGGGAACTGCGCCTGGAGCAGCGGAATGAATACCTCGTTCAACGCCTCGCCCAGCACGCTCGGCTCGTCCGGCGGCCGGCCGGTGTAGGTGGTCAGATAGATCGGGTCGCGCCGCATGGTGATGGCGGTGACCTGGAACACCGGGAACGGCTCGACGCTGTTGTAATAGCCGGTGTGGTCGCCATACGGCCCCTCATCCATGGCCTCGTCGAGGCGCACCTCGCCCTCGATGACGATCTCGGCTTGGGCCGGGACGAGAAGGGGCTGGGTCTTGGCCGGGACCAGTTCGACGCTGGCCCCGCGCAGCAGGCCGGCGAACTGATATTCCGACAGCGTGTCCGGCACGGGCGTCACGGCGGCCAGGATGGTCGCCGGGTCGGCGCCGATGACCGCGCAGGCGGGCAGGGCGTCGGGCTTGCCGGCATCCTTCCACCGGCGATAGTGCTGCGCGCCGCCACGGTGGGCGAGCCAGCGCATGATCGTCCGATCTTTTCCGACCACCTGCATGCGGTAGATGCCGAGATTGAAGTCGTCCTCCGGCGCGTCCGATGGCCCCTTGGTCACCACCAGCGGCCAGGTGATCAGCGGGGCCGGTTCCCCCGGCCAGCAGGTCTGGACCGGCAGTCGCGCCAGGTCGATGTCGGCGCCAGTGAGCACAACCTGCTGGCAGGGCGCGCGCGAGACGACCTTGGGCCGCATGTCCATGGCCGTCCTGGCCAGAGGCAGCATGTTCCAGGCGTCCTTGAGGCCCTTGGGCGGCGTGGGCTGGCGCAGGAAGGCCAGGAGTTCGCCGACCTCGCGCAGCTCCCTGGCGGTCGTGCGGCGCTTGCCGTCGAGGGTGACGGCGCGGGCGACGCGGCCGACCGTGCCGAACAGATTGGCCAGGCACGGCATGGCGGCCGGCTCGCCGTACGCGTCCATCGGACGCTCGAACAGCACCGCCGGGCCACCCTCGGCCACCAGGCGGGTGCAGATCTCGGTCATCTCCAGGACCGTGGACACCGAATGGCGCACACGCACCAACTCGCCCTCCGCTTCCAGGGCGGCGATGAAGTCGCGGAGGGAGCGGTAGGCCATGGGCCCCCTATGTCACGCGCGGACGCGAGCCGCTAGGATGGCCAAGTCATGACCAGGATCGACCTCGACGACCTGCCGCCGCGCATCGCGGGGGCGCTCGCGGCGCTCCCGCCCGGCGAGGAGATCGTCCTCGTCCAGGGCGGCGCGGTGGTCGCGCGCCTTGCCGTCGCCGAAGGATCGACCGGCAAGCCGGGCGAACCCGCTCTCCCGCCGGAGCAGGACATGAAGGAGATCATGGATCACTTCAATTCGATGATCCACGACGAGTTCTGATGCCTCTTGCGAGGCGATTGTGACCGTAAATCACCGTATTAACGGTGGATAGCGGGGATCGGGGCCTTCGCGAATTGCCGGGTTGCGGAGAAAAGGCTGAGTCGCCGATCATAAGCGACATTATACTCCATCTATTGCAAAATGTCAAGCGCCAATTACGACGCCTTCGCCGCGTCCCACGCCCTGATCGCCGCCTTGGGCGCGATCTTGCGCCAGCGCCGCTCGAGGAAATTGCGAAATGAGCCAGGATGCAGGGTGGCGATGCGCGCGAGCACGCACGGATAGTCCTTGTAGTGGGCGGTGAAGTGGAAGGTCTCTGGCTCCGCCTCCATCAGCATTTCCCGCTCGTCGAAGCCGACCTCCATGAGCACCGCGCTGCCATCGTCGCGCCGTAGCCGGGTGAAGAACTTCTTGTTCACCAGGAACGCGGGCGCGCCATAGCTTTTGCCTTCCACCGCGCCCGGGAAGGACAGGCAGATTTCGCGCATCTCCTCGGCCGTCACCGCCTCATCGCCTCAATAGGCCAGCGCCAGGCCATCCTTGCGCATCTCGCTGGCCGCGGCATAGCGGCCGGGCAGGCGGGCTATGGCCTGATAACCGCCGAAGCCGCCGTCCGAAGGCCCCATCTTCCAGCCGAGCGCCACCAACGCCTCGCGCGTCGCCGGCGGTATGCCCGATTCCAGATGCAATATGCCGACGCCATGCTGGGGCTCGCCCGTGGGCTCGCTCGAGCCCTCGTGATGCCAGCGCGGTGAGTCGCCTGCGGCCTGCAGGCTAAGTCCGTAGTCGACCATGTTGACAATCATCTGCGCCTGGCCCTGCGGCTGCATGTCGCCGCCCATGACGCCGAAAGCCAGCCACGGCTCGCCGCCGCGCGTGGCGAAGCCTGGGATGATGGTCTGGAACGGTCGCTTGCCCGGCGCGTAGATGTCGGCGTCGCCGTCGCGCAGCGAAAAAAGCTCGCCCCGGTCCTGGAACATGAACCCGAGGCCGTCGGGCATCAGCCCCGATCCCATGCCGCGATAATTGGACTGGATCATCGAGACCATCATGCCGTCCTGGTCGGCGGTGACGAAATTGGTGGTGTCGCCGTTGAAGAGTTTCGGATTGCCCGGCCCGATGTTGGGATTGGCGTGATCCAAATGGATTTCCTTCGCGCGCACAGCGCCGTAGAGGTCGGAGATCAGACATTTCATCGGGACATGGGCGAAGCGCGGATCGGCGTAGAATTTGGCCAGATCCTCATAGGCCAGCCGCTTGGATTCGATCAGCGCGGTGAGCGCATCGGGCGAGCCCACGCCCATCTTCTTCAGATCGAAGTGTTTGAGGATCTGCAGCATCTCGAGCACCGCAAAACCCTGGCCGTTGGGCGGCAATTCGTAGACGTCGTAGCCGTGATAATCGACCGATTGCGGCTCGACCCATTCCCCGCGGTAGCCGGCGAAATCGGAATAGCGCAGATCGCCGCCGACGCGCTTGAAATAGGCATCGATGGTGTGGGCGATGGCGCCTTTGTAAAACGCATCGCGACCGCCCTGCGCGATCTGGGTGAGTGTGTTCGCGAGATCGGGATTCTTGAAGACCTCGCCCTGCGCCGGCGTGTGGCCGCCATTCGCGCCGGGAATGAGATAAGTATGCTCGGCATTGGAGATGTCGCCGACCAGCGCCTTGTTCTTCTGGAATGCGGCCATGTTGCCTTTCCAGTAC
>JBOHLC010000411.1:0-21128 GCA_050729395.1 Caulobacteraceae bacterium
CAGCTGAATGGTCGGCTGGGCGACGTAGTTGTCCGGATTGGCCTTGAGCGCCTCGGCGAAGGATTCGCGTTCGGCCGACGAAGCGTGCGGTCCGACGAGCATGCCGTAGCCGCCGGACGCCCCCACCGCCTTGACCACCAATTGGTCGAGATTGGCCAGGACGTGCGCCAGCTGGGCCGGCTCGCGGCACAGGAAGGTCTTCACGTTGGGGAGGATGGCGTCCTGGCCGAGGTAGTAGCGAATGATCGTCGGCACGTAGGCGTAGACCGCCTTGTCATCGGCCACGCCCGTGCCGGGGGCGTTGCAGATTATCACCTGTCCGGCGCGATAGGCGTTGAACAGGCCCGCCACGCCAAGGGACGAGTCCCGGCGGAAGGCGAGGGGATCGATGAAGTCGTCGTCCACCCGGCGATAGATCACATCCACGCGCCGCAGGCCTGCCGTCGTGCGCATGTAGATCCGGTTGTCGTGCGCGGTGAGGTCGCGGCCCTCGACCAGTGGCACGCCCATCAGCCTGGCGAGGTAGGCGTGCTCGTAATAGGCGGAGTTGTAGACGCCGGGCGTCAGCACCACGATCTGTGGATTGGATCGGGCGTCATCGGCCATGGCCTTGAGGGTCGACAGCAGCAGGTCGGGGTAGCGCTCGACCGGTCTCACCCGCGCCTCGCGAAAGGTGTGCGGGAAGGTGCGCCGCGCCGCGTCGCGATTGGCCAGCATGTAGGAGACGCCGGAGGGAACCCTCAGATTGTCCTCCAGGACGAAGAAGGTTCCGTCCTGACCGCGGATGAGGTCGGAGCCGCACACATTCACGTAGGCGCCGTGTGGCACGAACAGATGCTGCATCTGACGCCGGTAGGCCGCCGAACCCAGGATGAGATCGCGCGGAATGATCCCGTCGGCGAGAATGCGCTGCTCCCCATAGATGTCGGCCAGGAACAGGTTGAGGGCCGTAAGCCGCTGGATGAGACCGGACTCGATCGTCGTCCACTCGCTGGCCGGGATGATGCGCGGGAACAGGTCGGTCGGGATGATGCGCTCGGTGGCGTTGCCCGCGCCATAGACCGTGAAAGTGATGCCCTGAAGCAGGAAAGAGCGCTCCAGCGTCTTCTGGCGGTCGGCCAGGGCCTGCGCGCCGAGCGCCCGGATGTCGTGGTCCAGGAGGCGATAGTTGGCGCGCGTCACCCCTCCGGGAGCGAACATTTCGTCATAGGCCTCACCCGGCGCATAGGCCGTCTCCGAATGGAGCGGCGAGACTTCCTGAACTGTCGCGATTGTCGTGACGCCCTCCTGACGGGCGTTCACTAGTCCACGACGACGACCAATCCGCAAGCAGGGCGTCGACCGGTCCGGGCGGGCGCCTCTCAATCGAGCATTCACGCCTTCGGGTGACAGTGCCGGTCGCCTTGCGTAAGGAAGGGCGGGGCGCCGCGGGAACCGCCAGATTGCAACGCATCCATCTCGCCCTGATGCTCTGCCTCGCCTGCGCCACGGTTTCGGCGGCGCGCGCGGAGCCGGCGGCCCAACTGCAAGGGCAGATGGACAAAGCCTTGCGCGGCGAGGTCGCTCGCGCCATCGGCGAGGCGAAAGCTCCGCCGCAGACCCGGGTGGACGCCAGGCGCCGGGCGCGGGACGCCGCCGCCAACGCCACCGCCCTGCTGCGCTCCGAGGGCTATTACGAATCCGAGGTGACCGCCGACGTCAGCGACACCGACCCGCCGCGCGCCATGGTGACGGTGGCGCCCGGCCCCAGGTTCACTCTCGCAGCGCCGACGATCGAATGGGTCGGAGAGTCCCCGGCGGCGAACGCCGCGACCGCGGCGAACAAGGCCTTGGACCTCACTCCCGGCGCGCCTGGCCGCGCACCCGCCATTCTGGCCGCGGAGGCGCGCGCCGTCGTCACTCTGGCCAACTTCGGATACGCCGAAGCATTCGCCGCGCCGCGTCAGGTCATCGTCGATCACGCCGACCGGACAGTGAGGCCGACCTTCAGGATCAGGGCGGGCGCGGTCGCGCGCATGGGCGAAGTGCGCCTCGAGCGGCAAGGCCACACCAGGTCCGCATGGGTGCGCGGCCTCGCGCCGTGGAAGCCGGGCGCGATTTACAGTCCGGACAAGCTGGCCAGGCTCGAGCGGCGCCTGACCGACACCGGCGTCTATGAATCGGCCTCCGCCACACTCGCGCCCAAGGACCAGGTCATAGGGGGCTTGCGCCCGGTGAACGTCAGCCTCGTGGAGCGGCCGAGACGGACCCTGGAACTCGGCGCCGCCTATTCGACCACCGCCGGCGCCGGGTTCGACGCCTCGGCGGCCATGGGCGGTTCGAGCTTCGGAGCCTATTCGACCATCGAAGGCTCGGGCGTCGACGCCAAGTGGATCCACTACAACCTGCTTGAGTTCGCCGACACCACCACCCTGACCGCCCGGCTTTACGACATCCAGCAAGTGCTCGATCTCGAACTCGACCTGCCCGATTGGGGCCGGCCCGACCAGACACTCAAGGTCGGCGCGGACGGCCTCAATGAACGGACGCCGGCTTATAACGACGCCGGCGGCGGCGTTCGCCTGGCTGTCGAGCGGCATTGGACGAAGACGACCTATGTCACGGTCGGCGGCTATCTCGACTACGTCTCTCTGTCGGAAAAGGACGCGGTCAATCCCGAGGCGACGCCGGTTGGCGAGAAGCTCGATCTGTTCATTCCAACCGGGCTCGTGGCCTTCGGCCTTGACCGATCGAACGATGTGCTCGACCCCACGCGCGGCTGGCGCCTGCAGTTCCGCGCCGAACCCACCTGGGTCACCGGGAGTCGGGAAGTCGCCTACGTCAAGACCGTGGGCCAGATTAGCGGCTATCTGCCGGTGACAGCCAGCGCCAGCACGGTCCTCGCCGGCCGCTTCGAACTGGGTTCGATTTTCGGCGGTAACATTCCAGGCGTGCCCGCCGACCGGCGGTTCTATTCAGGCGGAGGCGGTTCGGTGCGCGGCTTCGCCTATCAGGCGGTCGGCCCTCGCCTGTCCGACAATACGCCCGAGGGCGGTCTCTCACTGGCCGAGGCTTCGATCGAGGTGCGCCAGAGGATCAACGCCCAATGGGGCGTGGTCGCCTTCGTCGACGCCGGATCCGTCGGCTTGACCCCGACGCCGGACTTTCGCGACGGCGGCGTCGGCGCCGGCTTGGGCGTGCGCTACAACCTGGGCTTCGGACCGTTGCGCCTCGACCTCGCCACGCCGCTCAACCCGCGTCACGGCGACTCGCCCGTGGAAGTCTACATCAGCATCGGGCAGAGCTTCTGATGGCGCTGGCGATGGAGGGGACACTACGGGCGCCACCGGCGCGCCCCCGCCGCGGCGGTTGGTGGCTGGTCGCGGGCGGTCTCCTTTTGCTCGCGGCGCTGGCCACGTTGGCGAGGTACGGCCCGGAAACCGCTGTCGGACGGCACGCGATCGAAGGGGCGGCGAACGGTCTTGATCTGGGCCCCGTCGGCCATCTCCAGATTCAGGGCCTGAGTGGCGATCCGTGGGTCGATCCCCACATTGCCCGCCTCACCCTGTCCGACAAGGTCGGCGTCTGGCTCGACGCGCGCGGGGTCGAACTCACCTGGCGCCCGGCGGATCTCCTTCGGCGCCGTCTGCGTGTCACCGATCTGACGATCCGGGAGTTGAAACTTCAACATCGTCCAACGTTAACGGCCGGCCATGGGCCCGCGGGCCGTCCGCCGGTGTCCGTGGCGATCGACCGGCTGCGGGCGCGGATCGAGATGGCGCCGGCGTTCGCCCTTCGCCAGGGCGACTACGATCTGACCGGCGCGTTCGATCTGGAGCGGTCGGGCGCGGTGCGCACGCAACTCGCCGCCGCCAGCCGGCTGCACGCCGGCGACCATCTCGACATCAAGGCCGATGTCGAAACCAACAAGACGTTCAATATCCTCGCCGACGCGCGGGAGGCGCAAGGCGGCGCCCTGGCTGGAATGCTTGGTCTGGCGGCGAACCAACCGTTCCTGTTGACGGCGAAGGCGGCCGGCTCTCTGCGGCAGGGCCACGTGTTCGTCGATACCCGTCTGGGCCAAGCCGCGCCGGTCGAGGTCAGGGGCCAGTGGACGCCCGCTGGCGGCCAGGCAAGCGGCGACATCCAATTGGCGGCCTCAAGTCTGCTGACCCACTACAGTGACATCGTTGGCCCGGAGATCCACTTCGACATCGCCGGCCACAGGGCGGCGGATGGCTTCTATGCCTTCGCCCTGGCGGCGAACGGCCAGAGCGCGTCACTCGCGGCGCGCGGCGAAGCGGACGCGGGCAAATTGACGACAGGACCGGGCGGCGTCGCCATCGACGCCCGTGTGGCCAGGGCCGACCGCCTCATCGGCGTGGCGAAGATGGGCGCGGCGCGGCTTGTCGGGACGCTCACAGGCGATCGCAAGCAGTGGCGCATCGTGGGCGCCGCCTCGATCGACCAGGTAGCGGAAGGACCTTATGCCCTGGCGCGCATCGCCGGCCCCATCCGGCTGGGAAACCAGGGTCGCGACCTGCTCATCCAGGCTCAAGTCACCGGCGAGGGTGGCGCCGGGCAGGGACTGCTGGCGGCGCTGCTGGGCGCGCGACCAAGCGGTTCGGCGCAGCTCACCCGGTTCGCGGACGGGCGACTTCTCATGCGTCAATTGGCGGTCGCGGGCGTGGGGCTCAAGGCGAGCGGTAGCGGCAGCCGCGGACTGCTGGGCGATCTGTCGTTCAATGGGGTCGCCAGCTTTTCCAATCTGACCATGGCCCACGCCGGCGCCAGCGGCCTGGTCAATTTCGGCTGGACGGCCAGCCAGGCGGGCAAATCACCATGGAAATTCAGTGTCGATGCGCATGGCAAGAACTTCGGCAGCGGTTGGGGGGAAGCGGACCGCCTGCTCGGTCGCGCGCCCCATCTCGTCGCGCAGATGAATTGGGCGTCGGGCGTCCTCGCCGTGACCGGCTCGACGCTCACCGGCGCCAGCGGCCGCGTCAGCGGGATCGGCACGCTTGGTGGTGACGGAGCGTTGGCCTTAAAGCTGGACTGGAACGCCGACGGACCGTTCGAGGCGGGGCCGTTCGAGGTTGTCGGCGCGGCCAAGGGGACCGGCGGGCTGACGGGTACGCTTGGCGCCCCGCGCGTTGACCTTCTGGCCGACCTCGGCGGTGTGAGCACGCCTGGATTGCCGCTGACCGACGCCCACCTCGCGCTCAGCTTCCAGCACACGCCGGCAGGCGGCGACGGCCGCTTCGCGCTCAAGGCGGTCAGCGCCTATGGCGCGGCCACGGCTTCCAGCGACTTCCGCTTCGTCGGCGACGGCGTGGACCTGACAGGTCTGGACGTGAATGGTGGTGGCGTCGCCGCGACCGGCGCCCTGGCGTTGCGCAAGGGCGAGCCATCGAGCGCGGATCTCACCTTGGCCATCGGCCCGGGGGCTGTGCTGGCGCAAGGCCATGCCAACGGACGGGTGCGCATCCTGGCCTCGGCAAAAGGAGCCACGGTCGACATATCGCTCGCGGCGACCGAGGCGATCCTGCGCCAGGGTGGCATCCGGGTGAAGCGCCTGACATTCACCGCCGCCGGACCTCTGAGCCGGCTGCCTTACAAGCTGGCGGCCAGCGGCCCATCAGCCGCCGGCCCGTGGCGACTGAATGGTTCAGGCGACCTCGTGGAGTCGGGAACGGATCGCCTCGCGACCTTGTCAGGCTCCGCTCACCTTCGCCGCGCCGACTTTCGCACGCTCAGTCCGGCGCGGATTCGAATGAGTGCGGACGGCCTGGTCGTCCACGCCGCCGTGGGCGTTGGCGCGGGTCATGCGGACGTCGACATCGATAATGTCCACGGCGCGGCCAGCGTGAAGGCGACGCTGAGCGACATCGACATGGCCCTCCTCGACGAGGACTATGTCGGCAAGCTGTCCGGCCAGCTGGCCCTGTCCGGACGCGGCAATCACCTGTCCGGCGGTCTCGACGCCAGGCTGGCGGGCGCTGGCGGGCGCGATCTGCGCGGCGCGCCGCCGGTAGACGGCGAGGTGACGGCAAGGCTGGCCGGCCAGGAGATGAGCGTGCGCTTCGATCTCGGCAACAGCGCGGGGGTCAAGGCGGACGGCGAGGTGGGGTTGCCGGTCGATGCCTCGGCCGAGCCGTTCAACATCGCGTTCGACCACCACCGCCCGCTTGCCGGTCACTTCGCCGTCAAGGGTGAAATCAAGCCGATCTGGGATCTGCTGCTCACCGGCGCCGACAGCCTGGCCGGCCAGGTCGACGCCTCGATGACCCTTGGCGGCACGCTCGCCGACCCGAGCGCCGTGGGTCAGGTCGCGCTCGACAACGGCCGTTTTCAGGACGAGGATACTGGCCTCAAGCTCCAGAACGTCTCCTTGCGCGCGCAATTGGCGGGCAATGCCGTCGACGTGAGCCACTTCACGGCTGTCGACGGGTCCAAGGGACAGATCAGCGGCTCGGGCCGGGCCAGCCTCGCGCGCGACGGGGTGTCCACCTTCCGCGCGGACCTCGCGGGCTTTCGTTTGATCGACACCGACATTGCCCGCGTCACCGCGTCGGGTCCCGTCTCGCTCAGCCGGACCGCCAGCGGCAGGGTCCAGGTCTCGGGCGCCCTGACGATCGACAACGCCCAGATATCGCCAAATCCCCCCGTGGCCAGCGGCGTCGCGCCCATGGACGTGGTGGAGATACACCGTCCGGACGACCTCGACGACGAGCCGACCAGCAGCGCCATCGCCCACGAGGCGCCCGTGGCGCTGGACGTCAGCATCAAGGCGCCGCGCGGGGTGTTCCTCAAGGGCCGGGGCCTCAATCTCGAAATGGCGTTGGACGCCCACGTTGGGGGCATTGCCGCGGCGCCGATCCTCACCGGCCGCGCCCATGTGGTCCGCGGCGACTACGACTTCGCCGGTCAACGCTTCCAGCTCGACGAGCGAAGCATCATCTATCTCGGCTCGACGCCTCAGACCATTCGCCTCGACCTTACCGCCACGCGCGACGACCCCGCCTTGACCGCCGTGATCAAGATCGCCGGCACGGCGGCCAAGCCCATCATCACCCTTTCGTCGACACCGTCCCTGCCGCAGGACGAGATCCTCTCACAGGTCCTGTTCGGGGCCTCGGCCTCGCAGCTCTCGGGCCTGGAAGCCGCGCAACTGGCCTCCGCGGTCGCGGGTCTTTCGGGCGGCGGCGGTTTCGACCTGATCGGCGGCCTGCGCAGCCTGGCGCACCTCGATCGTCTGGCGGTGGCCGATTCGACCATTACCGGCACCACGATTTCCGGCGGCAAATACATCGGCGACAAGCTTTATCTGCAACTGACCGGCGGCGGACGCGAAGGGGAGGGGGCGCAGGTCGAGTGGCGCGTGCGCAAGCGCCTCTCGCTCGTCGGCAAGCTCGGCAGCCAGGGCGATTCACAGATCGCCATCCGCTGGCGGCGAAGTTACTGAGGACGCGCGCCGATCAGTGCGTGATTCGCGGGCGAAGCTGGTACCGGCCGGGCTGGAAATTCTCGAAAATCAACGCGGTGTGCGGGTGGCCGACCGGCTCGCCGCTCTCGTCCGGCAGGAGATTCTGCTCCGAGACATAGGCGACATAGGTCGACTGATCGTTCTCGGCCAGCAGGTGATAGAAGGGCTGGTCCTTCGGCGGCCGCGCCTCGGCCGGGATCGCCAGCCACCACTCGTCGGTGTTGGCGAACACGGGGTCGACGTCATAGATGACGCCGCGAAACGCGAACAGCCGGTGTTTCACGACTTGGCCGATGGCGAACTTGGCGATCCGCATATTCATACTCAAAGGATGCGCACCTATTGCTGAACGTAGGCTGAACTCGTTGCCGCAATGCCTCTGGATGGCAAGGGCCTGTGATCCGCTCGCAGAGCAACCCGCCGGGGTTTGGCTCGCCAAACTCGGGCGATGAATCCGCCGTGACCCTTTATGGATAAAGCGAGAATCGTCCTTAAGGCGATTTCGCGCGAGCAGGTGTTGCAGTAGAGTCCGCGACGAAAAGACGCGCCCCGCGCCCCGAGGCGAGGGGCGCGATCGCGGGTTTGGATCAGGCGATGGACGAGGCGACCGCCGCGCCGGCGCGCGTTCGCCACCCGCCTCCAGGCGGGGGCGAAGTGTTCGCGGCGCTGGATCTCGGCACGAACAACTGCCGCCTGCTGGTGGCGACTCCGCGCGGGCGGGGTTTCCGCATCGTCGATTCCTATTCGCGCATCGTGCGCCTCGGCGAAGGCCTTTCGCACAGCGGCCGGCTGGCGCCGCCGGCGATGGAGCGCGCCATGAGCGCGCTGGGCGTATGCGCCGACAAGATACGCCGCCGGGGCGCCTCGCGCGTGCGCGCGGTGGCGACCCAGGCCTGTCGAACCGCCGCCAACGGCGCGCAGTTCCTCAGCGAAGTCGAAACCAGGACCGGCCTGCGGCTCTCGGTGATCAGCCCCAGGGAGGAAGCGAGGCTGGCAGTAGCCGGTTGCCTCAACCTGCTCGATCTCGAGGCCAAGGCCGCCCTTGTCCTGGATGTCGGGGGCGGGTCGACCGAACTGTCGTGGCTCGATTTGCGCCTGGGCGGGGTCGAACTCCACCCCGCGCGCCGGCGCTTTTGGCGTCCGCCAATCGCGGCCTGGCTCAGCATTCCCATCGGCGTCGTCACCCTGGCCGAGCGGTTTCCACCGGGCGAGGATGGCGAGATGACGGGTTTCCGGGCCATGGTCGAGGCGATCAAGGCGGAGGTCGGCGGCTTCGCCGGCGCCGATGGTCTGCGTGACCTGTTCATGGCCGGCGAGGCGCATCTCATCGGCACCTCCGGCGCGATCACCAGCCTGGCGGGGCTGCATTTGCGACTGGCGCGCTACGACAGAAGCCGCGTAGACGGTCTGTGGATGAGCAGGGGTGAGTGCGAGGAGGTTGCCCGCCGGCTGGCGAGGCTGACCGTGGCCGAGCGCGGCGCGGAGCCATGCATAGGGCCCGATCGGGCCGACCTGGTTCTCGCCGGCGCGGCGATACTGCAGGCGGTGCAGGAGATCTGGCCCTGTCAGCGCGTGCGCGTCGCCGACCGGGGCTTGCGGGAGGGCCTGCTCCTCTCGCTGATGGCGGGACGTCAGCGGCGAGCGACAGGCGGGACATTCGGGCCGTGAGCGATCCTCCCAGACGGCGAATGGTCCGGCCCCCAAGCGAGGGACCGGCAAGGGCAAGCCCCGAACGGATCAGATCCGGCAAGACGCGGACCGCGTCCTCGCGGGCGTGGCTCGAGCGGCAACTGGCGGATCCTTTCGTGGCCGAGGCCAGGGCGCGCGGCTATCGCTCGCGCGCGGCCTTCAAGCTGGCCGAGATCGACGACAGGTTTCATCTCATCCGCAAGGGCGCGCGGATCATCGATCTTGGTTGCGCGCCGGGCGGCTGGCTGCAAGTGGCGCTGGAGCGTGGCGCCGGCCGAGTGGTCGGTGTCGACCTCCTGACCGTCGAGCCGCTGCCGGGCGCCACGGTCCTCCAGGGTGACTTCGCCGACGACGACTCAGGGACGCGCCTGCTGGCGGCGCTCGGCGGCGCGCCGGACATCGTACTATCGGACATGGCTCCCAACACCACCGGCCATAGGCGCACCGATCATCTGCGCATCGTCGCCCTGATCGAGACGGCGGCCGAGCTCGCTATCGCCGCGCTCCGCCCTGGCGGCGTGTTTCTGGTCAAGGCGTTCCAGGGAGGGGAGACCGCCGAGGTGACGGCCCGCCTGAAGTCCGCCTTCTCGGAAGTCCGGCACGTCAAGCCGAGGGCCAGCCGCTCGGAAAGCTCAGAACTCTATCTGCTGGCGATGGGACGCCGAGCCGATGTCTGACGTCTTCGTTTCATACGCCCGTTCAAGCGAGCGGCAGGCCAGAGCGACGGCGGCCGCCTTGCGCTCGGCGGGATACAGCGTCTGGTTCGACGAGGATCTGCCGACGCACCGCGCCTACGGTGATGTCATCGAGGAGCAACTCGCTTCCGCCAAGGCGGTCGTGGTGATCTGGTCAGCAGAGGCGGTCCGCTCTCAGTGGGTCCGCGCCGAGGCCAATCGCGCGCGCGAAGAGGGCAAGCTCGTGCAGCTGACCCTCGACAAATCGAACCTGCCCCTGCCGTTCGACCAGGTGCAATGCGCCGACCTGAGCGGCTGGACGGGCGATGGCGAACATCCGGGCTGGATGAAAGTCACCGCGAGCATCGCCGCGCTGGTGGGAGGCGGCGTGGTTCGATCGCCGACTCCGACGGAAAAGCCCAGCTCGGTCGAAATTCTGCTTGCCGTGTTGCCGTTCGACGCTCAGCCGCCGGACGCCGAAACGCAAGCGCTTGCCGACGGCGTGAGCGAGGACATCATCCAATCCCTGACGTCGGGCGGCGTGCCGAAGGTCATTGGCCGGACGGGCAGTTTCAGATTCCGCGGCGAGGCGAAGGCAAGCGCCGCCGAGGCGCTTCGCGCCAGCCACATTTTGGACGGGGCCGTGCGCAGCCTTGGCGCGCGCGTACGGGTCTCCGTCCAGCTGACCGAGTCGGCGAGCGGCGCTGTGGTGTGGGGCGAGAGGTACGACCGCGACGCCTCCGACCTGTTCGCCGTTCAGGACGAGGTAGCCGCCCTGGTGGCGCAGGCCATTCGAGCGGCGCTGCCGGAGTCGCCCGGTCCGGAGTCGCCCCGCCCGAAGGCGACCGCGGCAGACGAATCCCAAGAAGGAGAACGCCGGCACCTGACGGTCCTTGCCTGCGGCCTCGCCGATCCGGAACAATTCGCCGGTCTCGACCCGGAGCACTGGCGATCGATCTCGCTGGCTTTCCACGAGGCGGCCGTGAGCGCAGCCGGACGGTTCGACGGCCATGTGGCCAAGTCCGCCGGCGACGGTCTCGAAGTCTATTTCGGCTATCCCGAGGCGCGCGAAGACGCGGCTGAATGCGCGGTGCGCGCGGGCCTCGCTATCGTCGAGCGGATGGACCGGCTCAACATTCAGCTGAACATGGATGAGGGCCGTCGGCTGGAGGCCCGCGTCGGCGTGCACGCCGGGACGGTGGTAGTTTCGCCCGGCGGCGGCAAGGACGTCGATATGTTCGGCGAGGCGCCGCGTACGGCGTCAGCAATCCAAGTCGCCGCTCCGCCGAACTCGGTGCTGATTAGTGGCGTGGTGCACGATCTCGTCTCCGGCCTGTTTGTTGTCGAGGAGATGGGTGAACAGCGGATCGCCGGAGTCGACAATCCGATCCGACTCCTCCGGGCCGTCCGCGCCGGGTTGGCAGGCGGCATCGCCCGGGGATTCGCCTCGCGGGACGCCTCGTCTTTCGTCGGCCGCGAGGAAGAGGTTCATCTGCTCGAAAGCCGCTGGCGGCGCGTATGCGATGGCGAGGGCCAGACGGTGCTGCTGCTTGGCGACGCGGGCATCGGAAAGACGCGGCTGATCGAAGAATTCCGCGAGCGCATCAAAGCCGATCCGCATCTGTGGATCAAATGCGCCGGTGCGCCGCTCTATGCCAATACGCCGTTCCACGTCGTGGCCCGCATGCTCGATCAGGGCCTCGACTGGGGCGGCGAGGAGACGCCTGGCGAACGCATCGGTCGCCTGGAGCAGACTCTCGAGGGCGCCGGTCTCAACCGCGCTGAAGCCGTGCCGCTGATCGCCGACATGCTCGGCCTGCCAGTGCCCGACAGCTACGCGCCGCTCATCTTCCCCCCTGACCAGCGTCGCGCGCGCCTTCTGGCCGCTCTCACCGCCTGGGTCTTCAGCGCGACGCGGCGCCAGCCGCTCATCATCGCGATCGAGGACCTGCAATGGGTCGATCCGTCCACGATGGAGTTGGTCCAGACTCTGGTCGAGCAAGGCGCGAGGGCGCCCATTCTGCTACTCTTGAGCGCGCGGGTCGAATTTCGCGCTGCCTGGTCGGCGAGGGGTCACCAGACCCAGATCATGCTCAGCCGTCTGAGCGATGGAAATATCCTCGACCTCATCGAGGGGTTGACGCTCAAGTCGCCACTGCAAACGGAGATGCTGCGCGAGATAGCTCAGCGAGCGGACGGCGTGCCGCTGTTCGCCGAGGAATTGGCCAGGTTGTTGACGAAGGCGCGCGGCATGCTCCCGGCGCATGCGATCCCGGTGACGCTGCGCGATTCTCTCGCCGCGCGACTCGACCGTCTCGGAGGGGCCAGGGAGGTGGCCCAATTCGCGGCGGTGCTCGGGCGGGAATTTTCCTATGAACTGATCGCGGCCGTTTCGCCAATGCCTGAAGTTCGGTTGCAGGTCTGCCTGGCGAGGCTGGTCGAGGACGACGTCCTCCTGGCGCATGGATTGCCTCCGTACGCGAACTACTTTTTCAAGCACGCCTTGATGCAGGACGCGGCTTATGATGCGCTGCTCAAGAGCAAGAGGCGTGAGCTTCACGGCAAGGTTGCGCGGACGATCACCAGTCGGTTCGCCGGTCTTGCCGACGCTCAGCCGGAAATGATCGCGCGTCACTGGGCGGAAGCGGGCGAAGCGGCGCCGGCGATCGCGGCGTGGAGCCGGGTCGGCGAAGCCGCGTACGCGCGCCGGGCGTTCAAGGAGGCAGAGGGCGGCTATCGTCAGGCTCTGACCATCTTGTTGGAGCAGGCGCCTTCGGCCCAAAGAGACGCCCAGGAGCTGGAGCTGTCGAGCCAGCTCACTCGCATGCTGGCGCTGACCAGGGGCTATGCCGCGCCGGAAACCGTCGAGGTTGCCTCTCGCGCCAAGGCCCTGGCGGAGAAGTCGGGCAGCACCGCCCAGCTAATTCGCGAGGAAGGACGAATCTGGCAGGCCGTACTGACCGCGGGTGACTACGCCGGGGCGTCGGCGCTGGCGGACCACATTCTGGCGCTCGCCCACGGAGATGGAGACAAGCCCTCGAGGCTGCTGTTCGCCCATAACGCCCAGCTTCAGTCGCGCTTTTACACCGGCGATCTTGAAGGCGTCGAAGAACACTTCGCGCTTATGAGCCCGCTCCTGGATGCTCCTGGTGTGCGCCAGGCGCCCGGCAACAACGTGATCAGCATCGGCGTCGCCAGCCTGGCCGCCTGGACCCTCGGCCACGGCGATATCGCCAAGGAGCGGACCGCGCGCGCGGCCGCCCTGGCCGAGCGCACGAAGGATCCCTACGACCTGGCCATGACCTTGCACTTTCAGGGCATTCTCAGCGCTTGCGAAGGCGACGCCGAGGGGGCTGCGGCGGTTTCGGGCCGACTGCTCGCATTGGCCGAAGAGAATGGCCTTTCCTATGCGGCGGAGCTTGCCAAGGGAACGCTCGGCTGGGCCAGGGCGCGCCTGGGCGCCGTGTCCGAGGGTCTCGCCCTAATGCGCTCGGCCGCAACGGAGCCGTCGGGCGCCCTGGTCGGCCGCACTTTCGGCCTGACCCTGGCGGCCAAGATCGAGGCGATGGCCGGCGAAAGCGAGTTGGCGCTCGGCACGCTCGAGCGAGCCTTGACGATAAATCCTCAGGAGCGTGTGTTTCGGCCGTTCACGCTGAGCTACCGCGCGGAGTTGCGGCTGGAACGCGGGGAGGCGACCCTGGCGCGGGAGGACTTTCGTCAGGCCATCGACTTGGCTCGTACAATGGGCGCCCGGGCGTGGGAGGCGCGGGCGTCCGCCGGATTGAAGCGCCTGCTGGTCACGCAGGGCGCCGCCGGCGAGGCCGGTGGCTAACCAGGTCTCTTCAAGCGGAGGCGGGCTCGTCTGATGGATCCGGCCCACTTGTCATGATCGAACGCGCCCGAGGCGCTGTTGAAGCGGCGGTCAACGACGTGAAAGCTCGCGCGTGTGATCGACGAGAGCCAGCATCGCGCTTGGGTCGGCGGCATGGAAATGCGCCTCCCATTTGGCTTCGGCCGCCAGTTCATCGAGCCGCGCCTCGGCCGCGGGCAGTTCGGCGGACATGGCCGCCGATATAAGCGCCAGTTCGTCGGCCGACGGCTCGGGCTTGCAGAACAGGTCGGCGATCTCCGGCGACTGGATGGCGAGCGAGGCCGGCAGCGTCAGGATGCCGTCCCTGAGATCTTCCTCGCCGCCGCCGCCCAGGGATTCCAACCCCTTGACGTCTCCCACGTCGTCGCAGCCGTGATAGAGGATACCCAGGAGCCGGCCGAATTTGCGCAGGCTGTCATCCCGCGTCGCCAGGCGCGCGCAAGTCTCGAACATCGAGCCGGTGTCCTCGCCGGCGATTTCCAGCCAGTCCTCCACGCCAAGCGGCTGGCGACGCAAGCGCCATTGCAGGCACTCGGCCACGCCCAATCGCTTGAGAAGCTCGGAGAACAGGCCAATCTCGTAAGGGTCGTCAGCTGACATACGATAGCCATCGGCGACGATGTAGCCGGATGCCATGAGCGCCTGGAGTTGTCCGAACCTGCAATGCAGGGTGGCCTTTCCCCTGCGCTCTTCGGATTTGTCCAGGATGTCGTCGATGATCAGCGAGACGTTGTGCATCATTTCGAGCACCACGGCCGAGCGGATAACGCGGTCGGGCACCGGGCCGCTGGAAACGCCCCGGTAGCAGCTGAATATCGTCAGTGGACGGAAGTATTTTGGATTGGCCACGAACTGCCAGCGCAACAGAGGCTGCATCTCGGCGTCGGCGCCGGCGACCCACTGCTCCAGCATTTCGCGAACGCGCTGGACCTCGGCCGAAAAGCCGAGTTCGGCGACGATGTCCGCGGTGATCGTGTCGCTCAAGGCTTCACCCGCCACCGCCTGCGCGCCTCGCCCGCGGGGTGAGCGGAACCGGTTGTCTGGGGAAAGGCCGTCTGGGCGGTGCGGAAAAGCTGATCGGTGAAGTCCGACAGCGCCTTGCCAAACCGCTCGCCCGGCCGGAACACCCCCTCCGGCGTCGGTGGCCCGGTCAGGGCCTGCAGCCCATTGACGACAAGGTCGCGGGCCAGTTGGCCGATGGTCGTGGGCGCTCCCTCCGCTCCGGGCGCGCCGGTCGCGGTCGCGCCATCGACGAGCCGCCGCGTCAGCCAATAGGCTGTCTTCCACCAGTCCAGGGTGCAGGCGAGCGGCAGCAGAAGGGAATAGGTCTTGGGCGAATAGGCGTTGGGCGGCAACGCGCCTGTTGGCGCATTTGGGCCAGGATCCATGTGCGCGGACAACGCCGTGGCCATGTAGGCGAATGGCAGCAAGGCCAGCTTCACCGCCAGGAAATGAGCGTCGCTGTAGATCTCGTGAGCCGCGGTTGTGATTGGCGCGCCGACGAGCACGCTGGTGTCGGTCTGGTGCTGGCTCTGGATTCCCTGGGCCGCGAGGAGACCGCTTTGGACCGCCGCTTCCATGGTCGCCATGTCTACGTCTGTCCGGCAATAGTCCCCGGCGAAGAACACATAGGGAAGTTCGCTCGGATGCGCCGCCTCCGGGCGAACGGTCCAACTGCCTACTTCGTCTACGAACAGGAGATAGCGGTCATTCGAGCGAAAGTGGGTCATCTCCCAGCAGATGTCGCTGTCGGGATCCCCCCAATGGCGGCCAGGCCTGAACTGCGGCAGGTAGTCGTGCAGATGCTGGATCATCAGATAGCCGAGTTCGTCCGCCTCGAGCGAGGCAAGCGCGTAGCGGTTCGACGACGCGACCGCCAGCGCGGTCCGATCCTTCATGTTTGGATCGTCCGTCCACAGCTGGGACAGGTCCAGCACGGTCATGTCGCAATCGGCGACCTCCGGGGCCATGGAATCCTGGCGTCCGTAAGTTTTTTTTGAGCCAGCCAGGGCGAACTGATCGGCGGGAAGCCCGATCAGCTTCTTGTTGAAATAGATGTCGAGCACCGGGATCGACTCGCCCCAAAGGCGCTGGATCTGCGCCAGGTGCGGCGCGGCGTCGGCGATCCGTGTCCCCGGGGAGCCGGTGAGGATAAGCTTGGACGCGTTCTGCGCCGGCGTCGCCAGAACGAGATAGTCGAAGCTCTCGGCGGTTTTGTCACGCGGCTTGGCGCTCTCGCCCGTAGGCCTGAAATGAACTGTCGGCCGGCCTGCGCGCGATCCCTCGCCCGCCTGGGAGTGGGCCAGCTCGACCCGGTCGACGGTCGTATTCAGCCGGAGAACGCAGCCAAGCTCGGAGAGCTTGTTCCGCAGGGGTTCGATGACCTTTAGCTGCAATGGCCCCTTCAGAAGATAGCTGAACGGTGTCTTCCTCGGAAACGCGATCGTGTGCTTGATGAAGTCCTGATAGGACGCCGCCGCGGTGAGTTCGCTTTGGATCGACCAGATCACCATCAGCATATAATTCTGAAGCTGGGCGACCGACTGCGTGGAATAGCCGCGCGAATAGACGAAACCATTGACGTCCAGGTTTTCGAGCTCATCGTTGCTCTGTCGATCGAACGGCGTCGCCGCCAGATCGACCATCGAGAAACCCAGCAGGAACATGTCGGGCCACGATGCCAGGCCCGAGCGCAGGTTGGTGATGATCGACTGCAAGGTCGTCGCGTTTTGAAGCTCAATGTAGTCGCCGGCCTTGGTCAGCAGTTTTATGCCCCAGCGCGGTGCGAAGTGGTCGTCACGTCGCAAGCCCAGGTCTTTCTCGAAAATATCCCAGAAGTTCGCGTACCATTCGCAGAACATGTGCGGATAGACGTCGTGATAGACGCCATTTACCTGTTCGGAAGAGAGATTGCCGCCAAGCGTATCCTTGGCCTCGAACAGCGTGACCTTGAAACCGCAGGTGGCCAGACGCAGCGCGCTGGTCAGGCCGGCCAGGCCGCCGCCTACGACGGCGACGGTCGGCGGCTGCTTGCCAGCCGGATCCGACGGGGCGGGTTTGGGGGTCTTGCTCATATGGCGGCCTCCGTCAAAGCCTTCGTTTCGTCAGCCCGCCAGAGGAGTGGCCCAACAGTCCTCGGCGACTGGCCGCTCCAAAGTGTCGGCTGGACCCGAATCGCCTTGCCCGCGACATCGGCCAGCCAGGAGAAATGCCAGGCGGGGTCGTCCGCCAGGGAGTGACGCCAGCCGCGCTCCCAGGCGGCGAGATCGCCGGCAAGGCCGGCGGCCGCGCGACCGCTCATAAGATCGGCGATCGCCCGCGGGCCGCCGCGACGCATGTGGGCGAAGATTCGCGACCAGACCTGCTCGACGATCGCCAGGGGGCGCACATTGAGACCGCCGAAGCCGGCCCCTGACACCCGGGCGAAGTCGACGTCCTTCCGCGCCTCGTCGAAGCCGCGCGATGTGGCGCGCAGCCAGAACTCGCGGAAGTGCCAGTTGCGCATCATCGCCGCGCACAAATCGAGGAACAGCATGGCCGGATCGAAATAGGTTCGGAACTCCCGTTCGTACCTTACAAGGAAATTGGCGTCGAAGCGCCCGGCCTCGAGCGCGGCCAGCACGGTGCGCGAGGCGATCAGTGAGGACTCCATGCCCTGGGTGATGCCCTCGCCCGTCATCGGATCGACGAATGAACCGGCGTCGCCCACCAGAAGGCCGCCGTCGAAGTGGTTGCGGCCGACGCCCCCATACATCTTGACCACGCCGCCGAGCGGGCGGCTCGCGACTCTGACCCCGGCGCAACCGGGATGTCGGATGCGCAGCTTCTCGATGCAGGCGGCGAACGCCTTTGGCACGGAGAGGCCCCGGCGGTGACAGGTCTCGCTCAGCATGCCGACGCCCAGATTGGCGCGACCGTCCGCCATCGGGAACATCCATCCATAGCCGGGATAGAGATCCTCGTCGAACCAGATCGTCGCTTCGCCCGCGTCGACCTCGACGCCCTCCACATAGGCGCGTTGGGAAAGGCCGATATGGCGCCGGTCGGCCCCGCGCAGGCCGAACGTTCTGGCGACGATGGATTCGGCGCCGTCCGCGCCGATCACCAGCGGGGCGGTCAAGGACAACTCCTTGCCGGCTTGGCGCGCCGCGACCTGCATCCGGCCGTCCGCGCGGCCAATCCCGCCGGCTTCGCAGCCTTCGAAGACGACCGCGCCGGCGGCGCGCGCGCATTCCTGCAGGCGCGTATCGAGGATGTGGCGGGGAACGATGTAGCCGTGCCTGCGCAGGCCCTCGCCGGTCTCGTAGTACGGAATGGCGCCCTGATAGGCCAGGCGCGGGCCGAAATAGACGCGCGCCTTAGCGATCTGGGCCGGCTCGTCCAGAGTGTCGAGACAGCCCATCGCTTCCAGGATTCTCAAGCCGCCCGGCTCGACGAAGTCGCCGCACACCTTCTCGCGCGGAAACACCGCCCTCTCAAGGATGGCGACATTGACGCCGCGGCTGGCCAGCGACCAGGCCATCACCGAGCCGGCCGGGCCGCCGCCAACGACGATCACGTCAAAACGGTTAGACACGCCCGCCGTCGCCATGGCTGCTCATCCCAGGTTCCTCCAGGCTTTGCCAGCGCGAAACAAACCTGACTTCAACCCGCGGCATGGGGCAGATCCAGAACGACGATCCGCCATTCGGTGTTCTCGTCGACCATCATAGAGGCGATCTGGGCGGCGATCTCCGAAACGCGGGCGAGCTCTGGACCGCTCGGTTCGCTCGCAAGGACTGCGATCCGATCGCGGAGCGCGACAAGGCTCTGGGCCATCGCCCGAAAGCGGCGCTGCAGCCTGGCGAACTCGCCCTGATTGTTGATCGAGGCGAACGCGGCGCCGAGCGCCGGGAGGAAGGCCGAGAACAGGATCAGCCAAGCCGTCACACGTTCCGGCGCGCCCGGTGAGAAGAAGCGGATCGTCCAGTTGGCGGCGACCGCCGCCATGGTGACGGTGAACAGGATCAGCGACATGCGATGCAGACGCTGGTGGATGCGTTCCATCCGCTCGCAGTTGGTATGGTGAAAACCGATCTGGCCTTCAGGTGGTGCGGCGCTGCCGAGGAAATGGATCAGCCCCGCGCAGCGGGCCGCGACATAGTTCTCGCCGATTCTGGCCTCGGGCAGCCCCGTCGCCCGGGCGATGGCCCGCGCCTGCCAGTTCATCCAGCTTTGCGACGGATCGCCATAACTAGCCAAGTGCGCGGCGGTGCGCGGCGGGGGATTGGCGCCGCCGAAAGGGATCAGGATGCGCAGTTCGCGCACCAGCTCGGCCAGTACGCGGTACTCCAGCCACTTCTGATGCCAGCGCCGGCGGCGCGCGACCAGGGGAAGGCCGATCATCGCCGCCAGAATCAGGGCTTCGACCACGGCCGTGGTCACCGCCGCGCGCTGTCCGAAATTGCCGGCCACCGGCAACAGGGCGGTGAATACGGCGGTCGCCGCCAGGAGCGAGGCGTTGACGAAGCCGCTCCGGTGCGCGTCGGCATAGAGGTCGGCCAGCTTGTCCGACCAGGCGTAGTGGGCGCGCAGCCGCGTGTTGATCCACGATGTCGCTTCGCTGGGTTCCTCGCCTGGCTGCGCCGGATCGCCGACCACGGGCCAGGCGCTCCGGATCTGATCGACGAAGTCGGTCACGCTCACGGTTGGCAGGGTGATCGCGCCCCGGTCCATGAAGTCGCGGAACAGCTTCCAGGTCAGCGCCAGATTCCGGCGCGGCCGGGTTTCGGCGAAATATTCGAGCAGATGTTCCCGTTCAGGTTCGAACGGCGCCAACTCCCCGTTCACCACCGCTTCGATGACCTGGACCAAGCTGTCCTTCGGCGGCAGGGCGCACGGCGGGCAGCTTTCGTCGCTTGCCAGGCAATCGAGATCGCTGGCTTCGCGCAACAGGCGCCAGCCATGCGGCGCGCGGGAATCGATCCACAGCGTCGGGACATTGAAGTCGATCGCCTGGCGCAGGGTGTCGAAGGTGCCGCCGATCCCGTTGGCCGCGCCGCCATCCCAGATGGCGATCAGCAGGTCGGACTGATTGAGCACCACGCGGCCGGCGGCCTCATAGGCCTCGTGCTCGCGCTCGCGGCGGCCGTCGAGCTCGAAGCGGGTGAGCGCGCCGGCGGCTTCGGCTTCGCTAAGAATGGCGTCGAAGCGGGCGATGGAGCCCGTCTCGTGCGCGCCCGGCGCGGCGAAATCGCGCTCGAACTCCTCGCGCGCGAACGGCATCACGCAGGTGAGCCGATATCCCTGGCGCAGTGCTTCCTCGGCGAAGATGCGATCCGCGCCCTCGGCCAGTGGCGAATTGGCGGCGAGTATCGGCGCGGCCTCCGGCTCGTAGAAGCAGCTGTCGGGGCCGGCCGCGAATCGCCGAACCTCGCCGGCCAGAATCTCCAGCACCTCGGAAATTCGCGTGCGCACTTCCGCCAGTCCGTCCTCGCCGACAGGGAGTCGGTCGGGCCGGTGCCCGACGACACCCACGCGAAAGGCAAGGCGCGCCCGGGGAGGCGTGTCGAAAGACATCGGCTTAACTCATCTCTCCCCTCGAACGGCGACGCATTAACAGCGCGCCGCGCAGAGCGAAGCAAGGCCCTTCCCAGCGGTCTTCCCCGCGTCTATAGCCGGCCCGCAAAACGGAGAGTCTCATGGAGATTCGCGAAGGTCTGGCCTTCGACGATGTTTTGCTCGAACCCGGTCCGTCCGAGGTGCTGCCCACCCAGGTCGAAACGTCCACCCGGCTGACGCGCGAGATCGGCCTTAATATCCCGCTGCTGTCGGCGGCCATGGATACGGTGACCGACAGCCGGCTGGCCATCGCCATGGCGCAGGCGGGGGGCCTGGGCGTCCTGCACCGCAACTTCACGGTCGAGGAACAGGCCGATCAGGTCCGCGAGGTCAAACGCTACGAAAGCGGCATGGTCATCGGACCCCTGACCATCCATCCCGAGACGACCTTGGGCGAAATTGCCAGGATCAAAGCCGCGCGCCACATCTCGGGCTTCCCCGTGGTGGAGAAGAAAAGCGGCAAGCTCGTCGGCATCCTGACCAATCGCGACATGCGCTTCGAACGCTCGGAGAAGGTCACGGCAGCCGATCTCATGACGCGCGAGAATCTCGTGACCGTGCGCGAGGGCGTGACCCAGGCCAAGGCGCGCGAACTGCTGCGCAGGCACAAGATTGAGCGGTTGATCGTCGTCGATGACGACTTCCGCGCCGTGGGCCTGATCACCGTCAAGGACATGGAGAAAGCCGAGGCCCACCCCCTCGCGGCCAAGGACACCAAAGGCCGGCTGCTGGTGGGCGCCGCCTCGACTGTCGGCGACGCCGGTTTCGAACGGTCGCTGGCGCTGGTCGAGGCGGGCGTCGACGTGGTGGTGATCGACACCGCCCACGG
>JBOHLC010000412.1:0-4475 GCA_050729395.1 Caulobacteraceae bacterium
GCGGTCAGCTCAGCGGCCAGATCGTCGGGCACGCCGGCGCTGACGCGGGTGATCGCGCCCCACGCCGTTCGCATAATAAAGAACTTTGGCGGCGCGCCCGCGCTCCATTCGTTCACCACGACCATCCGCCCACGCCGGTCGTGACGGTACAGCGCGCGCACGCGGCGGCGCGCCAGGGTTAGATCGATCACGCGAACATTGGCGCGAACGGCGCAAGGATGGCCGGCGGCTCGCCCTCCAGGACCCAGGCGGCGACTGCCTCGCCGATCGCCGCCGAGTGCTTGAAACCGTGCCCGGAGCAGGCCGAAAACACGGTCACACGCTCGCGGGCCGGGTCGGGGCCGATGATGAATCGGCTCTCCGGCACGCAGGTGTAGACGCAGGCGGTCGAGCGCAGCCAGCGGGCCGGCAAGCCGTCGATGCGGCCTTGCACATGGCGCGCGTGGGCAGCGAGGGCCTCGGCGCGGGTGGCCACGCGGTCGAGCGCCTCGGGAGTGGTCGTCTCGCTCGCGAACTGCTCGGAGGCGATCTTCACCCCGCCGAAGTCGGTCTCGCGCGGGAAGCCGTAGAACCAGTCGCCCTCGCCCGCGCCGTGCATCCAGATGAACACCGGAAAGCGCTTCGGCGCGAATACCGCGGGATCGTCCGGCTCGAACCAGTGCAGGCTCTGACGCCAGAGGCTCAGCGCGCTCGCCCAGGCGCCGCCCAAGAGGCTGGCCGTCCAGGCGCCGGCGGCCACGACCGCGCGCGCGCCCTCATAGGATCCCTGGTCGGTCGTCACCCGGACGCCGCCGCGGACGGCCTCGACCGCTGTCACCGCTTCGCCCGCGCGGATCGCCGCGCCATGACGGCCGGCGAGCGCCAGCTGGGCGGCGATGCAGCGCTCGGGATAGAGTACGCCCGCGTCCGGCTCGAAGTAGGCGCGCTCATGGTCGCGGATGCGGAACTGAGGATAGCGCGAGCGGACCTCGGCCGCGTCCAGCACCTCGTGGCCGATGCCGAAGGCCTTCGCCGCCTCGATCGTTCGCTCGAGGAAATCATGCTTGCCGTGGTGGACGGCTCCAAGGTTCGGCGCGCCGATCATCAACGCGCCATAGGTTCTGAGCAGGGTCTCGCCGCTCTCGGCCTCGATCTCGCGCCAGAGCTGGTAGGCGCGCAGGGCGAGCGGCACATAGTCCATCCCCTCGCCGATGGCCTGACGGATGATGCGCGTCTCACCATGGCTCGAGCCCTGGTCGTGCGGCGGCCGGTGACGGTCGAGCCCGAGCACGCGGGCGCCGCGCCTGGCCGCCTGACATAGCGTGGCGCTGCCCGCCGCGCCCAGGCCGACGACGATCAGATCGAAGCCGTTCACCCCTCCAGGCTCAGGAGGCTGGCGTTGCCGCCGGCCGAGGTGGTGTCCACCGTCCAGGTGCGCTCGACGCAGAAGCGCGGCAGATAGTGCGGGCCGCCGGCCTTCGGACCTGTGCCCGAAAGGCCCTCACCGCCGAACGGCTGCACGCCGACCACCGCCCCGATCATCGAGCGGTTGACATAGAGATTGCCCACGCGCGCGCGGGCCCTCACCGCGTCGGCGGCCGAGCCGATGCGCGTATGCACGCCCAAGGTCAGGCCGTAGCCCGAGGCCATCACCGCCTCGACCGTCTCGTTCATTGCGCCGGCCTTGAAGGTCGTGACGTGCAGGATGGGGCCGAAGACCTCGCGGTCGAGATCGGCCACGCGGCCGACGCGGATCAGGGTCGGGGCGACGAAGGTTCCCGCCGCCAGGCCGGGCGGAATGGCAAGGGCGTGGATGACGCTGGCGCGATGGGCCTCGACATAGGCGTCGATGCGGCCCTTGGCGTCGGCGTCGATCACCGGCCCGACGTCGGTGGCCGGATCGGCCGGATCGCCGATGATCAGCTCGTCCATCGCGCCCTGGAGCATCTTCAGGATCGCCGGGGCCACGTCCTCGTGCAGGCATAGCAGGCGCAGGGCCGAGCAGCGCTGGCCGGCGGAGAGGAAGGCCGAGGTGATGACGTCCGCCGTCACCTGTTCGGGCAGGGCCGTTGAATCGACCAGCATGGCGTTGAGGCCGCCGGTCTCGGCGATCAGCGGCACGAGCGGCCGGCTCTCGTCCTCAAGCAGCGTCCGGGCGATGCGCCGGGCGCTGGCGGTCGAACCGGTGAATGCGACGCCGGCGACGCGCGGATTGGCCACGATCGCCGCGCCAACCTCGGCCCCGCCCGGAACCAGCTGCAGCACCTCGCCTGGCACGCCGGCCTCGTAGGCCAAACGCACCGCGTGGGCCGCGATCAGCGGGGTCTGCGGCGCCGGCTTGGCGACCACCGCATTGCCGGCGGCCAGGGCGGCGGCGACCTGGCCGAGGAAGATGGCCAGGGGGAAGTTCCATGGGCTGACGCAGGCGAAGACGCCGCGGCCGGCCAGGGTAAGCTCGTTCAGCTCGCCTGTGGGCCCCGGCAGGCGCAGACGCGCGCCGTGGCGGCGGGCCTCGATCGCATAGTAGCGGCAGAAGTCGGTCGCCTCGCGCACTTCGCCGAGGGCGTCGGCCAGCGTCTTGCCGGCCTCGCGCACCGCCAGCGCCATCAGCGGCGCGCGGTCGCGTTCGAGGAGATCGGAGAGGCGCTCGAGAATGGCCGCGCGCTCATCCGCGCCGCGCGCGTTCCAGGCCGGCTGGGCGGCGGCGGCGACGTCCACCGCGCGGGCGACATCGGCCGCGCTGGCCTCGATGACCATACCCGCCGCCTGGCCGTGATCGGCCGGGTTCGCCACTTCGCGGGCCTCCCCGCGACCTTCGCGCCCGCCGATCAGCGGCGCGGCCCGCGCCGGCGTCTTCCAGGCGCCGTGCATCTTGGCCAGCAAATCGGCTACGACGGCCCCGTCGGAGAGATCGACGCCGGCGGAATTGCGCCGATCCGGTCCGTAGAGATCCGGCGGCAGGGGAATGGCCGGATGGGGCGTGAAGCCGGCGGCTTCGGCCTCCTCGACCGGATCGGCCAGAAGCTCGTCGTCGCTGACCCCGGCGGCGCCGATCAGGTGCACGAAGCTGGTGTTGGCCCCGTTCTCGAGCAGCCGGCGGACGAGATAGGCCAGCAGGTCGCGATAGCCGCCGACCGGGGCGTAGACGCGCACGGCCACGCCCTCCTTGGCCATCAGGTCCTCGTACAGGCCCTCGCCCATGCCGTGCAGGCGCTGGAACTCGAAGTCGCGCCGCGCGCCGGCCCACTCCATCACCGTGGCCACGGTGAGCGCATTGTGGGTGGCGAACGCCGGATAGAGCCCGTCGCGCTCGAGCAGCGAGCGGGCGCAGGCCATGTAGCTGACGTCCGTGCCGCTCTTCCTGGTGAACAGCGGATAGTCGGCAAGGCCGCGCTCCTGCGCGCGCTTGATCTCGCTGTCCCAATAGGCGCCCTTGACCAGTCGCACCATCAGCCGGCGCCCGGTGGCGCTGGCCAAGGCGTCAGCCCAGTCGATCACAGCCGGCGCCCGGCGCTGATAGGCCTGCACGGCCATGCCCAGGCCATCCCAGCCGGCCAGCGTCGGATCGCGCGCCGCGCCTTCGACGATCGACAGCGACATCTCCAGCCGCTCGGCCTCCTCGGCGTCGACCGTGAGGCCGATGCCGTCGGCCTTGGCCAGGCGCGCCAACTCGATCAGCGCGCCGGTCAGTTCCGGCACGGCGCGGCCGGCCTGAAAAGGCTCGTAGCGCGGGTTGAGGGCGGACAGCTTGACCGAGATGCTGTCGCGGCCGGCGACGTCGTCGCCGCCGGCCTCGGCCCCGATGGCGCGGATCGCCTCGCGGTAGGCCTCGAGATAGACGGCCGCGTCCGGCGCGGTCCTGGCCCCCTCGCCCAGCATGTCAAAGGAATAGCGGAACGCGCGATTGGCCCCGCGCTCGGCCCGGCGCAGCGCCTCGCGGATGTCGCGGCCGAGAACGAAGGCCTCGCCCATGCGCTGCATGGCGCTGGCCACCGCGACGCGGATGGCCGGCTCGCCCATCCGCGCGGTCAGCCCGCGCAGGGTCGCGCCGCTGGCCGAGGCTTCGGTTAGGGACTGGGCGAGGATCAGACCCAGGGTCGCGCCATTGACCAGCGCCGAGTCGGCCGAACCCAGGTGCGCGCGCCAGTCGCCCAGCGCCAGCTTGTCGCGGATGAGAGCGTCGGCCGTGCCGGGGTCGGGCACGCGCAGATAGGCCTCGGCCAAGCCGAGCAGGGCCGAGCCCTCCTCGCTCGACAGGCTGTATTCCCTGAGGAAACGATCGACCCAGCCGGCGCGGCCGGGCGCGCGCAAGGCCTTCAGCAGGCGGCCGGCCTCGGTCCGCACGCGCGCCCGCTCCGCCGGCGCGAGCCTCGCCCGCGCGGCGAGATCCCGCAGCGCCTCCGGCTCGGGGCGGCGGTAGAGCGGCGCGATGGCGGCGCGCGCCTCGGCCAGGTGGGCGGAAGACATGGCCGGGCTGATAGGATAGACTCCCGGCC